>CAZSPX010000123.1:2190-9265 GCA_964608885.1 uncultured Anaerolineaceae bacterium | reverse complement strand
CATGCCCGCTATCAGCGTTGAGCCTCCGCTCGGCGTGGGTCTCCTGACCCCGCCGCCCTTCGACCAAAGGTCTCCTCCCCGTCCGCGTCTTCCCGTTCACACGCCACTGCGTCAGGCGGTCGAGGGCGTACGGTTCGCGCGGTTTACTTGACAATCTTATCCCAAACAATGTATTCGATTTCAACCCCAATCTTCTCATCTCCGAGCCCGGCGTTCTTCCGGGGCGACCCCGCCGCTCGCGTTGCGTGGGGAAGTGAATCGGCCTGACCTGCATTCTCTGAAAGCGGGCATCCCCCTCATCATACACGTCCCCGCCTTTCATTTCCACTGCCGGTTGTCACCCCCTTCCTGATCTTCCTCCTCTTGACAATTTAGAACTTTTGTTCTATAATCCCTCTATCTCAACGCGTCTCAACATCCCGATCATGCACCTCTCTCACCTCCACCTCATCCTGCAAGCCCCTCGTATCTGTGGCGATCCGCGTTATATCTTTTCTCCCTCGGGGCGGAATTGGGGAGGAATTGAACCTCTACGCGAACCCCCCACATCTAGCCTTCTTTACCTGTTTAGTGCATCGATATCCCATATCTACCGGCGGGGAGGGGTTGAGGCGAAATTGAATTCTTCAATTCTTTCCCGATCCCGCAGCGCGAGGAGCAGTCGACACCTTGGCCTCCTCGGACCTGTCAGACCTGTTCGCCCCCCGGACTTGTCCGACCTTTTATTGACGATTCCCCCTCCTTCATGGTATCATCCACCCGCTAAAAACCAGCCGTCGGCTGGTCGTGCGTTTTTGAATACAGGAGAATCTTATCAGCGCCAACGAATTTCGAGTCAATGAAAGCATTCGCGTCAACGAGGTCCGCCTCATCGGGCCGGACGGCGGCAACGTCGGGGTTGTCCCCATCCGCCAGGCCCTGCAGATCGCCCGCGACGCCGAGATGGACCTCGTGGAAGTCTCGCCGAATGCCACCCCCCCCGTCTGCCGTGTGATGGACTTCGGCAAGTTCATCTACGAGCGGGCCAAAAAGGAGCGCGAGGCCCGGAAATCCCAGACCAAGATCGAAGTCAAGGAGATCCGCCTGCGCCCCAAGACCAACGAAGCCCACCGCGGCTTCAAGGTCGATGATGCCCGCCGCTGGCTGAGCCAGGGACACAAGGTGCGTGTGACCATCCGATTCCGCGGCCGTGAGACAGATTATCCCGAGATCGCCCTCGAGGACCTGCGCGAGATCGCCCAGGACCTCTCCGACATCAGCGTGATCGAGGCCGCTCCGCAAATGGAAGGCCGCACCATGCTGGTCGTGCTGGCCCCCTCCAAGGGCGGCAGCAAGAAGAAGGAAAAGGGCGAGCAGCCCGAGGCGGAGGCCGGCTCCTGAGCCCCTCCAGCCGCAAGTCCCAAAGATGTTGATCGTCCGCGGGAGAACGTCCGAGCCCGCGGCTCATTTTGTCTGAAAGGAGAAAGCAGCAGTGCCCCGCAAAGCCAAAGCTGGCAAAACCAAGCTGAAGACGCATAAGGCCACCTCCAAGCGGTTCCGCCTTACCGGCTCCGGCACACTGGTGCGGACCAAGGGCGGCAAAAGCCACCTGCGCCGCCGCACTTCCAAGCGGACCAAGGTGCAGCTCAGCGAGATGATCCCTGTCGAAGGCAGCAAGATCGTCAAGCGTGTGAAGCGCCTGGCCCCGAACATGGAATAGGGAAAGGCTCACCCCTTTCCTTCCGTCGTTTCTTTCAAGTTGCGGCTCCCGGGTGTACGCAACAGGCGCAACCCGCCGACGCCCGGAGGTTCGCAGAGAGGTAATTGAATGGCACGTGTCAAGGGAGGCCCGCAAGGGCATCTTCGTCACAAGAAAGTTCTCAAGATCACCAAGGGCCAGCGCGGCGCCAAGCACTTCCTGTTCAAGCGCGCCAACGAGGCCATGCTCAAGAGCCTGTGGTACGCCACGCGCGACCGCCGCATCCGCAAGCGCGATCTGCGCAAGCTGTGGATCGCCCGCATCAACGCGGCCGCCCGCCTGAACGGCACCACCTACAGCCGCCTCGTGGCCGCCCTCAAGAAGGCGAACATCGGCCTCAACCGCAAGATGCTGGCCGACATCGCCGTCCGCGACCCCAACACTTTTGCAAGCATCGTCGCACAGACCCGTTGAACTATAGAACCCGCACTGAAAGCGGAGGCCCAAAGGCCTCCGCTTCGCATTTAAGTTACAATCACAGAATGAATACTCTGCTTGCCGAGCGGAAACTTTCCGGCGGCCAGGCCCTCCAATTGGTGCAGGGCGATATCACCATCGAGCAGGTGGATGCCATCGTCAATGCCGCCAACGAGCGCCTGCAGCACGGGGGCGGCGTGGCCTGGGCGATCGTGCGCAACGGCGGCGAAGTCATTCAGCAGGAGAGCGATCAATGGGTGGAGGAGCATGGACCTGTGTCGCATGCAAAACCCGCCTGGACAAGCGCCGGTCTGCTGCCGGCCCGGTACGTGATCCACGCGGTCGGCCCGGTCTGGGGAGATGGTGATGAGGATACCAAACTGGCCGCAGCCGTGCGCGGCTCCCTGCGCACCGCGGATGAACTGGGCCTTCGATCCATCGCCCTGCCATCCATTTCCACGGGGATCTTCGGTTTTCCCAAGAGACGCGCGGCCGGGGTATTCCTCAAAGCCATTCGCTACTATTTCGATCACACCCCCTCAACAGGGCTCGAAACTGCGCGTATTATTCTCTTTGACCAGGAAACCACGGACGCCTTCCTCGATGTTTGGAAGGATTGGCCCTCATGATCACCTCCAGCCAGAACCCCAAGCTCAAACTGGCGCGGGCACTGCTGGGCCGTCCCAAAGAGCGGCGCGAGGCCCGGGCCTTTGTAGCTGAAGGCATTCGCCTGCTGGAGGAGGCTCTTTCGGCGGATTGGCCCGTGCGCTACATTCTCTACACGGACGGGCTCAGCCAGCGCGGCCAGGAACTTGTGGCGGATTTCCGGGATCGCGGGTTGGATGTGGAGGAGGTCTCCTCCGACCTGCTGCATGCCTTCAGCGAGACCGAAACCTCGCAAGGCATCTTTGCCGTCCTGGAGGAACACAGCCTCCCCCTGCCTCCGGACCTGGATTTTGTGCTTATTCCCGATCAGGTGCGTGACCCGGGCAACCTGGGCACCCTCATCCGCTCCGCGGCAGCGGCCGGATTGGGAGCGGTGCTGATGCCTCCTCATACCTCGGACGCTTTCGCACCCAAGGTGGTACGCTCTGCAATGGGAGCGCACTTCAAGCTGCCGCTCATGGTCATGGATTGGGAGCAGATCCGTGAGACGGTCTCCGCTGCGGGCCTCAACCTGTACCTGGCGGATATGCAGGGTCAGCCCTGCTGGGAAGCGGACCTGCGCGCGCCCCTGGCTTTGATCGTGGGAGGCGAGGCGGAGGGCGCCAGCCCACAGGCCCTGGCTCTCGATCCTCAGCGCCTCACCATCCCCATGCCAGGCGGGATCGAATCCCTGAACGCTGGCGTTGCCGGCTCGATATTGATGTTCGAGGCGGTCCGGCAGCGCAGGCATGCCGGCAGGTCTTGAAACAGACATTTCCCATGCGAATCAGAACCATCACCTACTTCTGCAACCCCGGCTATCCCCTGGACGAAGACCGCCTGCGCCAGGCCGGCGATTTTCTCGCACAGGCCAAAGCCGCCTGCGAGGCTGAGGGCTATGAGGTGCAGACCACGCGGCTGGCAACAGTGCCCTTTCCCATACTTTTGAGCGATGAGCACCTGGAGCAGCTCCCGCGATTCGCTGAGAACCTCTCAGCGATCCTTCCGCAGGCCGGCATCGCCTACGCCTCGCTGGGGCCTGCCCTGCCCTCCTCCACACGCAACTATGAGCTGATCCCCGAGGCCATCGCGGCCTCAAAGGATATCTTCTTTGGTGGCGTGATGGCCGACGCCGATATGGGGATCGATATGGGCGCGGTACGCCTCTGCGCGCAGGTCATCGTGGACTGCTCCCCACTTGACCCCAATGGATTTGCCAACCTGCGTTTTGCGGCGCTGGCGAATGTGCCGCCGGGGGCGCCTTTCTTTCCGGCGGCGTACCACGACGGGGATGAACCTGCCTTCGCCATCGGCACCGAGGCCGCCGATCTGGCCGTGAACGCTTTTGCAGGCGCGGAAACCGTGGAAGAGGGGCGCCGCGCATTGACAAGAGAGATCGAATACCACGCGCAGAGGCTGGAGCGGATCGCCTCCACGCGCCTGTGGCATGTCCCCTTTGGCGGCATCGACTTCTCGCTGGCCCCCTCCCCGGATGATGCCCACTCGCTGGGCAACGCCGTGGAAAAAACAGGCCTGCCGAGTGTCGGCCTGCATGGCTCACTGGCCGCGGCTGCCATCCTCACAGGGGCCATTGACCAGGCGAACTTTACGCATGCTGGTTTCAGCGGTTTCATGCAGCCGGTCCTGGAGGATTCGGTGCTGGCCCGCCGTGCTGCTGAGGGAACCCTGAGCCTGAAGGACGCGCTGCTTTATTCAGCAGTATGTGGAACAGGGTTGGATACGGTGCCTCTCCCCGGAGACACAACGGCAGACCAGCTCACGCCTCTGCTCCTGGACCTTTCGGCGCTGGCCCTGCGGCTCGATAAACCCCTGACCGCCCGGCTGATGCCCATCCCCGGGAAACAGGCGGGTGAGCCGACAAACTTCGATTTCGCATTCTTTGCCAACAGCCGGGTGATGAGACTCGACTCGGCGCCCCTCCAATCCCCCCTGGCCGCGGATCAGATCATCCCGCTGCAGCCGCGCAAACGCGCATAGACCCTACTCCCGCCAGTACTCGCCCCCGCCGCCTTCGCGTTTCATCAGGCCGCTGCCTGTCAATTCCCGGCGAAGGGTGGCGGTATCTTCGTGGTAACGGGACAGCAGCTCGTTGACCTGTTTCTCGGAATAACGCTTTCCGGGCCTGAAGGCCTTGACCACATAACGCAGCACGGCGTCCAGCTTCTTTCTCTGGGCCGGAATGGTCTTCAGGCTGCCATCCCGGCGCGTGAAATCCGCGACCACCTTCTGGTCGTAGGCATCCAGGTCCACATCCGCCACTGCAGCCGAAAGATCCTCGCTGGAGAACAGCGCCCGGGAGCGGCTCTCCAGCGCCTGGCGGTCGAGCTGGTACACGCTGTAATACCCCTCCGCCCGGGCGCTGACCAGCCCGGCCTTTACCAGCCGGGAAAGGTGATGGGATACCGTGGAGGCTTTCAGACCCAGCAGCGCGGCCAGTTCCTCCACGCTGTAGGGTTTCTGTGCCAGGAGTCCCACGATCTTCAGCCGCGCCGGGTCGGCCAGTGCCTTGAAGAAACCGACCAGCTCATCGCTCATTCCACCCTCCAGTAACGCGAGCCATCGCTTTCGCGGTCCATCAGGCCTGCGTCCACCAGGTCCCGCCGCAGGCCGGCCGTATCGAGGTGGAAGCGGCGCAGGATGGTATTGACCTCTTTTTCCGTATAATCCGCCCCGGGCATGAAGGCAGTGACGAGATACTCCAGGATCACGCGCAGCCTGGCAGCCTGCGAAGGGATCTGCCGGATGGTCCCATCCGGGTTGAGGTGATTCACCAACACCTTGCGGGATCTCTCATCCAGCCCGGGCGCGGGGGTATAAGTCTCGCGTTTCTGCGCGAACTGTTTCTTCGAGAGCGCCTCCAGACCGGTGGGATCCAATTCATAGCGCTCGGCATCCTTGCGCACAACGCCCACAGAGGCGAGGAATTCCAGGTGCTGGAAGGCGTCACGCACGGACATACCCAACTGCGCGGCTGTCCCGGGCGCGTCCTGAGACCCGCGCACGAGTATGCCGATGACTCGCAGCCGCTCGGCATCCGACATGGCCTTCACAAAGTCCAGCATTTGAGGGTCGAGATTCATTCTTACTCCTGTCTAATTAATTCGATATATATCAAAATGATTTTACCAGGATCGCCAGGCCTGTCAAGAGGTCCCTACCGCCCTTCCCCCATTAATCCTGCTCTCAAATATAACCGGATACAATCGGTTATAATTTTCCCGCAAGTGTACCCATCCGCGCTTGGAGGTGTCCTGGTGGCAGGAGAGAGTCACGCGTTCTTTGAGGGGAAAATCGTTCCATTCTCAGAGGCCAAGGTCAGCATTGCGACCCACGCCTTCCTTTACGGTACATCGGTATTCGGCGGCCTTCGAGGCTACTGGAACGAAGAGCAGAAACAGCTCTTCGTTTTTCGTCCTTACGACCATTTCCACCGCCTGCTGCACTCCGCCCGCATCTTCCGCATGAAGATCAATTACGATGAAGAGGCGCTGATCCAGCTCACGCTCGACCTGCTGCGTACGGACAACTGGCAGCGCGATATTTATATCCGTCCCAGCGTGTACAAGGCCGATATCGGCATCGGTGTGAAGCTCCACGGGCTGCGCGACGAGTTCAGCATCGTGGTCCTGCCCTATGACAAGTATGTCAAGAATGACACCGATGCCCACGTGACCTTCTCCTCCTGGCGGCGCATCGACGACAACGTGATTCCGGCGCGCGCCAAGGTGGCCGGCGCCTATGTGAACTCCGCGCTGATCAAGTCGGACGCGGTCGAATCCGGGTACGACGAGGCTCTGGTCCTGGACCAGCACGGGCACGTCTCCGAAGGCTCGGCGATGAACATCTTCATGGTGCGGAATGGGGTCCTGACCACCCCCCCGGTGACTGACAACATTCTGGAGGGCATCACGCGGCGCTCGATCATCGAGCTGGCGCGCCGCGAGCTGGGACTCGAGGTGCAGGAGCGCTCGATCGACCGCACCGAGGTCTTCATCAGCGAAGAGATCTTCATGACCGGCACGGCAGCGCAGATCACGGCTGTCACGCAGGTGGACCACCGCCCCATCGGCATGGGCTCGATGGGACCGGTGACGACGAAGCTGCGCGAGCTGTATGACCTGATCCTGCACGGGAGCGTGGACCGGTATTCGCACTGGAACGTGGCGGTAAACTAAAATATAGGGTTTCTGATAGAACGAGCGAGGCCGTCTGGCCTCGCTCTTATATTTATGGAGGGGTTGCTTCGTCACCGAC
>CAZSPX010000123.1:0-2090 GCA_964608885.1 uncultured Anaerolineaceae bacterium | reverse complement strand
CCCACACCCAGCCAGTTGCAGGCAGATTCCGGATGAATGATGGTGCTGGCGATGGACGTGAAGGAGCCCGAGAAGGGCGCCTTGGGCGTGCTGGTCGGAACGGGGGTCTTGGTCGGGGGAACCAGGGAGAAGAAGGTCGGCGAGGGCAGCGGGGTAAAGGTGGGACGCGGGGTTTCGGTAACGGTCGGCTCGATAGTGGGGCTGGCCGTCCAGGTAGCCGCCAGCTGGAGAGGGGTCGGCGTCCAAGTCGGTGGAGCGTTGGGGTCCACCGGCTTGAGCGGGTTGAGCTGTGACATGGGATTCATGAAGATCAGCACGAAATAAGCGCCGATGCAGACGGTGACCAGGAGCACCAGGATGGAAAGGAGGTCCCAGAGTTCCAGCCGCATGGCTGGGCCGCTCGTTTTCTTCGGTGCAGCATCCAGATCGGGGTAGTCGTATTTGCTCATGAAGTCCATTCCTTACGGCGCGATGACGATCTCACTTTTCTGGCGCTGCGCCTCCACCCAATCCTTAAGAGCCTGCTCCTGCAGGGTCAGGAGTGCATCGGGCGAAAGCTCATGCGGCTCGCGTGCCAGCACTTTGAGGATGTGGAACCCGGCAGGGGTGGCGATCACATCGCTCACACCGCCCACCTCCAGGGTAAAGGCGGCCGCATCCAGATCCGCGTCCAACAGGTAACCGCGCGGCACCCAGCCAAGCTCACCGCGCGTTACTGGATCATATTCGGAAGCCAGCTCATCAAAATCCGTACCGCCGTTCAATCTCTCCAGCGCCTGGCGGGCATCTGCCTCATTATAGGTCAGAATCTGCCGGATGTGCGCCTGTTCGGCCTTTTGGGGCACCTCCGCAATGATTTTGTCACGCATCCAGGCGGCCTCTGCCGCGCGCTTGAGCGAAACCTTGAAAGAAGCCTCGGTATAACCGTGATCGACCTCCCACTTCGCCAGCCCCTCCGCACCGCCAGACTGCGCGGCCAGCGCCTCCAGCCGGGCTTGAAGCTCCTGTTCATCCAGCTCGAAGCCCTGCTTGCGCGCCTCCTGGGCCAGCAGCGTCTGCGCGATCATATCCTCCAGAACCGTCTTGTGGGCATCCTCATCGCTGACGGTCCTGCCCAGCGCCTCCTGTGCGGTTCGGTAGCGGGCAAGTTCTTCCTCGAACTCGGAGCGGGTGATATATTCCCCATTGACCGTGGCCGCCAGCGGTGGAGGGGTGGGAGTGGGAGGCAGGGGGGTCTCGGTTGGGATCGAAGGTGTGGGCGTGGGAGGCGTGCTGAACATGGAGCTGCATGCCGGGAGGCCCAGGACCAGAATCAGGACAAGCAGCAGGGATGACCGGTTTGGGGAAAACATCGCCCAGATTATAAATGAAAAGTGAGAGAGGTCGAACAGGTCTAACAAGTCCTGCACGTCAGACAGGCCAGGAGCGGCTCATATTCAATACACAACAAATGCTGCTTGGCTTAACGGCTTGGTTCTTCCAGAAAGACACATCATTTTGCGAAAGATCGCCACGGGTCCTCAGCCGGGCTTCGCAGCCCGGCCGAAGACCCTCGCAATGACATGACACGTTTGGTTCTCCGGGTAATCCTGACAAGGTCGGAGATGGGGAATATGAAAAACCCCCTCTCCGGGAGAGGAGAGGGGGTTTTCAGGTTCAGAACGGGTCGGTCTAGTATTCCGGCATGGGGGGAGCGGCCGGCTTATCCTTTTCGGGCAGGTCGGTGATCAGGACATCGGTCGTCAGGATCATGGAGGCGATCGAGGAGGCGTTCTCCAGAGCGCCGCGCACCACCTTGACGGGGTCGATGACGCCCGCTTCGATCATGTCGGTGTACTCACCGGTCAGCACGTTGTAGCCAATGTTCTTGTTCTTCTGATCAACGCCCTTGCGGCGGACCGAGTCGATGATCACAGAGCCGTCCTGTCCGGCATTGGCGGCCAGGCGGCGGATGGGAGCCTCGAGGGCCTTCTTGACGATGCCGACGCCGATGCGGATCTCTTCATCGTCGGTCTTCGTCATCTTGTCCAGCTTATTGGAGGCGTTGATCAGGGAGATCTCACCGTCGGCGACGATGCCTTCTTCCACGG
>CAZSPX010000122.1:2818-9406 GCA_964608885.1 uncultured Anaerolineaceae bacterium | reverse complement strand
ATGGAATACTCGAAATAGACTGAACCTGTATAGGGGGATAGGACTTCCTGCATGATCCGAATTTCTTCGGCCCAGGCATCGCGTTGAAGGAGTCCTAAATCAAAATCGCTGCTTTGGACAAGCTTTCCGATGATCTCATCAGAAGATGAGCGAATAAAATTGGCGATAGTGTCTGAGTAGTAGTCTCTTTTCATTGGACCTACTATGCCCCTTGCTCGTCCACGTTGGAGTAATGCATGGATTGATTATAGCAAAGCTAAATAACGAGAATCCTTTTAATTCAATGACTATTTAGGGTTTTCTGGACGAGCACGAGAAGGCAGAAGGATAACCTCGAACCCCATCTAGGGAGCAGAGTTCCCCGATGGTTTGGCCAACGCCACGATGGCGCTGCTCAGCAGAAGGAGGAAGGCGACGGGGGCCCAGAGGAGGCGCTCTCCGGCGCTGGAGGTGATGAGGTTGAGCACAAGGCTGACGGCTGAAAAGAGGACGACCAGCCAGATCAACCAGCGGGAGAGGCGGGACCAGGTCGGTAGGACCAAATTGACGCGAGCCAGAACGACCAGGGCCAGCACCGCGAGCAGGGCGGCCTGCACAATGGTCCCGATCCGCATGGCGGGGGGGAACTGCCCGGGGAAGGCTCCGCCCATGGCGTACGCTCCCCAGGGCGCGCCGGCAGCCAGGGCGATCTGGAAGAGGATGACGAGCAGGGAAAGGATCGCATACACGAGGGCGGCGATACGGCTGAGGGACATGGGGTTCTCCTTCAAAACGGGTGACAGATGGAAAGCATTATACGAGGAAGCAGGCTCGCGGACGTACAAAAAGAAGGCGAACAGCCCCAGCGGAAGGACGTGCAGGAGCAAGCGGCGAGGAGGCAAGCTTACTTGCCATCCTGCATAAAATATGAAATAATCCCTTTTTGGCACACCAGGGCCGTCCAGGAAGGCGGATGACCGGGGAGGAAAGGGCGAAATTCTGAAGAGAGGCACAATGAAAGTCATCATCGACATACCCGCGCTGAACGAAGAGAAGGATATCGGGCCCGTGATTGCGGCGCTTCCCAAAAATCTGGAATATGTCGATACGATCGAGTACCTGGTTGTGGACGACGGCAGCACGGACGCGACCACCGAGCTGGCTCGCGCAGCCGGTGCGAGGGTCATTACCCATCCGGTCAATCGGGGCGTCGGGGCGGCCTTTCAATCGGCGCTGCGTTATGCGCTGGAGAATGGGGCCGATGCGCTGGTGACGATCGATGCCGACCGCCAGTTTGACCCCGCTGAAATTCCCGCCATCCTCGAGCCGATCCTGATGGGGAAGGCCGATATGGTAGTGGGCAACCGCTTTGCCTCGGGCCTGCCAGTTCACATGCCACGCCTCAAATACTGGGGCAACCGGCAGATCGCCCGGCTGGTCAGGTCTGCGACCGGGCAGGCACTTCAGGACGTTTCCTGCGGTTTTCGAGCCTATAACCGGGAGGCCTTGCTAAGGTTGAATATTTTTGGGGAATTCACATATACTCACGAGACGATCATCTCGATCTCTCAGCAAGGCCTGCACGTTCTGGAGCGCCCTATCACGGTAAAATATGACCCGGGACGGAAATCCCGCGTGGCCGGCTCGATCCTTAACTATGCGCTGCAGACCAGCAAGATCATTTTACGCGTGACCCTGGATTACAGACCCATCAAGGTCTTTGGGACGCTGGCCGGAATTCTGATCTTCATCGGTGCCCTATTCGAATTCTTTCTGCTCGGACACTACGCCCTCACCCATCAATTTTCGCCCTATAAGGCGGTGGGGTTCATCGGCCTGGGCTTTATTGTATCCGGTATGCTGGTGATGATCGTTGCGCTTGTGGCCGATATGCTTAACCGGCTGAGGCTGAGCCAGGACAAGCTGCTCTACGAATTGAAGAAAATTCAATACGGGCGGTAGATGATGTCGGCAGCCGGGCAACACCTGCGGGTTCATCGGACGGTTTGATGCATTCTGGACCTGCTTCAACCAGTATGCCGATCTATATCATGATCGGTACGCGCGCCCAGTTCATCAAGGTCGCGCCGCTGCTACGCAAACTGTGCGACAAGGGTGTCGGGTACACCCTGATCTACACAGCGCAGCACCACGAGAATATCGCTGAGATCCTCGCCATCTATGACGTGCCCGGGCCGGATATCATCCTGTATCACCACCGGGAAGCAAACACCAAGGGTTCCTTTCTGCGCTGGTTTGCGGATATTCTCTTCAAGGCGCTGTTCCGGGCGAAGCAGTACATCCCCGCGCCCGGTCTGCTGTTGACCCACGGTGACACTTTTACCGCCTGGCTGGCCGCATTAATGGGCCGCAGGGCAGGCTGCCAGGTCGGGCACATCGAATCGGGCTGCCGTTCCTATAACCTCTTCAGCCCCTTTCCCGAGGAATTGAGCCGCCTGCTCACCTTCCGGCTTACGGAGATCTTCTTTTGTGCCGATGAATGGGCGATCAACAACCTCCGCCCTTATAAGGGCCTCAAAATTAACATGGGCGCGAACACCATGCTGGACGGTGTGCGCTTTGCCCTGAGCCGGACCCCCGACCCGGCCTTCGATTTCGAGCCGGGAACCTTTGGGATCGTCTCGATCCACCGGTTCGAGAACATCTTCACCGAGCGCTTCCCGCGCCTCATTCTGCCGCTGTTGAGAGAGATCGCCCTGCGGCAGCGGCTGGTATTCATCCTTCACCCGGCCACGCGGGAACGGCTGGCCGCGCTGGGCCTTCTGGATGGCCAGGGATTCCCACCGAACCTGATCCTGCATCAGCGGCTGGGTTTCATTGACTGGATCAACGCCTGCAACAAGGCCCGCTTCGTGATCACGGACGGAGGCTCCAACCAGGAAGAACTCTCCTATCTTGGTGTGCCTACGCTGCTGTTCCGCCGCGAGACGGAAAGGCGGGAGGGATTGGGGAAAAACGCCGTTCTCTCCAGGTTTGACTCACAGATCATCCATGACTTTGTTGAGGCCCCCGAGCGATATAGGACGCAGCCCGATCTGGGGCAGGCAGAACCCTGCGAGAGGATTCTGGAGATAATTTGCGGAGGCCAGACCAATGTGGGCCGCGCGGTTTGACCAGGTGAGCGACCCTTTACGGGGCGGAGCTGTCAGGGATGCCGGCCGGGACCAGGCATGCCAGATCCGGCCGAGGTTGCTTCCATGAAGTTTCGCGCCGCCCGCCCGTGGTATCTTTTTGTTATCGGCCTGACCCTGCTGGGCGGGATCATTTATTACATGTGGGCTAATGCCGGAGAACTAGTTGAATACCTGCACCTCTCCACGGCAGGTATCGTGGCGCTGTTGCTGCTGTCGCTGGCATCACCTCTAATTAATGGATTAACCAACGCCCTGCTTTTTGAACGCCTGGGTGCGAGGGTCTCCTACTATGAGGGGATCCTGCTGGCTGCCTCCACATCTCTGGCAAACCAACTGCCGATCCCGGGGGGAATCCTGGCCAAGGGAATGTACCTGAAACGCAGGCACGACCTCTCCTACCTGGTGTATTTCAGCGCCATGCTGGCCCTGTTTTTCTGCTCAGTGACGGTCAATGGAATGATCGGGGCAGGGGTGCTTGTTTACTGGCTGCTGGTCAGACGGATCGAAGTGCCCGTGGTGCTAATGGCAGGTTTTGCAGCCATGACGGCTTTGGCCCTGGTGTTTATCATCCCTTGGTCAAGGCTGAGGCTGCCCCTCCGGGTTCAAGGATGGGTGGATCAGACGTTGGAGGGTTGGAAATTGATCAGTTCCGACCCATGTTTACTGGCAAAGCTCCTGGGATTGCAGACTGGTCTGATGCTGATCCTGGCCCTCCGCTACTGGCTTGCCTTCCATATGCTCTCGCAGGAGATGACAGCGGGGCAGGTCCTGCTGATGTCGTCCGCCTCCATTTTGACGCAACTGGCAAGCTTTGCCCCCGGAGGCCTGGGTGTGCAGGAGGCCATTGTCGGGGCGATCGCCTCCACACTCGGCTTTGACCTCAGTATCAGCGTGGCCGCCGTCGAAGTGGATCGGGTGCCTTCAACCCTGGTGATCCTTTTATTGGGGTGGATCGGCACCGTCCTGCTTGGAAGATACTTTGTGCAGCAGGAAAAGGGGAGTGCGGAGACTGCGCAGAAGCCTTTTGCAGGTCCTCAGTAACGCAGGGAAAGCAATACAAATGACCGCGTTTCCATCTTTGCGGTAAAGGTTTCGGGGTGCATGGACACCAGCCGCTCGATCGAGCCGAACTCTTGCCTGCCGAACAAGAGATAGCTGATCTGATATTTTTTGCAGACGGCAAGAATCTCCTCCATCGACGCTGTGCCGGAGAACAGCGATTGCCGGTCAAGCATCCGCTGGTTGTGAGCCTCGGCTGGTATGAAATACGAATAGGACCTGTCGGAAGGACGGAACGAGATCACCTTTCCCCTGGTTGTAAAGATCGGGATCAGGTCGTTGATCTTGTCTGAGCCGGCGATCCAAAAATTTGTGTCATTCTCCCGATCCAGGAACGAGCCGATGTCCACTAGGTCCTGATAGCGGATTTCTCTTCTGCGCAATTGGTCGAAGTCCGGGGCTTTGGTTTCCCGCATGTAGAGCAGGATGACGGCTGTGCAAATGACGGTGGATGCGATCTGCAGCGGGATGGCAACATCGTGCCTGGAATTTTCTCTGCCCTTTTTTATTATTTTCAAGCTCCCGCATAATCGAGCCAGCAGGTAAACCAAGGCGGTTCCAAACGGAAAGAGCCAAACGGTGCGCTCCAGCATACCGGGGGTGGTCAAGGTTCCGAATATCGGGCCGGTAAAGGGGAAGATCACAAGCAGGACCAGGAGCAGGGATGCGAGGATGTAGCGGGCGGTCTCTTCCTTCCGAAAATCCTTGAGGGTGAACAGGCCGACCAGGGCCGGAAACACAAGCCACCCAAAATGCAACAGGTCCGGGGAGATGGGGGAGAGGCGTTGTTCGTAAGGGATGTGGATCGCCAGCAGTGAGGGGTTCAGCCCATAGAGCTGGCGGCTGCCCCATAGGCGGATCCTGAGGTCGGTTTCCTCCTGATGCAGCATATCAGACCGGGCCTGGTCTATGAGGGCAGTGGACTGGCTGCCGGAAAACCGGACAGCCACCTGGGGCAGCATGGCCATGAGGAGGATCATCGCCGGGATGAGGATGCGCCTGATAATACTTGTCCGATCGATCGCAAGTAGACCGGTCAGCCCGGCAATAAAGCCTGCAAAGGCAAATATAACCGGATGCGCGGCGCTTAGACTTAAGGCGGCCAGGAGACCTGCAACAATACTCCCAACGTTCGGCCCCTTAAATATTCTGTGGAGACCATCCAGGAATACAGGCGCGAGGATGAAGGCAGCAGTGGCCTTATCGGTTCCCAATTGCTTGAGAAATGGCGCCCCTGCGTGAAGATATTCCGACAACAATACCATGAAAGTGAATTGAAACACGACACTCAGCGCCGCCATGCCGGGTGACAGGCCCAACCGCCAGGAGAGGCAATAGAATGCAATAGCAGACACCAAGACCAGGAAGGGATCGTAATACCCCAGCGCGAACATAGCCGCTGGAATATGTGTGATTCTGGAGATCAGTGCCTGAGCAAAAGGAATGCTTACGATCCAGAACCTTGCAGGGGACCATTCGTCATAGCCAAAGACGATCTCCTTAAAGTCCAGGCTGGCCGACTTCTCGAAGTAATTCTGATAGGCCTGATAGATGAGATCATCATCGCCAATGATGCGCAGCGTAGTGATCAACCCAATTAAGACAACGACAACCAGGATCGGCCAGGTGTATTTGAGACCGGTGCCACTGACCCGGCGTTCTTCCCCGGTATTACCCTTTTTGACCCCCTGCTGAAACACAAGACCCAAGGAAATGATCCCGACAACCCAGAAACATATCACGATATGGCTCATGGAGAGATGCACGGAACGCGCGATGAGCCCCAGGACGGTGACGATCAACAAGGAGATCGAAAATCCAAAGGGGATGTATCCGATCCAATCGGGATCCTGCGGCTGCAACAGCTTGATAATGAGAAACCCCGGCAGGATAAATGCACTCAACCCGAGCGCCATCTTGACCCAGACATGATGTTCCAGCCAAGGCTGCCAGGGAAACAGCCAAAAACAGCTCCAGACTGCCAGGGCAAGGAGCAGGCCTGTATATTTGCGCGCAGACCGGTTTTCCACCCGACCCTTAGAATCAGTTGAAATCATATCGAGGGATTATAACCGCGGCGCTTGACCGCATCGCCGCCTCTCCCGCATCCGGCACCACATGCAGCGGCGTGAGGCTGTACTTCGTGAGCATGTACTCGGCGTCCTGGTCCACGGGGTCAAAGGCCCGGCCGGGGAGGTCCCAATCGGCGAGGTAGCCGACAGCCTCCACGCCCGCGGGCAGCATGCCGGGAATAGGCGCCACGCGCGCCTCCCACTTGTCCACGGGGTTGTCGAAGGGCTTCGCAGGGTCCCATTGGGCGCTCAGCGACCTCACGCCCCCGAGCAGGACCCACAGGCTGAAGAGCGCCAGCGCGAAGGCGGCGAGCAGGCGCAGC
>CAZSPX010000122.1:0-2718 GCA_964608885.1 uncultured Anaerolineaceae bacterium | reverse complement strand
GGCACGCCCCAGCCGAGCAGCAGCACCTCCTCCTTGGGCTGGAGGCGCGCCAGCATGCCGCGCAGCGCATCCCGGCCCGAGAGCCCGGAGAGCACGGCGTGGATGTCGTCCTCGTCACCCAGCCAGCCCGAGATGCGCGTGCCGAGCTGCGACATGACCTCGTCATGGATCTGGGAGGGGCGCTGGTCCACGATGAGCAGGGTCACGTAATACTTGCGCAGCTCGCGGGCGATGGTGGAGAAGGTGGTCTGCGAGGCGATCTCGCGGTTGAGCAGCTTGTGGGCCTCCTCCACGACGATGACGAGCTGGCGCGGCTCCTCCTTCCCGTGCGAGCGGAACTCGTTGGTCTTGTGCTCCCAGGAGGCGCGGATCTTGCGGGTGAGCAGGTTCGAGACGAGCAGGTAATCGAGGTCGTTCTCGTACCCGCCGAAGGAGAGCACCACGTGCTGGCCGTTCTCCAGCGAGCGGGTGATCTCGCGCACGCTGTCCGCCGCGGGGGTCTCGACGATGTAGGGCTTGCCGAAGAGGCGGCGGAGCTTGTCGTGCAGGGCCTCCGCGGCCGCAACGTTCACGCCGGTGGCAAGCGCCCAGGCGGCCACGCTGTCGGGGTGCGGGACCTTCTTCACGCGGCCCTTGTCGTCCTCCAGCTCCACTTCCTCGCGGTTCATGGCCTTGAAGGCCGAAAACCAGTCCTCGCGGAAGCTGCCGTACAGGGCGTTGAGGGTGGTGGGCGTGGTCTCCTTGAGGTTCAGCTCGCGGGTCAGGGTTTCGATATCCGCGGTGGAGATATCGCGGGCGGCGATCTCCAGGTTGAAGTCCGGCTGCTGGCCGCGGATGGTGGAGCCCGCTCCCAGGCCCACCACGCGGACCTTCGACTTGAATTTGGTCTTCAGGCCGGTGACGGGCTGCTTGGAGTCGGAGGCCACGTCATCGAAGCCGTACTCGTTGTGCATATCCAGCACCAGGACGGAGGCCTTGTTGTGGTTCATCAGCCCGGCCAGGACGAGGCGCGTCAGGAAGGACTTGCCCGTGCCGGTGGCGCCGAAGACGCCCGCCGAGCGCTGGACGAACTTATCCAGGTCGATGCAGACCGGGTGTCCCTGCTCGCGGGTGGAGCCGATGATGAAGTTGCCCTTCTTCCCGGGGTCCCCGAAGATGCCGGCGATGTGCTCGGGGCGGGCCAGGCTCACGGGGGCGTGGTGCGCGGGCACGGTCTTGACCGGGATGGGGGCGGGGTCTTCGGGGTGGGCCGCGCGCCATCCGGCGTAGGCGGGAGAAAGCTCATCCGGGCCGATGTCCTGCATCAGCGCGGGGAGGATCTCCAGGTTGGTGTAGAGGGTCTGCCCGTGGAGCAGGTCGGCGAGGTCGGCAGGCAGGCGGGTGCCGGCCTGCTCGTCCGCGAAGCGGGGGTCGGTGGCCCCGAGCTGGAGGTCGGTGACGAGGCCATAGAAGCGGTAGCCGCCGGACTCGATCACCACGAAGCCGCCTTCCTGGACCTCGAGCGGGTCAATGGTGAGGCGGGCGTGGAACAGGTCCTTGAGGCCGCCGCCGATGACGTAGCCGATGGGTTGATCCGTGCTCACAGGGTCACCTCCTTGAGGGCGTCCAGGACGCTCATGAGTGCCGGGTAATCGTCGCGCAGCAGGGTGATCAGCTCGCGGGCAGCGCCCTCCCGCCAGGCCCGGGCGCCGGGTCCGTGGGCCGGGGCGGCCAGCTGGAGGTGCGCGGCCAGCAGCTCGCCGGTGGGCAGGTCCTGCGAGCGTAGCGAGCGCAGGATGTGGCGCAGGTAGCCGTACCGGCCGGTGAAGCGGACCGTCTCGGACTCCTCGCACATGCAGATCACGTCCAGGCTGAGGGGCGGGCGCGGCGGCAGGAGATGCGAGATGACCCCGTCCTGCTCGTAGCCCACGCACAGCACCGACATCTCCACGGGCACGATGCGGCGCTCGCGGTTATCCTGCATGACCTCCATCTGGACGTTCTCGGCGGTGACGAGCTGGCGCACGAGGCCGTCGTCATCGATGTGGATGTCATGGATCAGGCCGTACACCCGGTAGCCCTCTCCCAGCGGCACATGCACCAGCGCGCCGAAGGAGGGGACCTTCATCTGGGATACGCGGCATCCGGCGGTGAAACCGGTGGTTCCCGCGCGCAGCAAGCGTCCGATCTCGATCTGGGTCATGAGGCGCTCCTTGGTAGTAACGACTTCAGTCGTTACTTCCCTATCTCCGTGGCAGGTCCTTGGCAGACTGCTTGTTCGAGCCGTCGTCGGGGGCCTGGCCCTGGCGCTGAAGCTCCTGGAGGAGCATCTGCTCGATGTGGGACTTCTCCTCGAGGCGCACGACGGCGGTCTCGTGGGCGCGGTGGAGGAGGTAGGGATAGGGCCGGCTGCCCATGATGCGGCACTGCTCCACCAGCACGCCGTGGAGGGTGTCGAGCTTCTGGCGGTCGTCCACCACCCAGCGGGGGACCTCCACGCGCACCGGCCAGGGATGTCCCTGCGAGCCGACGTTCAGGTAGAAGAAGTGCAGGGAGAGCTGGCCGGTGTACTTCACGTCCGAGCCGGACTGGAGGCCAAAGACCGCCGAGCGGTGGCCGGGCGGGAGCAGGGGAGCGCCCTTCTCGCCGTACAGCCAGCGGTCACTGACGCCGCGCAGGGGGTGAAGCTCCCGCAGGCTCTTCAGCCGCTCGGCCGGGATGGTGACGATCTCGAGGAGG
>CAZSPX010000121.1:0-9493 GCA_964608885.1 uncultured Anaerolineaceae bacterium | reverse complement strand
CTGGGCGGCGCGAACGGTCTTTCGTTCGTCCTGCCGCTGGCCGCCGTCATCACCAGCGAGAATCTCGACGAAGGTCTGAAGATGTGCGAGGGCAAACCCGACGCGTACCTGCTCGATAACATCCTGACCGACGACGAGGTCCAGCAGTATTTCGTGAAGTAAACCTCATGGCCGAATCGCTTTCCGCTCGCAGCATTGTCAAACACTACGGGGGCGTGACCGCCCTCTCGGATGGGAACCTGGATGTCCACACCGGGGAGGTAGTGGCGCTGATCGGCGCGAACGGAAGCGGCAAGAGCACCATGAGCAAGGTCATCAATGGAGTAGTTGTCCTCGATGGAGGGCAGCTACTCCTTGATGACAGCCCCATCCACTTCTCCTCGCCGCAGGCTGCCAAGGATGTGGGCATAGCCACTGTGTTCCAGGAGCTCAGCCTGATCCCCAAGATGACGGTGGCCGAGAATATCTGGCTGACGCGCGAACCCCTGACACGCTTCGGGACCGTCAACCGCCGGGCCATCCAGGAGAAAACCGGGGAGCTATTGTCGCTCTTCCGGGGGACGTACAAGTCCGATCTACATCCCGATGACCCGGTGGCCTCGCTCTCCCCGGATGAAAAGCAGATCATCGAGATCCTGAAGGCCATCAGCTTCGACCCGTGGATGGTCATTCTGGATGAGGCCACGGCCAGCCTGGACAGCCGCCAGGTGCAGCGTCTCTTCGAACTGGTGGCACGGTGGAAGGAGCGGGGCAAGGCCATTGTCTTTGTGTCCCACCGCATGGAGGAGATCTTCCGGATCGCGGACAAGTACAGTGTCCTGCGCAACGGCCGGACGGTGGGCGCGGGGGACATGAAGGATATCAATGAGAAGCAGATGGTACGGTTGATGATCGAAAAGGATTCGGTCTTCAACTTTTCGCGGACCGGCCCGGCCGCGGGGGCAGGCGAGCAGCCGCTCTGCATCGAAGCGAAGGACCTGCGCACCGAATCCCTGCGCGGGATCAATTTCAGTGTGCGGGAGGGGGAACTGGTCGGCATTGGCGGGCTGCGCGGGCAGGGCCAGCGCGACCTGCTGCTTTCGCTATTCGGCGACATCCCGTATTCGGGTGAGGTCAGGCTCTTTGGAAAAGAAACCCGCTTGAGACACCCGCGCGAGGCGATGAAGCGCGGCATGGCACTCGTGCCGGGGGACCGCGCCCGCGAAGGCCTGCTTTACATCCGCTCGATCCTGGAGAACCTCCAGCTCCCCTCCTGGGCGAAATATGGCTTCCCGCTGCGCATGGGAAGGGCGCGCAAAGAGGCCGCGGAAGCCGGCGCAAGCCTGAATCTGAAGATGGCTGGCCTGAACGAGCCGGTGAACAGCCTCTCGGGCGGGAATGCACAGAAGGTGGTGCTCGGCAAGTGGCTGATGCGGGATGCAAAACTGCTCCTGCTGGACGACCCCACCAAGGGAGTGGATGTGGGTACCAAGGCGGAAATCTACGCCCTGCTCACCCGGCTGTGCAGCGAGGGAAGGACCATTCTGTTCTACAGCAGCGACGACGAGGAATTGGTGGGCCTGTGCGACCGCGTGCTCGTCCTGCATGACGGCATCATCCGCAGCGAGTTGACCGGCGCCTCGCTTACCAAGGAAAACCTGATCGCCGCCAGCCTGGGCGCTTCGGAGGAGGGTGCATCATGAAACGCCTGAGCTGGAACTTCCTGCTCTCACGTTACCCTGCCTTCTTCCCCTTTATCCTGCTGCTCATCTCCATCGTCATCAACCTGGTGCTGCAGCCCAACATGTTCGAGCGCGAGACCCTGAACGGCAATATGCGCGTCTTCCTGCCGCTGATCCTGCTCTCGGTGGGACAGGCAATTGTGCTGCTGGGCGGGGGCATCGATATCTCGGTGGGGGGCGTGGTGGCGATCGTGAACACCATCCTGGCCACCCGCGTGGGCCTGGACGGAACGCCCGAAAAAATGTGGCAGTTTGTGATGATCTCGCTGCTGGCAGGCCTGCTGGCCGGGGCGATCAATGGGTTCTTCATTGCCTACCTGCGTTTGCAGCCCATCATCACGACCTACGCCACCAGTTTCCTGTATGCCGGGCTGGGCCTCTTCATTTTGCCCAATCCGGGGGGTGGCATCCCGGCGGAGATCGCCAACCTCTACCGCACCCTCACACCGCTGGGGCTGCCGCTGGCCTTCTATATCATTGGCATCATTCTGCTGATCTGGATGTATGTAAGCTCCACCCGTTACGGGAAATTCCTGCTGGCGGTGGGAGGCAAGGCGGAGGCGGCCTACGAGACCGCCGTGCCGGTGACCCTGATGCAATTCAGCACCTATGTGGCCTCGGGTTTCATGGCGGCCCTGGGAGGCATTGCCATCACCATGCTGAGCGGGTCCGGGAATGCGGAGATCGGCGGCCCGATGACCCTGAACTCGATCACAGCGGTGGTCATCGGCGGTAACGCCTTCAGCGGAGGCGTGGGAGGCGTCGCCGGGCCGGTCATGGGGGCCATCACCCTCAACCTGATCCAGAACATTATTTCCTTCGGGCACATTGACACCTGGTGGGAGACCCTTGTAAAGGCCACCATCATCGTGCTGGCACTGGCCGCGCCCGGTGTGATCAACCTGTTCCAGCGGAGGCGGTCATGAAGCGCATTTCCATCTCTCCGCCGGTCGCGGCGCTGATCCTGGCTGCGGTGCTGTTCGTCCTTTCCGGGCTGCTGCCGAACGGTTATGGCAGCAACCTGGATATCGCCGCCGCCCAGGCCACGAACATTCTCCGGTTGGCGGTCTTCCTCGGCATCATTGCCGCGGGGCAGACGCTGGTCATCATCAGCGGTTTTGAAGGCATCGATCTCTCGGCCGGTTCGGTTGTGACGCTGACGGCCATCACCACTTACGTGATCGTCAACGGCGCGGACAGCCGGGTGCTTCCGGCCCTGCTGGTGGCCCTGCTGGTGGGGGCGGTGATCGGTTTCCTAAATGGCGCGGGCGTCACCTTCCTCAAGATCTCCCCCTTCGTCATGACGCTCGGCATGTCAGGCGTGGTCACCGGGGCCATCATCATCGCCAATCACGGTAATGTGAGCGGCAAGGTGGCGCCCATCATGACGCGCCTGATCGCGCGGCCGCTCTCGGCCAGCCTGCCCATCCCCAACGCTCTCATCATCTGGCTGATCTTCGGCGTTCTGATGTGGCTCCTGCTGGAGCGCACCGCCTTTGGGAAGAACCTGTTCGCCATCGGTGTGAACCGGGTCACCGCCAAGCTCTCCGGCGTCAACGTAACTGGTATGAACCTGGCCACCTATACCCTGGCCGGGGCGCTGGCCGGGTTCGGGGGGTTCCTGGTGGTGGGGAATACGGGCGTGGTGATGATCCAACTGGGCCAGCCCTTCCTGTTCCCTTCCATCGCTGCGGTGGCAGTGGGAGGGACGCTGCTCTCGGGCGGCAAGGGGAGCTACTGGGGAACCATGGCCGGGGCCATTGTGCTGACGCTGATCACCAGCCTGCTCACGACCATGCAGATGCCCGACTCGGTCCGCCGCATGGTGCTGGGGGCCACCCTGCTGGTGTTGATCTCCATCTACGGCCGCCAGCAGGCATTGCGGCAATAACGCCCGGTTCGCGAAGGACTTGTTCAGGCATCTGCCTGTCTCATCAACCTGAAAAAGGAGAGAATTCCATGAGCAAGACGGTCAAAGTCGGCCTGATCGGGGCTGGATTCGTCAGCGACTTGCATGCCCACTCCTTCCAGCATTTCGTCCGGAACGCCGAGATCGTGGCGGTCGCGGCGCTGGACGGTGCCGCGGATTTTGCCAGGGAGCGCGGTATCCCCCATGCCTTCGACAACTACAATGACCTGCTGCAGATGAAGGAGATCGACGTGGTGACCGTGGCGATCCCCAACTATCTGCACCGCCAGGCCACTGTGGAGGCCGCCAGAGCGGGAAAACATGTCATCTGTGAGAAGCCCCTGTGCGTCACGCTGGAGGAGGCCGACGAGATGATCGAGGCCTGCAAGAAGGCAGGCGTGCTGCTGATGTATGCCGAGGAGCTGCTGTTCGCGCCCAAGTATGTGCGCGCCAAGACCCTGGTTGACGAAGGGGCCATTGGCGAGCCCTTCCTCGCCAAGCAATCGGAGGAGCATCCCGGCCCGCACATGCCCTGGTTCTGGGATGTGAACCTCTCAGGTGGCGGCGTGATGCTGGACATGGGCTGCCATTCCATCGAATATACACGCTGGGTCCTGGGCAAGCCCGCGGTGCGCAGCGTGACCGCCTTCATGGGCACCTTCGTCCACCAGGCGCGGACGCAGGGCGAGGACCATTCCTATGCCATCATCGAATATGAAGGCAACAAGCTGGCCATGATCGAGAACAGCTGGGCCAAGGGCGGGGGGGTGGATGACCGCTGTGAGATCTACGGCAAGAAAGGCCATACCCGTGCCGACCTGCTGCGGGGAAGCTCCCTGCTGACCTATTCGGAGGAGGGCTACGGCTACGCGGTCGAAAAGGCCGGGGCCACCAAGGGGTACACCTTCAGCATGTTCGAGGAGACCTGGAACTACGGGTTCCCGCAGGAGATGCAGCATTTCATCAACTGCGTGCTGGGGACCGAGACCCCCATCGAGACCGGTGAAGACGGACGCGAAGTGCTGAAGATCATGTACGCCGCGTACCAGTCAGCGGGCGAAGGCCGCAAGATCGAATTCCCCTACGACCCGCCGAAGGTGAAGAAACCCATCGATCTGTGGAAGAAGGTGTGAGAGGAGCCGGCATGATGAGATTGAACAGCCAGACCATCACCTACGAGCAGCTCGCCAAGGTCATCGATCATTCCCTGCTGCGCCCCGAGCTCACCGATGCGGATGTGATCGCCGGGTGCGCGCTGGCGAGGCGCTACCATACCGCCACAGTATGCGTAAAACCCTGCCATGTGCGGCTGGCAAAGGAACAACTCAAGGATTCGGATGTGATCGTGAGCACGGTCGTGGGCTTCCCGCACGGCAGCAACCTGACGGAGATCAAGACTGCCGAGGCTCATAAGGCCATGGATGAAGGGGCTCTCGAGCTGGATATGGTGCTGAACATCGGCGCGCTGCGGGGTGGACGGCCTGACCTCGTGCGGGAGGACATCCAGGCCGTCTGTGAGGCCGCCCACGCACGCGGGGTGAAGGTGAAGGTCATATTCGAGAACGCCTACCTCAGCAAGGAGGAGATCATCCTGGCATGCCAGCTCAGCGAAGCCGCCGGGGCGGACTGGGTGAAGACCTCCACCGGGTTTGCCCCCAGCGGAGCGACACTGGAGGACCTGCGCCTGATGCGCGCCAGCGTCAGTGAGAAGGTGCAGGTCAAGGCCGCGGGAGGCGTCCGCACCCTGGACGCCCTGCTGGAGGTGATCGATGCCGGTGTAACGCGCTGCGGCGCGACCGCCACCGCCGCCATCCTGGACGCGTTCAAAGCCCGGCAGGAAGGCAAACAGATCGAGGCCGGAACGGATGCAGCGCCCGGAGCCTATTAGGAGATCGAGCATGGCAGAAAAACAACTCACCAAACAAACCATCGGCGTAGGCGTGGCGGGAACGGGTTTCATCGGACCGGCGCACATCGAAGGGCTGCGCCGCAACGGGATCCAGGTCCTTGGGCTGGCGGAAGAGACGCCGGACAAGGCCCGGCAAAAAGCCGCAGAACTGGGGATCCCCCGCAGCTACGGCTCGCTGGAGGCCATGCTGGCCGATCCTGAGATCGACGTGGTGCACCTGGCGACGCCGAACCACCTGCACTTCCCGCATGCGAAAGCGGCTCTGCTGGCAGGCAAGCATGTGATCTGTGAAAAACCGCTCGCCATGACCTCCGCAGAATCCGGCGAACTGGTCAGGCTGGCGGCAGAGAAAGAGCGCGTCAACGCGGTCAACTTCAACATCCGCATGTACCCGCTGGCCCAGCAGGCGCGCAGCATGGTGCAGAGCGGGGAATTGGGCGACCTGTTCATCCTGCAGGGCTCATATCTGCAGGATTGGCTGCTGTTCCCAACGGATTGGAACTGGCGGCTCGAGCCGGGCCTGGGCGGCACGCTGCGCGCAGTGGGCGATATCGGCTCCCACTGGCTGGACCTGCTGACCTTCATTACAGGTCTGCATGTGGAGGAAGTCTACGCGGATTTCAGGACCTCCCATCCCATCCGCAAACAGCCGGCCCGCCCGCTCGAGACCTTCACCGGGAAGATGCTTCCCTCCGACGACTATATCGACCAGCCCATCCACACCGAGGATTACGCCGCGATCCTGCTGCACTATGAGAATGGGACCCGCGGGGTCCTGGCGGTCTCGCAGGTCTCATCCGGGCGCAAGAACCGGCTGTTCTACGAGATCAACGGCTCAAAATCCTCGTTGAGTTGGGATTCGGAGAGACCCAACGAGCTGTGGATCGGGCAGCGCTCCGGTCCCAACCAGACCTTGATGAAAGACCCCTCGCTCCTTTCACCTGAGGCGCGGTCGGTCGTCTCGTACCCCGGGGGCCACAACGAGGGCTTCCCCGATACGTTCAAGCAGCTCTATGCAAAAGTCTATGCCTACATTCTGGCAGGCGATCACAGCAGGACCCCGGACTTCCCCACCTTTGCCGACGGCCACTATGAAATGCTGGTCTGCGAGGCCATCGAGCGCAGTGCCCGCGAGAAGACCTGGATCAAAGTCAAATAGGAGGCAACGATGAAACTTGGATTCTTCACGGCTGCCCTTCCGGACAGCACCCTCGAGCAGGCTGCGCAGTGGGGCGCGGAAAGCGGTTTCCAGGCGATCGAGATCGCCTGCTGGCCGTATGAAAAAGCCACGCGCCGCTACGCCGGGGTCACCCATATCGATGTGGATACCCTGAACAAGGCCGGGGCCAAACAGGTCCGCAGCATGCTGGAGGGGTACGGGCTGCCCATCTCCTCCCTGGGCTATTATCCCAATCCCCTGCACCCCGATGCAGAGCACCGGGAGACGGTCATTGCCCACCTGAAGAAGGTGATCGAGGCCGCGGCCCTGCTGGAGGTCCCGGTGGTGGGGACCTTCATCGGGAAGGACAAGACCAAAACCGTGCCCCAGAACCTGGAGGCCTATGCAAAGATCTGGCCGCCGATCGTAAAATTCGCCAGGAGGCGCGGCGTCAAGATCGGCATTGAGAATTGCCCGATGATCTTCTCCCTGGACGAATGGCCGGGAGGCAACAATCTGGCCAGCACGCCTGCCATCTGGCGCAGGATGTGGGAGATCATCCCGGATGACAACTTTGGCCTGAACCTTGACCCCTCCCACCTGATCCTGCAAATGATCGATTACGAGCGCGTAGTGCGCGAGTTCGCTAGCCGCATCTTCCACGTCCACGCCAAGGATCTGCACATCGATCGTGAAGGGCTGTATAACCACGGTGTGCTCTCGCAGGGGATGGGCTGGCAGGTGCCGCGGCTTCCAGGCCTGGGCGATATGGATTGGGCCAAATTCTTCTCGGCGCTCACTGCCGCGCGTTATGACTATGTGGTCAGCATTGAGCACGAGGACCGTGTGTATGAGGGCAATGAAGAGCTGGTCAAGCGCGGGTTCTACCTGGCGCGGGATGTGCTCAAACCGTACATTCACTGATCCCTGATTTTTGGACTGGCTCCGCTTCACCCCTCTCTTGCCGGCAGGGAGGGGTGAATTCATAAGGAGGCGCATCATGAAACCTTATATCGGCTGCGATCTTGGCGGCACCAACCTGCGGGCGGCCCTGGTGGATGTTGATTCCGGGAGCGTTCTGCACCAGATGAGCAGTTCCACATTGGCGCGCGAGGGGCATGACTCCGTCATGAAGCGCATGGCAGAGCTTTGCCTGCAGGTGATCGAGGCGGCCGGCATGCAGCGCCGGGAGGTGGGCGGAATCGGGATCGGCGTCCCGGGCGTGCTCGATCTTGAGAAGGGGGAGACCCTGTTCCTCCCCAACCTGCCGGGGACATGGCCGCATGTCCCCTTGAAGGATACGATCACAGGCCTGACCGGGATCCGCACGGAGCTGCTCAATGACGTCCGCTCCATTACCAACGGCGAATGGCGCTTCGGCGCGGGCCGGGGCGTGGATACGGTCGCGGTGTTCGCCATCGGTACGGGGATCGGCGGCGGGCTGGTGATCAACGGGCGGCTTCACCTGGGGATCGGCGGCACGGGTGGAGAGCTCGGCCACATGACCATTGACTATAACGGCCCGACCTGCGGCTGCGGGAACAAGGGCTGCCTGGAGGCGCATGCGTCCGGTCCGGCCATCGCGGCCATGGGCATGAAAGCCGTGGCGCAGGGACTGACCACCAGCCTTGCAGGGCTGTGTGATTATGACCTGAACCGCATCACCCCGGAATTGATCGCGAAGGCTGCCCGGGATGGCGATGAGATCTCGGCCGCGATCTTCGAGGAGGCGGGCTTCTACCTGGGCATTGCCGCGGCGAGCATCTGTACGGCCATCGGGCCGAGGCGGATCATCATCGGCGGAGGGGTGGCCCAAGCCGGCGACCTGCTGCTGGACCCGATCCGCCGGACACTGCGCGAGAGGGTCCATGTGATGCCGGTCGAGCAGGTGGAAGTGGTGCCATCGCAGCTGGGTGATAATGCCGGGGTGATCGGGGTTGCCTGCTGGTCGGCCGACCGGGCGCGGCTATAATACCCGCATCAAGCCTCCCTGGCGCATGGAAAAAAACGAGATGTCCAACGATCTGATCTCTCAACGCTTCTCCTGGTTCACCGAGCTGGAATGTTCCGGCTGCGGGGCCAGATATTCCTCCGATGAGCTCCATACCTACTGCCCGGCCTGCCAGTCAACGCTGCTGGCGCGCTATGACCTGGAGTCCGTCCGGGCGCACGTGGACCGGGATGCGCTGAGCAGCCGCCTGCGCGGGATGTGGCGATGGCATGAACTGCTGCCTGTGAAGGACCCCCGCAATGTGGTCTCGCTGGGAGAGGGGGATACCGCCCTGTTGGACGTCCCCAACCTGGGGAAGGAACCGGGGGTTTCCAACCTTTATGTCAAGGATGAAAGCACAAACCCGACCGGCTCGTTCAAGGCACGCGGGCTGGCCGCAGCGGTATCACGCGCCCGGGAGCTTGGCGTCGGGAAGGTTATCATCCCCACCGCGGGGAATGCCGGGGGTGCGATGGCGGCCTACGCGGCGCGGGGCGGCCTGCAGGCGCTCATCTATATGCCCGAAGACACGCCGCGGGCCAACTACGAGGAAAGCCGCATCGTGGGCGCGGAGGTGGTGAGGGTGGAGGGGCTGATCAGCGATGCCGCCCGGCTGGCGGGGGAACGGGCGCGGCTCGAGGGCTGGTTCGACCTGTCCACCTTCAAGGAGCCGTACCGGACCGAAGGCAAGAAGGTGATGGGGTACGAACTGGCTGAGCAATTTGGCTGGACCCTGCCGGATGTCATCCTCTATCCCACTGGCGGGGGGACGGGCCTGGTGGGGATGTGGAAAGCCTTCGAGGAA
>CAZSPX010000120.1:0-9509 GCA_964608885.1 uncultured Anaerolineaceae bacterium | reverse complement strand
TGGACCCGATTGACCGAGACCAATGGCATGCCTGAATCACGCACCTTTTTGAGCAGGCCATGCAGCGCAGCCTGGTCAACCACGGGTCCGGTGAGAAGCGTATTGCCGTCCTCTTCCAGCGTGATGGCCAGGCCCTCAAACCAGCCTGTCCTTTGAGAATCCAGATGGCCCTTGATCCTGATCTGGTAGATCACAGCCTGGTTTGGAGCCGGTTTTTGTTCGGGTTCGTTTGACATCACCTTGTACCTTTTGCGGCCGGTCATGACAGTCCGTGCCGCTTGCTCATGGTCCCGACCCTGGCCGGGAATGTACAAGGAGAATATCCCCCGGAGAGTGTTAACGAACAGACACTTAAGTGTCTGTTATCGGTGTTGTCTTTGGGAATGGAGGGGAATTTTGATGCTTACAACATGCCCAGTTCGCGGGCGCGGGCGATGGCTTCGGTGCGGCTCTGAACTTGCAGTTTGTCAAAAATTCTGCGATTATGCCCCTTGACCGTGTCCAGTGCGAGGAAAAGCCTCTTGCCGATCTCCCGGTTCGAGAGTCCCTGGGCGATGAGCTGCAATATTTTTAGCTCGCGCTGGCTTAATGGTTCAACCAGGGGCTGGGCAGGGTGTAGATCAGGTTTGTCTTCGCCTTTTCGCTTCTCGGCTTCAAAGGCCGCCAGCAGCTTGTCTGTGTAGCCTGGTATGATTTCACACGCGGAAGCTTCGCGGAGCAGCTGCACCATGTTCGGGCCTTCGTCAAGGAACATGCGGACGTAGCCTTCCGGCTCGGCCAGGGCAAGAGCACGCTGTAAAGGCAGGAGGGCAGCAGGGCTGTCGCCTCGCGCGTGGCAAGCGATTGCCTGCAGTACCAGGATTTCGATCGCGCTGCCCTTCCTCCCGCCTGCCTCCGCGGCTTTAAGCAGGCGCTCCAATAACCCTATCACCCCGGAAATGGAGCCGTCTGCATGGTCGCTCTGATAGCGGGCCAGGAGCACCCTGGCCAGGGTGATGTGATCGAATTCGTGCAGGTAGCTGAGTTCGTTTTCAATGGATAGCCCCTGCTCACGCACCCAGCTCAGGGCTTCATCCAGCCGGCCCTGGGACACCCACACCCGCGCCTTCCGTGTCGCGATCGGGCGTACATTCGGGGAAAAGTTACCGTTATATAAGCGTTCGGCCTGGTCGAGCAGGTCAAGCGCCTCGTCAAGTTCCCCCTGTGCTTCCCGTATGCGCGCCATCGCCGCGTGCCAGCGATACGGGTTTTGCGGCAACCCGGCCAGCTCACCCAGGGACCGGCTTGTGAGCAGGTGCTGCGTGGCAGTCTCCAGATCGTTCTGCTCACGGCAAAGGGCGCTCATGCCCACGTGCATGTCTGCCGCCCCCCGCTGGACTGGCGCACCCGGCTCCGCTGCCCACTGCAATCCCCGCTCATAGGTGGACATGGCCTCGTGGAGATGGCCTTGTGCGATCTGGATATCCGCCAGGACGAGGGCGCCGCCGATGGCGGATGAGATGTACCCGGCCCGCCGCACGTTCTCCATGCCATCCGCGGTCATCCGGCGGGCGGCCTCGAGATCCCCGCTCGCCCATGCAGCGAGTCCCAGCTGCGAGGCTGCCCCGCCGAGCATCAGATGGTCGCCCTCATTTGCGAGCTCGAGCACCCGCCGGGCATTTTTCACGGTCTCGGGCATATCGCCCCGGGCCAGGGCCTGCGCGGCACGGAGAAGGGCGATCATGCCCGGCAGGCGGCGAAATTCCGCTTCGTCCACGACGACCATCCCCGTCGTGTCGGCTGTCGGGTCCAGCCACCTTTCGGCCTCGCGCACGCGGGCCTCAACGCCCTCCAGCTCGCCGCCGCCAAATGATGCGAAGGCATAATCAAAGCTGAGCACCGGCCTGAGACGGATCAGCTCGTCGGGCAGCGCCTTAAGCCAGCCAAGTTCCGTGACCGTGGCTCCCTGTCTGTTCCTGCGTTTTTCCGGGATCGCCAGTTCGATCAGGGTCGCTGCTCGCTCGAAATCCTCGGCGGCCAGCGCGTGGCGGATGGCATTCTCTGTCGAACCATTGTGCTCGTACCACTCGCTCGCCTCCCGGTGCAGGGCAGGCACCTGGTCGGGCTGTTTCGCCATCAAGTGCATGCGTAGAACATCGGCAAAAAGGTGGTGATAGCGATACCAGCGCCGCTCGTTGTCCAGGGGGATAATGAACAGGTTGACATGTTCGAGATATTCCAGGGTTTTCTGTCCGGAAGCGGCCGGAGAGCCCAAAACCGCCTCACACAGCGGGCCGCACAGGCGGTCAAGGATGGAGGTGCGCAGCAAAAAGGATTGAACGCTTTCGGACTGCTGTCCCAGCACCTCTTCCACCAGATAGTCCAGCACGAAATGGTGGCTGCCGGCGAAGGATTTGATGAAATTGGTGGTGTCCTGGTGTCCCTGCATGGACAGCGCGGCCAGCTGCAGGCCGGCGATCCAGCCTTCGGTGCGGGTTTCAAGTGCGGTAATGTCCTCCGCCGGGAGGTTCAGCCCCATCACCTGGTTGAGAAAATCAGCCGCCTCGGCGGGGGTGAACCGCAGATCAGCTGCGCGCAGCTCGCTTAATTGGCCCCGGGCGCGCAGCCGCGGCAGGGGCAGATGCGGGTCCTCGCGGGTGGCAATGACCAGGTGCATCTGCGGCGGCTGATGCTCGACCAGAAAGGCGAGCGCGCTGTCAACCGCTTTGGAATCGATCGTATGGTAGTCATCCAGGACGAGGACGAATTTGTCCGGGATGGTGGTGATCTCATTGAGCAGGGCTGTCAGGATCATTTCGGGAGGCGGCGGCTGAGGCGATTGGAGCGCGCCCGACACCCCCTGTCCAATATTCGCCGCGATCGTCTGTAAGGCCGAGATGAGATAAGCCAGGAAACGCGTGGGGTCGTTATCCCCTTCGTCCAGCGACAACCACGCCACCGGTCGCTTGCAGCCCGTAACCCATTCGCTCAGCAGCGTGGTTTTCCCAAAACCGGCGGAGGCAGAGATGAGGGTTAACTTCCGGGGCAGGCCCCCATCCAATCGCTCGATCAGCCGCGGTCGGGGGACGAATTCCGGTCGTGCGGGAGGGATATAGAATTTCGTTGAAAGGAGAGGTGCTGTCAAAATGGCATCCTGGAAAATCACCTGCCTCGATCAGAACCTATGAATATCATACACGAATTTTGGCCTCCCGGGTCGTTCCCCCTCGGCGATCTGCTCACGCAGCACCGCCTTTGCCGTAATACGCCCCTCTCCGGAAATTCATACCATCAAGGCAAGAAAGCGGTCGAGGTCATAGGCGGTGGTCTGCGCGGCAGGCGCGATCCGGCGCGACACGCCGAAGTACTGGTCGAAGCCGTGCACTGCCCGGGGCAGCTCGATATGAACACTGGGGACTCCCTCTTGTTCCAGCGCGCGGCGCAGTTTGCGCCCGTGCGAGGGGTCCACGACAAAATCATCCCCGGCATGGATCAGCAGCGTCGGCGGGCAGCCCGGGCTGACATGCGCGAGAGGGGAATACTCCCGGTACACTTCGGGGATTTCCTTTAAGGTTCCCCCCAGCAGGTAGATCAGCAGAAGCGCGCCGCCCGGCAGGTTGGCGTGGCGATACGCCGGAAAGACATGCATGCGCGTCAGCAGGCGTTCCAGCCAGTTGCGGTCATGCAGGCGCGGGCGCAGGTCCTCGGAGATCTCCCGGGAGTATTCCGGCTGGCGCGGGTTGGTGCGGCCGTACTCCTGGTAAAAAGCGGGCAGGTCGGTGATGCCTGAAATGGACACGACCGCGCGTACTTCCGCCTCTGGCTCCGGTGCATAGGCGGCGAGCAGTGCGAGGTGCGCGCCCCCCGAGACGCCCATCAGCACGATCCGCTCCGGGTGGACGGCAAGATCGGCTGCATGCTGCCTCAGCCAGCGGACGGATTGCGCCACCTCGGAGAGCATCTGCGGGAGCCCGGCTCCGGGTGAGAGCGAGTAGGCCAGGTCCAGCACAACATGCCCCTCGGCGGCGAGGCGGTCGAACAGAGGCTGCACCAGGAAACCCTTGTCCAGCGCCTGCCATAACCCGCCATGCAAATAGAGGACCGCCAACCCGGTGCGAGGGACGCCGGGCTGCGGCTCCCAGATATCGCAAAGCAGGGCATTGCTTCCAATAGGGATATTACGCTGGCAGAGTGCCCGGGGCGGTCTAGGCTGAAGGAGGGCGAAGCGCCGGCGGGGCAGCCGGGAACGCAGGGCGGGAGGGATGCGCCTCTCCCAGCCCGCGCCGAAGACCGGGGTGAATGGGTCACGGGGGCGCGCCATTTCGCGTGTATAGGCCGCGCCGATCAGCGCCCCGAGCGTACCTGCAACCACGGTTCCAGGGTCCCGACCGCGAAGGCCAGGGAACGCCGCCGCCGCGCCCAGCGCGCCCAGCCAGGGCTGCCAGGACGCCGCCCATAATTTCGGGAGCCACAGAGCGCCGCCCCACTTCCCCGCGGGCGAGCGCAGCGCGGTCAACAGCCCGGCGCAGGCAGAGAGGCCCGCCAACCACCGGATCGCCCTGCGAGGATTCATCGTCCCTCCCCTATCCAGACTTCCGAAGTCTTACCGCTGAGCGGTACGATGTGAAGACTTCGGAAGTCTTGCATTATCCCTTCACCAGCCTCTGCCCCTCCTTGGAATCCTCGACTTTCCATCCCAGCGCGGCGATCTCCTCGCGCAGACGGTCGGACTCGGCATAATCCTTGCCCCTCCGCGCCGCGGCCCTCTGCTCCGCCAGCTCCTGCACGCGCGCAGGGACCTCATTATCCTCCAGCGGCGGGGCCTCCGTGGCCATCTTCCATGCCTGCGCGGAGATGCCCTCGCTCAGGTCCTCCGGCAGGTGGAAATCTCCCAGCCGTGAGAGCGGGAAGCGGGCGCCCGAGGCAAAGATCTCCGGGTCGCACTCGCGCACCAGCGAGATGCTGCTCACCCCGCTCACCTCGCAGACCTCCTGCTCGAAGTTGATGATCAGCCCGGTGTGCTCGTCCAGTCCCAGCGTGGTGTTCTCGGGCGGCAGCATATTGCACCACTCGGTGAAGCGCTCCATGCCCACGAAACAGCGGCTGGTATCCAGGTCTCCCCCGCCCTCGGCGTTGTTCCAGTGCGGGATGAACGAAACGGTCACGCCGTAATCGCCGAACAGGTTGAGGCCCGGCTTTGTGTGCACGTCCTCGCCCACCTTGTAGATCTCGTACACCGGCAGCGCAAAGGCTCCGATGGCGATGGTCGCGGCCGAGGCAAAGACCAGGCTGGCCCCCAGCCGGTGACGGGCGCGCAGCAGGTCCCAGGCCAGCGTCCCCGCAAGCTGGCGCGCCGCGTAAGTGGGGCTGCCCGGCCCCATGAAGATCATGTCCGCGTACAGCAGGGGCGTCAGGATCTCCGGGTTGTCCGGGCTGAATTCCGTACCGCGCTTGCGCGCCGGGATCACGTCAATGATGGGGCTGTAGTTCTGGAGCCGCGAGGCCAGGAAGTCGCCGACCCGCCCGGCCACCTGCGCGGAGTTCAGCTCGAAGCCGGCGGTCGTCTCCAGCAGCGCGATGCGCACCGGCTTGGAAATGCCGCGCGCCAGCGTCTCGAAGATGCGCCCTCCCGCCAGCGAGGTCTCTCCCGAGCCGAGGAAAGCGATGGGACCGAGTGTATGGTGGGTCATGGGGTTAGGACGCCGCGTTCAACTCGTCTATTACGCGCAGCAGCACGTCATTGGAGGGGATGTCCGACATGGAGGCGCCGTAATGCACGAAGCGGATCATGCCCTTCACATCCACCACGCAGACCAGCGGCATGCGTCCCAGCTTGAACAGGTTGACCTCCTGCCGGTACAGGTCAGCCACGCGGTGCTCCGGGTCCGGCAGGCCGGGGAACGGGATGCGCTCCTTCTGCCAGTAGCGGATGAACTCCGGCCGGCGGTCCGGCCCCACGGCCAGGATCTCCGCCTTCCGCCCGGTGAACGCGGCGTAGTCATCCCGCAGGCGCGCCAACTGCGCGCGGCAGTACGGTCACATGAACCCGCGCAGGAAGGCCAGCACGACGGGCTTGGCGCCGTGGAGATCCGAAAGCCGGACCGCACGGCCCTCCGTATCGGCCAGCTCGAAATCCGGCGCAGGCTCGCCGGGCGTGATGAGATCTTTGGAGCTCATGGTTTGTTCCCCGATGTTTCACTTGACGAACGAGGCCAGGAACTGGATGACCGCCTGCACGGCCAGGGATTGCTGGTCGAGAGGCGGGATCTGTGCCGGATGATCGCCGGGCTGAAGGCCGTAATCGCCAAACTGGGAATGGTTGCCTCCCTCTATCACAACGAATTGGGCGTCTTCAGGGAGCAGGGAACGGCTCTGGACGAACTGTTCCACACCGCCCATATCCTGTGTGCCGTACATGGACAGCACGCGCAGGTCCGAACCCCTGAGCGAGTCATCTGGCGGATAGGAAGCCCACAGGACCAGCCCGCTGATCTGCGGATGACCCCTGGCGAATATGGAGGCTGCCACCCCTCCCAGGGAATGGCCGCCGATGACCCAATGCTCGATCTCCGGGTAGGCGGCCAGCACGGGCTCGGCTGCATTGATATCGAAAAAGGCCAGGTTAAAGCGGACAGGGACCAGGACTGCCAGGTACCCCCCGGCCGCGATCTGCCGCAGGGGGGCGGCGTAGGCGCGCGCCTCCACGTGCCCGCCCGGGTAGAAGATGAAGCCCGTTCCGGCGGGGCGCTGGTTCGCGGGTGCGAAGGCGATGAAGCGATCCTCGGTGACGATGACAGCCTCATCACTCCGCAGGGCGGCTAAAGCCTCCGGCGCGGCGCGCAAGGGCATGGCGGCCCAGACCGCAAAGCCCAGGATCGCCAGGATCAAACCGATCAACAGGCCCAGGGCGAGATTTCGGATGATCTTCATTCCTCCCCCGCCAGCGAGCGGGCTTTCGCCCAGATCGCATCGAACATTTCGATTGTCAGTTTGCCGGTCTGCGTGTTCTGCAGGCTGGGATGATACGTCGCCAGCAGCCACGGCGCGACCGGTTCATGCGGCAAGCGGTACAGCGCGCCGTGCCCAAACTTCACCGCCCGGTCGCGGACCTGGTAGATCCGCAGCAGCCGGTCAAAGGCCAGCTTGCCGAGCGCCACTAGCACGCGCGGCTGGAGGATCTCCAGCTCCCGTTCCAGGTAGGGCTGGCAGTTGTCGAACTCCCCGGGCAGCGGCTTGTTGGCAGGCGGAGCGCAGCGCGCCGCCGCGGTGATGTACAGGTCCTTCAGTGTAAGCCCGTCCCCGCGTCGATCTGCATTGGGCTGGCTGGCGAAGCCCGCGCGGTACAGCGCCGGGTACAGGAACCGGCCCGAGCCGTCCCCGGTGAACGCCCGCCCGGTGCGGTTGGAGCCGTGCGCGCCGGGGGCCAGCCCCACGATCAGCACGCGCGCCTGCGGGTCTCCGAACCCCGGCACCGGCCTGCCCCAGTATTCCTGGTCCATATAAGCCCGCTTTTTCACACGCGCCACTTGCTCGCGCCACTCCACCAGCCGCGGGCATTTGCGGCAGCGGATGATCACTTCGTTGAGTTCGTCAAGGGTCATGAGGAGATTGTACCCCGAAGGCCCAAATGGCGGTTTATTCCATTTTCAACCAGCATTTTTGGATAGTTCTTCCCATTGAATTTCACCCGATCCGGGCTACACTATGCCTGTCGCAGGAGGAGGTCTTCGTGAAACCCTTTAGAAAGCACGTGGCGATCGCAGTGGATGGAGGCGGCATCCGGGGCGTGATCCCGGCCCGCGCCCTGATGATCCTGGAGGAAACGCTGGGCCGCAGCGCCCACGACCTCTTCAGCCTCTCGGTGGGCACCTCGACCGGTTCGATCATCGCCGCCGGCATCGCCTGCGGCCTGAGCGCGGCGCAGATGCTCCAGCTCTACCGCGAGCTGGGAGACCAGATCTTCCGCAAGAGCCTGCGCTCCCGCTTCTGGTTCGGTTCCCGCTTCCGCTACCCGCGCCCGCCCCTGGAGCAGGCCCTGCGCGAGCACCTGGGCGATATCGCCCTGGGCGACCTGTGGAAACACGACCCGCCCACGGACCTGGTGGTGACCACCTTCGACATGATCCACAACACCACGCGCTTCATCAAGCCCTGGAAACCCGAGTACGAGGAGTGGCCCGTCTACAAGGCGGTCCTGGCCTCCGCGGCCGCGCCCACCTACTTCCCCGTGGTGGATGGCCGCTACGTGGACGGCGGGCTGGGCTCCTATAACAATCCCTGCTACCTGGCAGCCTACGAGATCCTGTTCTGCCTCAAGTGGCCGCTGGAGGAGACCACCCTGATCAGCCTGGGGACCGGGCGCTCGAACGCCGGCCTCCGCTTCGGCCAGGCGGACCGCTTCTTCCCGGTGCAGTGGATCAGCCCGCTCCTGGATGCCTTCGCCCATTCCGCGGACGACCAGCAGGTGCATCTCGTGGACTCGTTCTTCGAGGGCCTCGACTTCCGCCGCTTCCAGGTGGACATGGACGGGCCGGTCGGCCTGGACGACCCGGCGCAGATCCCCGTGTTGTTGAAGTACGGCGAAAAGATGGGCTACCGCATCCTGAACGACAAGGTGGACCGGGCTCACAACATCACCCCCTCGCGCCCGCGCCTGGGCCCCCTGGGTTCCGCCCCCACCGAAAAAACTAAATGATCAGCATGGCGTCCCCGAAGGAATAGAAGCGATAACCTTCGCGGATGGCCGTCTCATAGGTCGAGAGGATGCGCTCTCTCCCCGCGAAGGCGCTGACCAGCATGATCAGCGTGGACTTCGGCAGGTGGAAATTCGTCAGCATGGCATCCACCAACTTGAACTGGTACCCAGGCAGGATGAAGACCGAGGTCGCTCCCACGAAGGCGCGCACGCCCTCCGGCCCGATCTGCCCGCTCTCCAGCGTGCGGACCGTTGTCGTCCCCACTGCGATCACCCGCCTCCCCGTCTGGCGCGCCTCGTTGATCAGCGCCGCGGTCTCAGGGGGCAGCTCGCACCACTCCGTATGGATTACATGCTCCTCAGGGTCTGCCTCCGTGACGGGCGCGAACGTGTCCAGCCCCACGTGCAGGGTCACCCACCCCAGCTTCACGCCCTTTTGCTGCAGCTCTTCCAGCAGCCGCGGCGTGAAGTGCAGCCCCGCGGTGGGCGCGGCCGCGGAGCCCGGCTCGCGCGCGTACACCGTCTGGTAGCGCTCCGGGTCGCTCAGCTTCTCGTGGATGTAGGGCGGCAGCGGCACGTTCCCCGCCCGGGCAAGATACGCCTCCACCGGTTCGCTGAAGCGCAGCACCCGCTCCGACCCCTCCAGCACTTCGATCACCTCGGCTTGCAGGCCGGATTTGCCTCCCTGGTCTCCCTCCAACTCCACCGATTTGCCTACACGCAAGCCCTTTCCACCCACCAACGCCTCCCACGTGACCGGGTCGCGCCGCCTCAGCAGGAGCAGCTCCACCCGCCCGCCTGTGGCTTTGCGCGCGTACACCCGCGCCGGGATCAC
>CAZSPX010000119.1:0-9541 GCA_964608885.1 uncultured Anaerolineaceae bacterium | reverse complement strand
TTCATGATTTTGACATCCTTGCTCAGTATCTGGTTGCCAAAGGCTATACATTCCTTGCGCCAAATTATCGCGGCTCCACAGGATATGGCACCGAATTCGAGCATTTGAACTATGGAGATTGGGGAATTGGCGATACCCAAGATTGCTTGTATGGCGCAAAATATCTCCAGACCCTGGACTGGGTCAGCCCGGAAAGGATCGCCATCATGGGCGGCAGTTATGGCGGATACCTTACGATCTGTTCTCTCGCCCGCGATCCGGAGTACTTGTTCGCCTGCGGGATCTCAAAGTACGGAGATTCCAACCTGGTCAGCTCGTGGGCGCAATGTTGCCGGGAGCTGAGACTCTATACGGAAATCTTCCTTGGACATCCGGCAGGAAAACGCGGTGTATACCAGGCAGGCTCCCCCATCGCGGAGGTGAAAAACGTCCAAAAACCCATGTTGATATTGCATGGTCTGCTGGACGATGTGGTTCCCCCTGAAGCCTCAGAGGAGTGGGTTGAAGCGCTCAAAAGGGAAAACAAGACCTTTGAATACAAGACCTATGAGGATGAGCCTCACGGTTTTCTCAGGAGGGAGAACATGATCGATGTGTTTGGGCGGATAGAAAGATTTCTTGACTGGTATTTGCTTCCGGAAAAGGTTGGCTAGGAAATCGGATGGTTTAATGACTACGCGAAATAAGGGCAGGCCAATATGAGCAGTATTTTGTCTTTCGAAAACCTCACATGGCCCGAAGTCGCGGGCTTGCCTCGCGATATGCCTCTTGTCCTGCCTCTTAACGATGTGTGGAGTATGGAGATGCTTTCCGAACAGCTGGGTTCCCCGGAGCGCATTGGCATTCTCCCCGTGTTCCCCTTTGGATGGCGCGGAAGCGGTCTGACCGTGCCGGAATCCATCCTAAGCAGGTATTTGGGCAATCTTCTACTGAGTCTGCGTGAAGACGGTTTCAACCGCGTATACCTGCTCGCCCCCCAGGAGCACAGCCCTCAATGGCCTGAAACCATGACATTCCCCCTTCTGATACAGCCAGGCACCCGGCTGTATCAGAAAACCGGATTTCTTCCCCCAGACACTGATCGCGATAAAGTGATCTTGATCCCCATCGGCCACACAGAGCAGCACGCGCTCCATCTCCCCCTGTGTGTGGATACTGTGATCATTGATGCGATAGCCCAGGGGGTTGTGAATAAGGCTCCCGGGAGCGCGGCAGCTCTTCCAAGCATGCCATACGGAGCAAGCACTCACCGTTCATCCTTTGCCGGAACGCTAAATGCAGGCGGCCGAGCCTTTGAGGATTTGTGGTTGAGCGTCATTGATGTCCTTGTGTCTCGCGGTTTTAACCGCTTCTATTTCATCAGCGGGCATGGCGGTAACATGTCGTTCCTGGTCAATGTGGTCAAATACGCGGGCGAGCGGCATCGCCGCATTTTCTGCGCAACTGCCTTTCTCCACACTTCCGGTCCGATCGGCGCGGCTGCCCTTGAGAAATATCGCACCTCGAAAATCGGAGGCATGGGACACGCCGGAGAGCTGGAAACATCCTTTATGCTGCACCTACGGCCGGACTTGTGCCATATGGAGCGGGTGGTGGATGAGACCGATTTCATTAGCACTCCCTCTTACTATATGGATTGGATCGAAGGCGGCTCCCTGATCGCGAATCCGCCCTGGGATGATGATACGAGTACTGGCGCCTATGGGGCGGGAAGTCACGCCACGGCCGAGAAGGGACGTTTATGGCTGGAGGCCGCCATCGAGGAAAAGATCTGCCATATAGAAGAGATCCACGAACAGCATGAGCGGCGCGAGGCCCGCAGGGATCAAGGATATGGTTTATGGGAAAGAGGCAGGGGCAATACGGAAAGAAAACCCTAGGAATTGACAGGGCGGCAGCCCGCCTCCCTCTCCATTTATCTCATTCCTATCTCATTCCACCTGCTCCGCGTTCGGACCCGGAAGCGGGAAGCCGTGCGAGGTCCAAAGGTCATCTGCGAGCTTTGCTGCGCTGCTTTGCACGCCCTGATGCCGGAAATAGTCGCAAACCCGTTCAACATCACGGCAGAAGATCGGATAGGCGTTCTTATTAACGTACGGGGAAATGACCTGGGGGAAGTCGATCAGAGTGATGTGGCCATCCCGATAAAGAATATTATATGCAGATAGGTCTCCGTGAATCCGCTCGTGCTGAAGCAGGATGCGAATATTCTGCAGCGTCCGGTCGAACAGCACCCGGGATTCAGATCCCCCCAACCTGATCTCGCTCAGCGAGGGCGCCGAAGTTACACCGTTCCCTATGAACTCCATGAGGATCGCGTTATTGGCCATATGGAAGGGTTCGGGTACATCAGCCCCTGCAGCGAACAAATCCTGGAGGGAGGTAAACTCGTACGCCACCCAGGATTGGTGCAGGAGCTCTTTTCCATACTGGGTCTTTTTTTGCATTGCGTGAAGCATTCGACCGTCCAGGATGACGCGGCCTTCGCCATCCAGATCCAGGCGTCCCTGACGATAAACATGGTCATTCCGCAAGTTTCGCAGGGAACGGGGCCGGTAGACCTTGACGGCAGCAAGCCTGCCTTTTAATGCCGGGCCTCCCTGACACAGATACACGGAGGCCTCCTTGCCGCCTTTGACCCTTCGAAGTACATCAGTGATCCAATGATCCCTGTAAAAATCATTGAGAGATTCGAGGAGCCACCAGGACTCGAAACGGGCAGCCTTGTAGGAAAACTGAAAGGTGCCGCGCGAACTGTCCTGGGCAGCAATAAATGACTGCTCTTCTGCCTCCAATTTCTTTCGTAAGCGGGGTTTTAAATTCCTGGTGGTGTGGGCAGGGACAGGCGGGCCTCCCTGCCATTCGTTATCGTCGAGATCGTCGAAATGCTTATTAAGGTCCTTGTTCATTTTGAGGATTGCCTCATTCGAGTAGGTGGAACCAGTCCGCCTGCAATAAAAAGAACCGCAGGCTGGCGCGCCTGCGGTCCGAGGCAATTCGGAAATGAATTAAATCATCCCGGCAGGAGGCGCGTCAAACATACCAGTGCGGGCGACCAAGATGACACTCATCACTTGACGAACCTCCTTTCCTTCAAGAATCTCAGGCCTATTTTAGGTCAAGGCTGGACGGGCGTCAAGACTCCTTTTTGCGTCTGGCGCGGATCAGGATAGTGAGATAGAGAGCGATCCCAAAATTGAAAAAGCTCGCACCGCGAATATCCGGTGCTGAACCGATGGCCAGCCCTTGCGGCCAGACCAGCGCCAACAGATCCGCGATCCTCGGAACCAGAACCTTATCATAGAGCACAATCGCAGCCGCACCCAGAATGGCGCCCGGGATATTCCCGGCACCACCAAGGATCACCATGGTAAGGATCAGCGAAGATACATGAAAAGACATCAGCTCGGGGTCAACATAGGAGAAAGTACCAGCATAAAGAGCGCCAGCCAAGCCGGCAAGCCCGGAACTGATCACCAGCGCCAGCAGGCGCGCCCGGTTCACGTCCACACCGGCTGCCCCGGCAGCAGTCTCGTCATCTCCCGATGCCAAAAAAGCGCGGCCGGTTCGTGAATCGAGAAGCCTCCGGCCTCCGATGGACGCGAGGATCACAAACCCCAATACCAGATAGAACCTCACGGTGGGGTCGAGGATTTTCCATCCCAGGATATCCAGCGAATGGAAACCGCCGAGCCCCCCTGCCCCACCGGTCAGATCCGGCAAATTGATCGCTGCCTGACGGACCAACAGTCCCAGAGCGAGAGTGGCCACCGCGAGAAAATCCCCCCGCAGTCTGCGCGCCAGACCACCCTTCACAAGCCCCAGGAGGCCCCCTAGAGCTGCTCCCGCAGCAATTCCGACAGAACCATCAAGGCGATGCAAAAGGGCGGCTGCGAAGGCTCCTAGGCCGAATCCGGCCGCAAATCCAAAGTCCAGCAGCCCTGTGACCCCCAGCGCCAGGTTGAGGCCCAATGTAAGAAGGATAAATACTCCAACCATCCTCAGAACAGTCTGCCCACCCCATCCAAAAATGATTGCCGGGATCGGGAATATCACCAGGATCGCAAGCAACCCGTACAGGCTGCCTTTCGATCTGCGACCCGAAGTGGAGGAGGAAAAGACCACCGAATCCCGCACGGGAGGCCCAATCGCAGGCTCTGACTTGCCCACCGCCAGCCCCTCCGGACGCCAAACCAGCAAAAGGATCAACGCCCCAAGAAGCAGGACGGGCGTCCACTGGGCGCTGAGGAAAAAATCACTCAGTGATGAAATAACCCCTATCAACCAGCTGCTCAGGAGGGCCCCAAGGGGAGAGCCTATTCCTCCGAGTAGAGCAGCAGCAAATGCCATTAATCCGCTCTGTGCCCCGTGTGCCCCAAAAGGGCGGGAGTAATAAAGCGCAAAGATGAAGGCCGCTGCGCCGGAGAACGCGCCCCCCATGGCAAAGGCACGGCGGATCGTGCCGTTGACATCGACTCCCAGGATCTCCGCCATGCGCGGATTTTGCGATAGAGCCTGGATGGCGCGCCCAGTCCGGGTGCGTTTTAGAAACCACGCTGCCAACACCACGAGAACGACTGCCGAGAACAGCACCAGTACATCGCTTAATCGGATCACCAGGTTTGGAATTCCCAGCCGGGCAGCAAGATTGATTTCCGGAAGGAAGTTTGGGATTCCGTCCGTTGGAACCTCGGGGATGCCGGGCACACTGCGATGCTCGCCAGGGATCCAGGAGGCTTGAAATGTACGCCAGACCAATGCAACTTGAAAAAGGATGAATGATAGCCCAAGCGTTGCAATCAGGGGAGCAAGCTGGGAGGAATTCCGGAAAGGTTTGAAGCCAAACAGATCCACACCCATGCTCAACAACGCGGCAAGAAGCACGGCCGCCAGAAGGACCAGGAGGAGCGAACCTACAAGCGGGGCCTCCGGCCAATTCCGATTAATCCCGACAGCGTTGATGATCGAGGTCACCAGTGCAGTCGTCAAGGCAAATACGTCACCATGAGCCAGGTTAAGCGTACGAACCGTACTGTAAATGATGGTCACGCCGATCGCGTTGAGCGCCAGAACCGAGCCGTTGGACAGCCCAAAGATGAGGATCTGCAAAAACGTAGCGAAGCGATGTGCCGGGGGAGGAGCTTCGCCAGGCACCGGGGAGACCGCCTGCGGGTTGGATTTTTGCGCGGTCCATTGCACAATATAATCCCCATTGCAGCGCGGCTGGCGCGCCAGCCAGTGGATCACAAGCCGGCCCGAGGCCTTCTTGTCCTCCGAAAATACCGCCTCAATGGAAAAATCATCTCCAAGCGAAGCCGACAGATTGGATCGTTCAATTACGGGGCGCGAATTCTCGGGGATCTGGCCATATTCGATGCCAGTACATTTCAAGCCATCCGAGCCTGTAAAGCTATAGAGAATGCCGGAGAGTTTCTGAGCCTTGACCGTAAATGTGATGAAAAAAGATCCACCTTCAGGCGTGGCACCACTCCCCTTCCATTCGCCGTCCAGAGGCGACAAAGGAGGCGCGGGTGTCGATGCAACGCCGGATTGGGATCTCGAGGAACAAGAAGAGAGAACCAGAAGGCATACCAATAATAAGAAATATCGATAAATCCGTTTCATAAGCATCCTTGCCGGGGTCAGGGCAGACTTTTTAGATTTTTATCAAAAAAGCGGGCAGTACGCTCCATCAAGGCATACCAGGAATCCGCCAGGAAAGAATGTCCCTGGCCCGGATACGAATACAGCTCAGACTGTACACCCGCCTCCAACAAGGCCGCCTGGAGCTTCGTAGACCACTCAGGAGGTGTACCCGCGATCGTTTGCCCATCCTCGGTCCCATAATTGATCTGGATCGGCACTTTTATCAGATCGAGGTGATGGATGGGTGAGATCTGCTTTAAGAGTTCTGGATCGGAGGCAGCCAGAAAATAGGCATCTCGGAGCTCCGGCGACAAATCATCAGGCAAGATGTCCGATGAATTACAACCATAATACCGCTCACCCGTTGCTATATCTCCAACACAGCCGGGACCCCAGCGCTCGATCAGGTCAGCGTCATCCGCACTCACCGTGGAGTAGAGAACAGCAGCACGGACCGGAGTATCCAGCATTAACACCTTCATAGTCACACCGCCGCCCATACTGTGGCCCCAGATGCCAATTCGTTCAGGATCGGCCTGGGGGATTGAGTGAATGGCCCGTATCAGATTCACCACATCAATGACAAGGCCAGAATAAAACAGGCTCGGTCCGATATCCGATCGACCCCAGCTTCGATAATCTGCGGCGATGGTCATGTAACCACGGCGGTTCAGGAATTCTGCCGCCCGATCTGTGCCATCTCCCGATGAGAAATCGGAACGATTGAAAAACCCGTGATTCATCACGATCACCGGAAAGGGAGATTCGCTGCTCCTGGGCATCTGGAGTACTCCGGTAATCATCAAGCCATCGCTTGGATAAGCGATCAGGTATTGCTTGTAATCTTTTGTTCCCTCCATCTCCTTCAATAGCGAGATATTCCCGCTGCTGAAGGAATGGCCGCGCAATCCATCGATCGTAAAGGGAAAGATCAATTCTGCCACGCTGGGGGTGCTCGTCGGCACAGGGGACGGGGTGGAAGATGGCATCGGAACCACCACCACCCTCGGGGTGGGAAGAGGGAGGTTGGGCTTCTCCCGGGGAATACCGCAAGCAGCAGCGAGAACAAGCGGTAAAACCAATGCAATACCGGCGCGCATCTTGAAATTGTATACCAGGCCTGTTAGTCCTGAAAACCGGTTCGATAAAGATCGTAATAAACGCCCCGTCGTCGGATCAGCTCTGCATGACGGCCGGTTTCCAGCACCCTCCCATCCTCAATGACCACTATTCTCCCGGCGTTGATGATCGTGGAAAGCCGGTGGGCGATGACAAACGCTGTCCGGCCCCTGAGCAATCGTTCCAACGCGAGCTGGATGATCTGCTCGGTTTGCGTATCCACGCTGGAGGTGGCTTCATCAAGAATCAGGATACGGGGATCTGCGAGCAGGGCTCGAGCAAACGAGATGAGCTGCCTTTGTCCCACCGAGAGCAGCACACCGCCTTCCTGCACTGAGGACCTGTAACCCTCACGGAGCTGCATTATGAAGGAATGCGCTCCTACTGCCCGGGCTGCCTGCTGGATCTCTTCGGCGGATGCGTCCAGACGTCCAAAACGGATGTTTTCCTCCACGCTGCCGTTGAAGAGGAAAGGATCCTGCAGAACCATTCCCATCTGGCGGCGGAGGCTCGCCTGTGTGACCTCCCGAAGGTCGTACCCATCAACCAGGACACGGCCCTGTGTGGGATCTTGAAAACGCGCCAGAAGCTTTACAATCGTAGTCTTGCCCGCGCCGGTCTCACCCACCAGAGCCACCGTCTCACCTGCGGGGATCTCCAGATCTATATCCTCCAGAACAATGGCGGGGTCGTCAGCATAATGAAAGGTAACGTGGTCAAATCGGACATGACCGCGGATTTCCGGCAAGTCCACAGCCCCTTCCTGATCCTGGACTTCAACCGGGGTATTGAGCAAGGCAATGATGCGCTCACCCCCGGCCATAGTGGACTGCATCGTATCGAAGCGCCGGGACAGATCCCTGATGGGGTCAAACAAGCGATCGATATACAGTACAAAAGCCACCAGAACACCTGCAGTGATCCGGTCTCCAAGGACAGCCGAGCCTCCCAGGAAAACTACCAGGGCGGTCGAGATCGCGCCCAGCAGATCTACCACCGGCGAAAACATGGATGCTACACGGGCTGCATCCAGACTGGTACGAAGGTGGTAGAGATTTACGCTGTCGCGGAAGATGGAATAGTTGTGATTCTCACGGCTAAAAGCCTGCACAACGCGTACCCCATTGATGTTTTCGGCCAGTACAGAATTCACCCAGGAAATCGCCCCTCGCACGAGGCGATAATTGTGGCGGGCAGCCCGACGGAAAAGTATGGTGGCGATCATCATGAAGGGAAGTACTGAAAATGTCAGTAATGATAAGCGAAGATCCAATGCAAGCATGGCGATAATGATCCCTGCAATGGCGAACAGGTCGCGGGTAATGGCCATGACCGCCCACGTGATGAATTCCCGGAGAGTCCCCACATCATTGATCACCCGTGTAATGACCCTGCCCACGCTGTAGCGCGAATAAAAGCCCAACGAGAGCCGTTGAAGATGTTCAAACATTCGAGTGCGGACATCGTACAGGATGTGCTGACCCACCCTTGACATGATCCGCACACGAAAGTAATTCGTCCCCAACTGCACAACAGAGACCAAGAAGTATGCCAGGACGGTGCGGTATAGTGCCCCGCGATCATGGGCGGTAATCCCAGCGTCGATTGCCACTTTGACAAAATAAGGCCCGGCAACCGAGGTCAGGGTTGCGACCGTAATCAACAGGAAGGCGACCAGGCCCTCCCTCATATATGGACGCAGAAATGGAAGCAATCCTCGCGCCACCCGGGGATCATAGGCTTTATTGAGCGTCTCATCGGGCTGGGTGATGTAAGAAGGAGGGGAGATCGTTGTCATGATTCCCCTTTCATTGCCCGTTCTCATCAGGAGCATGCTCGGATTGATCCGAAGGGCCCGTTTGCCCGAAGACAGTGTATGGTCCAGCTTCTTCGATAAAGTGATCGTGATCCACAAGCTGGAGATCGTGAATCTCCCTGTAAAGCCCGGGTTCTTTCAGCAAGTCGTGGTGAACGCCGCGTTGGACTATCCGCCCGGCCTGCATTACAAGGATCAGGTCGGCGCGGCGCACCGTGCTCAAACGGTGAGCAATCACAAATGTTGTGCGTCCTTCCATCAAACGATCCAATGCCCCCTGGATCAGTCTCTCTGTCTGCATATCCACGCTGGAGGTAGAATCGTCCAAAATAAGGATCCGGGGATCCATTAACAGGGCACGCGCAATTGCGATCCGTTGACGCTGTCCCCCGCTGAGAGTAACCCCCCTCTCGCCCACGACCGTATCATACCCGGAGGGCAGTCCCATGATGAACTCGTGTGCCTGAGCGGCTCGTGCGGCCGCGGTCACATCATCGGCAGATGCCTCCGGTCTTCCATATGCGATGTTGGCACGGATCGTATCCGAGAACAGCAGGGAAGTCTGGAGGACAATACCGATCTGACTCCTCAGAGCGACCAGATCCAGCGTTCGCACATCATGTCCATCCACAAGCACCGTTCCCGCGGTGGCATCATAGAATCGCGGGATCAGATTCACGAAGCTTGTCTTTCCTGAACCCGTCGGCCCAATCAGGGCTACCAGCTGATTTGGATAAACCTCAAGATCGAGGTCTACAAGCGAGGGAGTCTTCTCATCTGCATACCTGAGGCTGACATTCCTGAATTCCACCTTGCCGAGCAGCATGCCAGGGTTGACAGCTCCGGGCGGGGACTCTATGTCGGGTTTACGATCCAGCACATCAAATATCCTCTGGACCCCAGCCATTGTTTCGCCTGCCTGATTTACCAGGTTGGTGAGCTGCTGCGCAGGCTCCGACA
>CAZSPX010000118.1:0-9560 GCA_964608885.1 uncultured Anaerolineaceae bacterium | reverse complement strand
TTCAACGTGCCGATGGCGGACGGCAAGGTGACCGACGACAAGCGCATCCGCGCCTCGCTGCCGACCATCCAGTACGTGCTGGAGCAGGGCGCCTCGCTGATCCTGATGAGCCATCTGGGACGCCCCAAGGGCGGGCCGGACCCGGAGTTCAGCCTGAAGGCGGCCTCCGAGGCGCTGGCCGCGCTGCTGGGCCGCCCGGTCCAGATGGCGCCGGACTGCGTGGGCCCCGAGGTGAAGAAGATGGCCGAGGCGCTCAAGCCCGGCGAGGTGCTGATGCTGGAGAACACCCGCTTCCACGCGGGCGAGGAGAAGAACGACCTGGACCTGGCGCGGCAGATGGCCGAGCTGGGCGAGGTGTACGTCAACGATGCGTTCGGCTCGGCGCACCGCGCCCATGCCTCCACGGAGGGCATCGCGCGCTTCCTCCCGGCGGTCTCGGGCTTCCTGATGGAACAGGAGCTGGAGTACCTGGGGCGGGCGGTCTCGAACCCCGAGCATCCCTATATCGCCATCCTGGGCGGCGCGAAGATCAGCGACAAGATCCTGGTGGTCGAGACGCTGCTGAAGCAGTGCGACAAGCTCATCATCGGCGGCGGCATGGCCAACACCTTCCTGGCCGCGCAGGGTCTTGACATGCGGGACAGCCTGGTGGAGAGCGCCTCCATCGAGACGGCCACGGGCATCCTCGAGAAATCCGAAGGCAAGCTGGTGCTGCCGGTGGACGTGGTCATCGCGGACCGCTTCGAGGAGAACGCCGACAGCCAGGTGGTGGACGTGGACAAGATCCCGGCGGGCTGGCGGGCGATGGACGTGGGCCCGAAGACGCTGGAGCTTTACAAAGAGGCTTTGAAGGGCGCGAAGCTGATCGTCTGGAACGGGCCGCTGGGCGTGTTCGAGATGCCGAAGTTCGCCGAGGGGACCTTTGCCCTGGCGCGCATGCTGGCGGACTCGGGTGCGACCACGGTGATCGGCGGCGGCGACAGCGCCAGCGCGGTCAAGAAGGCGGGCGTGGCCAAGAAGATGACGCACGTCTCGACGGGCGGCGGGGCCTCGCTGGAGTTCCTGGAAGGCAAGGAGCTGCCCGGCGTGGCGGCGCTGATGCCGAAGTAAGGCAGGCATTTCGCGCAGGCATGTCAATATCAGGCCCGCTGGTTCCGTAAGGGAGCAGCGGGCCGTTCGTTGTGAATGGCGCTTCACCTCCGCTTCGCGGCCGTTCAGCGCGAGGATATTAGCACCCCTGCTGTTTCTAGTGTGGAGGGGGTTGCCACGTCGGTGTCCGGTCGCTTCGCGACCAGACACCCTCCTCGCAACGACATACGTTGTTTTATAATCACATCAAACCGTTCAAGAGAGGGCTTCGCAAATGTCACGCATTCCAATGGTCGCAGGAAACTGGAAGATGAACAAGACCATCGCCGAGGCGCGCGAGCTGGTCTTTCAGATGATCAAGGGCCTGGGGGAGATCGAGGGCGTGGAGAAGGTGCTGTGCCCGCCTGCCACCTCGCTGATGGCGGTCCGGGCGCTGCTGGAGGGCTCGGGCATCGGGCTGGGCGCGCAGAACATGTACTGGGAGGAGAAGGGCGCGTATACGGGCGAGCTTTCCCCGCTGATGGTCAAGGAGCTGTGCAGCCACGTCATCATCGGCCACTCCGAGCGGCGCGCCTACTTCGGGGAGACGGACGACACCGTCAACCGCAAGGTGAAGGCGGCCTTCGCACACGGGCTGACCCCCATCGTGTGCGTGGGCGAGACGCTCCAGGAGTACGAAACAGACCGGACGCGCGAGGTCGTTTCCCGGCAGATCAAGCACGGGCTGGAGGGCCTCGACCCGGCCCTGGCGCCCGGCATCGTGGTGGCCTATGAGCCGGTGTGGGCCATCGGCACGGGGCGCGCCTCCAGCGGGGAGAACGCCAACCAGGTGGTGGAAGGGGTGATCCGCCCGGCGCTGATGATCCTCTTCGGCGTGGAGGCCTCCCAGGCGATCCGCGTGCAGTACGGCGGCTCGGTGACGGCGGCCAACGCGCAGGAATTTTTCAGCCAGCCCGAGATCGACGGGGCGCTGGTGGGAGGGGCCAGCCTGAAGCTGGAGGAGTTCACCGCCATCGCGCGCGCGGCCGCAAAGGGATAGACAGCCCGGCCCATGCTTGGCTCCATCGACGGCCTGCTCTGGTTCGTGGTTGCCATCCTGCTGCTGCTCTGGCTCCAGCGGAGGCTGCACCATGAGATCCAGGCGGTGCTGCTGATCCTCACGCGCAACCCCGCGCTGACGGTGGGGCTTTTCTCGGTCTTCTTCTTCCCGGGGGTCTTCCTGCACGAGTTCAGCCATTTCGTCATGGCGAAGCTGCTGTTCGTGCGCACCGGGGGCTTCTCGCTGATCCCGCAGTCCATGCCGGACGGCCACCTGCGCATGGGCTACATGGAGACCGCGCAGACCGACGTGGCGCGCGATTCGCTGATCGGCGCGGCACCGGTGCTGGCGGGGGCCTCGATCGTGGCGCTGATCGCGCTGAAGCCGCTCAACCTGCTGCCGCTGTGGGGGGTGCTGCGCAACGGCCAGTTCGACCTGTTCTGGCTGGGCATCACGCTGCTGCCGGGCATCAACGACTTCTGGCTGTGGTTCTACCTGACCTTTGCGATCAGCAGCACGATGATGCCGTCTGAATCGGACCGGCATGCCTGGCTGCCGCTGGGGATGATCGTGCTGGGGCTGCTGGCGCTGGCGCTGCTGGCGGGGGCGGGGCCGTGGATGCTGGAGAACGTCACGCCCAACCTGAACGCGTTCCTGCGCAGCGCGGCGCTCGTGTTCGTGCTGAGCTCGGTGCTGCATGCGGTGCTGATCCTGCCGACGATGCTGGCGCACCGGGTGCTCAGCCGGGTCACGGGGCTGGATGTGAGGTGAGGATACAATCGAACACGGATCCCTAAAGGGGACGCTGTCTGCACGGATTGGGACGGATGAACGCGGAGGGGGAATCTTGACGCGGAGACGCGAAGGCGCGAAGAAGGGATGAAGACGTTTTAGGAGGGCCGGTCAGGAGACCGGCCCGTAAGAGGGACGCGGTTCGCTCGGGTCAAGGAGAATCATGTCATTGCGAGGCCCTGCCGGTTCCATAAGGAACCGGTGGGCCGTGGCAATCTTTCCCCATTACCCTTGTGGAAGATTCACACCTTTTTAAGAAGATTGCCACGTCGTTCGCCGGTCTCGAAGAGACCGGCTCAACTCCTCGCAATGACAATTATTTCTTCCTCCACCTGCCAAGCTGGACCTTGATGCGGATGCGGACGCGCGCGCCGGGGTCCGCGACGGCCCAGGCGCCCTGCACCGCGCGCAGGACGGAATCATCCAGCCGCTCGAAATCGTCCCATTCCTCTTCAATGAACTCCTTCATCTCGGAGGGCGTGTCCCACAGGTAGTCGTACCAGAAGGAGCCCTGGGATTCCAGGGTGAACCAGCCCCTGCGATCGACCTCCTGCATGGCGGCGTCGGCGGCTTCGTCGTCGGCCACGGCCTCGGGCTCATCGTTGAGAGTCCCCACCTCCCGAGAGACCGCCGGGGAGGCCACCTCCACGGGCCAGGCCGCGGCGCGCGGGCGGATATCCAGCAGCGTCCCGCCGGGGACGAGCACCCTGCGTATCTCACCCAGGGCATCGACCATGCCCGCATGATCCATGCATCAGAGGGACCAGGCAAGGACGGCGATATCGAACTTCTCGTGCGCGAAGGGAAGGAACTCGGCGCGGGCTGCGGCGGGAAAGACCTTGTGCACCAGCGCATGCGGGGTGTCCACGCGCATCACGCGCAGGGCGACGCGGTCGGGGTCCAATGCGGTCACGCTGGCGCAGGCGGCGGCATATCCCCAGGTCATGCGGCCCTCGCCGGAGCCGACCTCCAGCACGCGCTTGCCGCGCAGATCCACGGACCGCTGGAGGAAGCGGGCCTCCTGATGTTCGGGGTCGCGCTGCAGGCTCATGCGGCCTCTCCGATGTGCAGGACCTTCGCGCCGCGGATCTTCCCCTGCTTCAGCTCCATGAGCGCGCGGTTGGCGTCCTTGAGGGCGAACTCCTCCACCTCGGGCCGGATGCCCGCCACGGCCGCCAGCTGGAGGGCCTCGTCCACGTCCTGCCGGGTGACGTTGGCGACGCTCTTGATCTCCTTCTCCATCCAGAGCTGCGAGGGGTAATCAAGGTCTGCAAGTTTTTCGCGGTCGGTGTCCTGCTTGCGGATGGCGTTGATGACCAGCCGCCCGCCGGGGGCAAGGCGTTTGAGGGCCTGGAGGTCCGGCTCCCAGACGGGGGTAGTGTCGATGATCGCGTCCAGCTCTTGCGGGGGTACCTCATCAATGGCTCCGGCCCAGGCGGCCCCAAGCGAGAGGGCGAACTCGCGCTCCGCGGGGCTGCGGCTGAAGACGAAGACCGGCGAGGAGGGGTACTTGTAACGCGCCATCTTGAGGACAAGGTGGTTCGACCCGCCAAAGCCCATCAGGCCGAGGGCGCCGCCATCCTGCAGGTTGCTCAGGCGGAGGGAGCGATACCCGATGGCGCCCGCGCACAGGAGCGGGGCGGCCTCGGAATCGGACAGCTCATCGGGGATGGGGTGGACGAAGTCCGCGCGCAGCTTCATGGTTTCGGCGTAGCCGCCGTCCACATCCCGGCCGGTGGCTTTGAATTCGGGGCAGAGGTTCTCCCTGCCGGAGAGGCAGTACCTACAGTGGCCGCAGGCCGAGGCGATCCATGCCACACCGACTCGCTGACCGGTGCCTTCCACGACGCCCACGGCCTGGTGCCCGGGGATGATGGGCAGGCGCGTGGGGGCGGCGCGGCCCTCGATCTCGTCCAGCTCGGTGTGGCAGACCGCGCAGCGCGTGAGGCGGATAAGGACCTCTCCCTCCGCGGGGGTGGGGATGGGGACTTCGGTCTCTTGCAGTGGCGCGGGGTTCGCGCTTAGGTCCGCCAGGGCGGGGAGGAGCATGGCTTTCATTGAGGTCGATTCTACAATCATTAGGGCTTGAGGTGACCAGACTTCCGAAGTCTTCAAGACTTCAGAAGCCTCTGATCAGCCCGTCCCGAACTGGCGGTCGCCGGCGTCACCCAGGCCGGGGAGGATGTAGGCGCGCTCGTTGAGGCCTTCGTCCACGGCAGCCAGGTGCAGGTCGATATCCGGGTGGGCCTTCTGCATGGCGGCGATGCCCTGCGGGGAGCCGATCAGCCCGACGAACTTGATCTTCTTCACGCCCCAGCGCTTGAGCACGTCCGCGGTGGCGGTGGCCGAGCCGCCCGTGGCGAGCATGGGGTCCAGGATCAGGCAGACCGAGACGCGCGGCTCCAGCGGCAGCTTGTTGTAATACTCCACCGGCCGGAGGGTATGCTCATCGCGGTACAGGCCGATGTGCCAGACCTCGGAGGAGGGCATGAGCTCCCAGATGCCTTCCACCATGCCCAGGCCGGCGCGCAGGACGGGCACCAGGCCGATCTTTTCCTTCAGCTCTGCGCCCATCGTCCGGGCGAGAGGCGTCTCCACCTCCCGGGGAGTGGTGACCAGGTCCAGGGTGGCTTCGTAGGCGAGCAGCCCGGCGATCTCACGCACCAATTCACGGAATTTCTTGGGCTCGGTATGCTTGTCGCGCAAGCGCGTCAGCTTGTGGGCCACCAGGGGATGCGGGGAGGCATAGACGTTGGACATGACATTCTCCTCGAAAGGGTTACTTAATTATAGTCCGAACGTGATGTTTGCCCCATGAAGTCCCGGGCCGATTGCTGTACACTGGAAGTGAAAGCGGAGGCAAAAATGCAGCTCAACGGCCTGCACATCCTGCTGACCTACCAGTGCGTATATGAATGCGAGCACTGTTTTGCATGGGGCAGCCCCTCCCAGAGCGGGGTGCTTACGCTTGAGGACCTGGAAGTGATCCTGAACCAGGCGCAGGAAGCCGGCGTCCGCACGATCTATTTCGAGGGCGGGGAGCCGTTCCTGTATTACCCGATCCTGCTCCAGGGGGTGTATATCGCCGCGGGGATGGGCTTTGAGGTGGGGATCGTCTCGAACGCGTACTGGGCGACCTCGGTGCCCGACGCGGTGGAATGGCTGCGGCCCATGATCGGGCGGCTGGCGGATTTCACGGTCAGCAGTGACCTGTATCACTGCTCGGAGGCGATGGGCGAGAAGCCGCAGAACGCGCTGGTGGCGGCCAAGTGGCTGAACATCCCCACGGGGCTGATCAGCGTGGCGCAGCCCGAGACGGGCGGGGAGGAGGCGCAGGAGGCCGGGTCGGTGATGTACCGCGGGCGTGCCGCGGAGCTCCTTGCGCCGCGAGCAGAGCACCATCCCTGGGAGAGCTTCACGGCCTGTGAGAACGAGGACCTGAGCGAACCGGGGCGGCTGCACGTGGACCCCTCGGGCTGGCTGCACATCTGCCAGGGCGTGACGATCGGCAACCTGTTCGAGCGGCCGCTGAGGGAGATCCTCGCGAATTATGACCCGCTCGCGCATCCCATTGCGGGGCCGCTGCTGGAGGGGGGGCCGGCGGCGCTGGTGACCCGATACGGGCTGCCGCACGAGGAGAGCTACGCGGACGCCTGCCACCTTTGTTACGCGGCCCGGCTGAGGCTGCGGGAGAGATTCCCGGGGGAACTTGCGCCGGATGCGATGTATGGAGTGGTGAAATGAACGGCAACAGCTTTGTGCGATTTCTGCTGCACAGCCCGCTGCGATCGCTGCTGGGGGATACAATGGAGATCACGGTGAAGGGTTGCATCACCGGGAAGCCCTATTCGCTGCCGGTGGGGTTCTTCGAGCGGGACGGCCTGTTATGGGTGATCAGCTCGCGGGATCGCACCTGGTGGCGCAACGTGCGCGGCGGCGCCCCGGTGGAGCTCTACCTGCGCGGGGAGAAGAGGGAGGGCCTGGCCGAGCCGGTGCTGGAGGAATCCGCCGTGCAGGAGGAGCTGGGGGAATATCTGCGGGCCGTCCCGATGGCGAGAGGCGGGCTGGGGGTGAAGCTGGAGGAGGGGAAGCTGCGCGCAGAGGACGCGAAGAGGCTCGCCCGGGAGCGGCTGTTCGTCAAGATCCGGCTCTCGCCGAATTAAGCGGCAGGGCATGAACCCCGGGGGGACACACGCGAGGTGCGGCGATCAATCCTTCTTGTAGGCGTGGTGCAGGCCCTGGTCATCGGTGGAGCCCATCGCCTGGGACATTTCCCCCACCATCTTGATGCCGTGGCGGTACTGGAACGGCCACATGCTGTTCAGATCGAAGAAGGCCACGCGATCGCGGTCCTTCAGGATATGCCCCAGGTCGGGTTGAAGGTTGGGCATGGCGCTCAATTCCCCATTGATGAACGTGATGCCGCGCGCCTCCGTGGGCATTTCCATAGAGGCCAGCAGGTCCGCCAGGGTGCTGCCCGCGGGCAGCTCGACCTTCGGGTTGGCGTAACTGCTCCTGCGGGCCTGGCCGCCGAAGCGCCTCAGCTCCCCGTACAGCCAGACGTCGATCAGGATGCCCGTCATTCAACCACCTCCAATGGGGGGGAAGATGCCCACTTCATCGCCCTCGGCGAGCCTGTGATCCGGCTCCTGGATGAGCCCGTTGACGAAGGTCACGCGCGTCTCGCCAAGCGGGATCTTCAGCTGCTCGATCAATTCCTGCAGGGTGGCTTCCGAGGCGAGCTCCACCTGGAAGGGCCTGCCCGAGCCCACGCCCGGGGCGTAGTGAGTGAGCGTGGCGAACAGCTTAACGGTCACCTTCATTCCGGCTCCTATGGACAGCGGACGATCCCCTGCGCCCAGAGGCAGTCAGCGCAGGAGGGGTTCCAGCCCCAGCAGCCCTGGTTGCCGGCGCGCAGATCGCAGGTGTCACGCAGGTCGCAGTCCGGGCAGGAGGGGAAGTGGAAGACCTTCACCTCGCTGCGGAAGCGGACGAAGTCCTCGCTCATCCAGATCTCCTGCAGGGTCTGTTGGTTCACATTGCCGAGGATATAGCGCTCCACGGATTTCTTGAAGCCGTCCACGGCATAGTAGCTGTAATTGTGGGAGAGGGCATAACAGGGGGAGACGCCCCCATCCCAGCCGACGACCGCGGCGTGGTCGTGAACGAACTTGCAGCTGCGCTCCGCGCCCCAGTGCATGCGCGGCAGCTCCTGGGTGGCCCAGGAGATCCAGGCATCCAGCTTGAGCGCCCAGCCGCTGGCCTTGAAGGGCGGGACCGGCGAATACCCGTACAGGACCTCCTGGCGCAGTTCCTCCGTGTACGGCAGGACATTGCTGACCAGCAGCCGGGAGACGTTCAATTCCGTGGACAGGCGGATGATCTGGTCCAGTTCGGCGGCGTTGCTGCGCATGGCCACGAACTCGATCCCGACCTGGGGGAAGAGGGAGTGAAGCTCGCGCTTGACCTCGTTCAGGGTGCGGATATGGGCGATGACCTGGGACAGCAGGGCGCCGCGCACATCCGCATAGGTCTCGGGTGTGCCGCCATCCAGCGAGATGATGACGCGGTCCACGCCCAGTCTGACCAGCTCGCGCGCCACCCGGTCATTGAGCAGGAGCCCGTTGGTGCCGATGGTGACAGCCAGGTCACGTTTGCGCACGGCTTCGATCATGTCGAGGATGCGCGGCTGAGTGAAAGGCTCCCCGAAACTGGTAAAGACCACGCGCTGGAGGTCGGGCAGGTCCGGCAGGCCGTCCATAATGTGCTGGAAGGTGGCCGGCGACATGTGCTGGTTGGGGTCCGCCCAGGTGTTGCGGATGCAGGTGCGGCATTCCAGGTTGCAGGCGGTGGTGGGCTCGATGTACAGTTTGCGCATGTCCGGCTGGCAGGGCAGCAGGATCAATTCCCCGTTGCGGGCCTCCAGCCAGTACTCCCCGTCGGGCTGGATATGCCTGCGCGCCAAAAAATCCGCAGGCAAGGCGACCCCCCCGCCTTCCTTCAGCTTTACCTTTGGCATGCGGGCACCTGAAAGGGGGACAGGGCAGAAACTCTGCCCTGTCCCGGTTGTGAATGGATCCTAGAGCTCACCGTACACAGAGTCCAGGGCTTCGTCGGGGATGTCGAACACCTGGTTGTGCGGCGGGAGAGGCTCGATCTTCATGAACTCCGGCACGCGGTCGGCCTGTTTGCCGATCCCGGCGGCTTCGTTGAAGGCACGTTCCTTCTTGAGGACAGCCACGCCATAGGCGGCGACATCGTCGGCGGTCCAGTTGGTGCCGAGCACGCCGTTGCATTCGTCGATCATGCCCTGGTAGCCGCTGGCGATATCCAGGATGGCGAAGGCGATGAAGAGGCAGTGGCCGCAGGAGTCGATGAAGGCGGTGGCGGTCTGGAAGCCGCGGCTGAGGGCGGCCTTGCCCTCGTTGGAAAGCGGGTCCTGCTTGCCGCTGACGCCCAGGATCTCGGGGGCGATGGTGTAGCCGGCGGTATGGTCGGCGCCCATGGGGGTGGTGGCATAGGTGATGCCGATGCCGCGCACGGCGCGCGGTTCATAGGCGGGCATGGACTGGCCCTTCACGGTGGGCACGTGCGTCACGCCGTCGGCCCTGCCCGTGCCTTCGGTGCCGGTGCCGAGGAG
>CAZSPX010000117.1:0-9560 GCA_964608885.1 uncultured Anaerolineaceae bacterium | reverse complement strand
GCCGAGGCGATGCGCGCGTCGAAGGGAGTCAGCGGCCAGGGCCAGTAGTTGGTAATGAACCTGGCCGGGTTGATGAAGAACATGGCAAAGACCGCCGCGGCGATCGTCATGAGGACCGTCAACAGGTTCTGGAGGCCGCTTGAGAGAGGGGGAGAGGCGGGCGATGTGGCAGTCCCGGCCTCGGACCTGCGCGGCTCAACGAACGGCACCACAACCGGCTCGGCGGTGTAGGCAATCATCCAGATGACGGTGGCAAGGTTGAAGGGTGTCCAGTTCATCAGGTCGATGTGCCAGTAGGTGGCCGCGAAGATGACGATCAGGAAGGCCATCGTCCCCCAGCTCATCCAGCGGATGCGCGGCCAGTTCCCCTCGCGCCACATCAGCCAGCCCTCGAAGGCGCGCAGGGCAAAGCAGGCGCCAATGAACATGGAGCTGAGACGGCTCCCAAGGGGCCAGGCGAAGTGCGTCGAGAGGCCCGGCAGGAAGACGAGCCAGATCACGAACCCGGTCGCCAACAGGAATTGGGTGAGGCCAACGTTGCGGTAGGAAGATGAAGTCATGGGTTTCTCCGTGGGTGGCGGTCAGATCAACGGCCGCGGCGCGAGACTGCCCGGATGAGCCGGAGGAGGAGGAAGATCAGCAGGGCAAGCAGGAGGACCACTCCGCCGATCAGGAGGGCCAGGTTGGTCGCCGCCTTGTCTGTCCCGGCGGCGGGCTGTGCCTCAATCGCGAGGAAGGCGGTGCGCTCGATGGGCGTCCCATCCGGTGCCTGCCCTGTGACAACGAGATCGATCCCGTACGTGCCCGGGGAGGGGGGCGTCCAGGTGTTGATGCTCTGCATGCCCGCCTGCATCTCGAGGGTCTCCTGGCCTCCGTCCGGGCGGCGGATGAGGACCTGTCCCTGGCGGATCTCGACGGGCTCGCCTCCGAGAGTGAGCGAGGCCGTCCACGTGACGGGACTGCCCGCTGCGGGGATGAGCGTATCGGAGGCGGCCTGCAGGGAAGCCCCGCCCACGAAATAGACCGAGATGGCGAAGTCCGCGCCCGGGGCCGGGGTCGCATCGGTGGCGAGAACCGTGACCTTCCAGGGGCCGGGCTTCGGATTGGAGAACCCGTAGCCCAGGTAAAGCATGGAGGCCGGGTCTTCGATGCGGATGAAGCCGTTGGTCTGGGGGTCCAACGCGATCACGTTCCCACTGGCGCCGCGTACGCTGACCGCCGTGGAGCGGGTCGGGTCGTAGAGGGCGAAGGCGGCCACGCTGATATTTGCCTCGATGTTGATGGTCAGCTCTGTGGAGCCGCCCGCCTCCACATGGCCGCGGTACACGCGCGTGAACTGGAGCGGGGCGCCGGTCGAGGCAGAAGGCCCGGCGTCCGCTGAGGCAGGGAAGTGCCCGGGAGGGTTCTTCAACAGCGGCTGGACGAAATCCTGGAAGACTGCCGGGGAGGTGGTCAGGTCGCTGTGGATGGCCTTGATCTGTGTGGAGGCCAGGGGGATGGCATTTACGCTGCCCAGGGATACGACCGTGTCATTGGGCACTTCCGCGCAGGGCGATTGGTAGGCTTCCAGGATCTGTGTGCCCGCGAGATCATAAAAAGGCACGCCGTGACGGTGCGTGATCTGCCGGTTGAAGACGCCCAGCATATAGCTGGAACGGATCTCCAGCGAGGCCGGAAGATAAAACCCCAGCGAGGCCGGCAGCACGGAGCAGTCCGAGCCGCCCATGGGCGAGCCGAGCATGACGAGCTGGCCGACATCCCGCCTCTCCATGACGCGGTCGATGTAGTAGCGCGAGATCATGCCGCCCATGCTGTGCACCACCAGGTCCACCATCTGCGCGCCGGTCTTCTGTTTGACCGCGGCAATGTAATCCCCCAGGATCTGGGCGTTCTGCTGGATGGTGTTGGTGCGTTGGGTGGGGTCCGTGAGGCTGCCGGTATTCAACTGCCCGGGGACCTGCCCGTCGCCGATGGCATAGGCGGGAAGTCCCAGCGAAGCCAGGAAGCCCTGCGGCCCGAGGTAGGATTTCCACGTCTCCCAGGTGGAGATAAAGCCGTGCACAAGTATCACTGGCCGCGGGGCCACGCTAATGGAGCCGGAAGCGCCGAGGGTGTTCCCCGCTGCGTCCCGTGCCTCGAGAGTGCGCGCGGGGCGGGACGCGCCATTCTCCCCCCAGCGCCAGCCCAGGGTAAGGAGAGGATCAGTGCGGCACTGCGCCTGGCCGCCGGGGACGGTGCAGACGGCCAGATCCCCCGGCTCCCCCTGGAATGTGAAGGTGATCTCCTGCGCCGAGGCAGCCGGGGAGGACAGGCGGATCTCCAGTTGGACCTGGTCGCCGTCGGTCAGCGCCTGGATGCTCTTACCGCTGCGGTCAAGCACCGTGATGTTCGGTTGTGAGTCCTGAGGTGCAGGGAGGAATCCGGTCAGACCGAAAATGAGAAGCAAGCCGAACCATACCGATAAAGACTTTCCCACAGGCCTTGCCCTTCTCCAGAATATTGGATAAATTATAGCAAAATTGTAGAACAAATCAATCAAGCCTTTGTATTGCCCGCAAGCTGCCCGTCCCATCCTCGCTGATCCAGGAGATGACCATGCGGAACACAAAGCTCGCCGAGACCCTGCTGTTCGGGCTGATATTCCTGTTCTTCCTGCAATCCCTTTCAGATTTCGTCCAGTCCATCTACGCCTTCGGTCTGCTGGTCACCGCCTTGACCGCGGAGGTGGCCTCCATCCTCCTGCTCTTTACGCCCCTGCTCCTGCTTTTTTTCCGGAGGGCGCCCTCGCGCGGCTTCCTCATCGGCCTTGCATGTGCTGCCATCCTGGCGCGGCTGGTCGAGCCCATGCTGGCGCCCGGCGGGAGGCTGGTGGCCTGCGGCCTTGGCGTGGGGATCTTCATGCTGCTCTTCCCGCTGCTGCTGCACAGAGGCGCGCCCGCCCGCAGCGGAGAGGCGGCCTCCGGCCTGCTGTTGGCAGTGGGCGCTTCGATCCTGCTCCGCACGTCAGGCTCAGGCATGGACATTTCGGAAGCGGGCATGTTCCAGGTCATCGGCTGGGCGCTGGGACTCCTGGCGGTCTTCCTGCTGCTGCGCGCGGATTGGACCCCGCCCGCGGAGGCCCCCACTGCCACAAGCGGACCCATCGCGGTGTATGCCATTGGGTTGGCCTCGGTCATCCTGATCCTTTATTTTGTTTTTGCGAGTCCCGCCGTGCTGGCGCGCTGGACGGGCTTCCCGCTGGGGCCGATCCTGATCACCCTCGTGGCCGTGCTGTTCCTCTTCAGCCTGCTGTGGAATTCCGGACGCCTCCATTCCATGTTGGGGAGAGGTGTGCTGCTGGCCTGGAATCTCCTTTTTGTCGCGCTGCTGGTCCTCAGCATTCTCCCGCACCAACTCCGCCTGCCCCCTGTCCGGGAGCTGTATCCGATCGAGGCCCCGGCTCCCTCTCCGCTGGCATGGATCCCCTTGCTGGGGATGCTGCTGGCCTCGCCGGTCCTGTTCGTGGATTTTGCTCTTTGCCTCCGGCAGATCAGGCTGGCGAGACCCTCCCTGCGCGCACTGGGTGGAGCATTTTCCGCGGCGGCGCTCTTCCTGCTGTTGATGATCTTCTTCCATGTGTTCACCACCGTGTACGATTACATTCCCGTGATCGGGCCGCTCTTCCGGGACCGCTTCTGGCTGGTACATCTGCTGGGAGGGCTGGGCCTGCTGCTGCCGCTCCTGCGGCCCTGGCAGGGATCCGCCGCGGGGAGGGACGAGGCCTCTGCCCCGGCGTTTCCCCGGGTGATGGCGGGATTGGGATTGCTGGCGGCCGCCTCCTTCTTTCTGACGCGTTCCGCTCCGCCGCAGCCGGTGCCTGCCACACAGCTCAGGGTAATGACCTATAACATCCAGCAGGGCTTCGACAAAGCGGGGAGCCAGAACCTGGAGGGACAATTGGCCGTGATCCGCTCCGTGAGCCCGGACCTGTTGGGATTGCAGGAATCGGATACGGCCCGCATTGCCAATGGCAACGTGGATGCAGTGCGATTCTTCGCCGACCGCCTCGACATGTATTCATACTATGGGCCCACCACGATCACCGGAACCTTCGGGATCGCCCTCCTCTCGAAGTATCCCATCCAGGATGCATCCACATTTTATATGTATTCGGAGGGGGAGCAGACCGCCGCCCTGCATGCCCGCATCGAGGTGAACGGCCGCAGTTATCATGTGTTCGTCACCCATCTTGGCAACGGCGGGCCGCTCTTTCAACTGGAGGATATGCTGGAGCGCATCGATGGGCTGGGAGATGTCATTGCCATGGGCGACTTCAATTTCAGGCCCTCCACCGATCAGTATGCGCTCATGACCAGGAGCCTGAAGGATTCCTGGCTGCTTAGATGGCCGGACGGCAAGGAGATCCCCGGCTACTCCGCGGAGAGACGGATCGACCACATCTTTGTCTCGCCGGGGACACAGGTGATCGAGTCCGAGTATGTTGTGGATCCGGCTTCCGACCATCCTTACATGTACACAATACTCCAGCCCTGAGGCACGCTGCCTGTTGCGAATATGGCCCCATTGGGGGAGAAAAGAGGATGGGTTATTCCTTGCCTGCCTGCATCAGGAAGGCTAAAATGGGTATTATTCGTTGTTATCCCTCCGGCCGGATTGATCCTATGATCGGTAAAAAGGTTCTCATCATTGACGACGACGCACAGATGCTCCAGATGGTGGGTTTTATTTTTCAAAGAGCTGGAGCACAAGTGATCACGGCTTCGGATGGGCAGGATGGCATCCACAAGCTGCTGTCGCACCAGCCCCATCTGGTGATCCTGGATGTGAAGATGCCCGGCCTGGACGGGTTCGAAGTCTGCCGGCGCATCCGGCAGGTTTCGGATTCGGCGGTGATGATGCTGACCGCCCTCAATCAGGAAAACGACATGCTGGAGGGGCTGGAGGCCGGGGCAGACGATTTTATTTCCAAGCCCTTCACGCCCGAGATCCTGCTGGCGCGTGCCCGCACGGTCCTGCGGCGGGGACAGAACACCCGGCCGCGCGATTCCGGCTTCCAATATAACGACGGTCGCCTCGAGATCGATTTCGAGGGACGCCGGATCCGGCTGGCCGGCCAGCTGGTGAAGCTGACCGCTGTCGAGTTCCGCCTGCTGGTGTACCTGGCGCGCAATGCGGGCAAGGTATTGACCTTCGACCAGATCCTGGCCAATGTATGGGGGGTGGAATACCGGGGCAGCATCGAGCATGTGCATGTGTTCATCTCCCACCTGCGCAAGAAATTGCAGGATGATAAAAAGACCCCGCGCTACATCAACACGGTGCATGGGGTCGGCTATTCGTTCGAGCGACCGGGGCTGGCGGTAAGTTTCTGAGATGGTGGGTGGATGGGGGATCATCATTTTCTGGCTTCCATTAAGAATTCTCTAAGAATCCGTGCAGTTTTAGTTAAGACGGTTGCTGCATGATTAAAACAAGATGAAAGCGGCCCAAATTATACGCTTTCATCTTGTCGGAAACATATTAATGCCATCCTGAGCTTGGGACTACGCAGCGGAGCGGCCGCCCCGCCCTTTATTTTTTTCTGCGGCCCACCTTTATAGGTAGTGTGAATGTTCCTGCGTATTCATTCCTTCATTATGGATCGGAAGCAGCACAGGCAAAGCCTCCTTATGGGGGTGATGGTCGCCCTGGTGTTCTTGCTTGCCTGCGCCGCGGCGTTCCCCACCGGAGGTTTTCAATTCGAGGCGGATGATGATCCCGGGGATGCCGCCTCGTTTGCCCTCACTGCGGGGGTTTCTTCCGCTGCGATCCATCTACCGGCCTTGGCCTCCCGTCCGGGCCACAGAAGGCATGAGCGCATGCATCTGATGGTCCGCCGTGCCCGAAGGAATTCCGTGGACCGCGGGCCCGACCCGGGACTGGGGATCCCTGCAGCGGTCATCGTATTCCTCCATCTGATCCTCGAGTTTCTTCTCGCGCTGCGCCGGGAGGCTGCCATTTCACGGGCCGAGTTTCTGACGAGCCACATCGGCGAGAAGCGTTTTGGCGATGGAAGGTCCGCTTCCGCTGCCCTGTTTTCATTGCGCGTGCATTCAGTGACGGTGCTTCATGCAGCCCCGTCACTTTTTTATTCTTTTGGCGGCTCATGCAGGCCGCCTGTGAGGAGGTAGCAAGCCATGCTGCGTACAATCATCAGATCCAGCCTCGCCAACCGCTTGTTGGTGGTCGTCCTGGCGGGCGCTTTGCTGTTCGGAGGGATCCTGGGCCTTCGCCGGATGCAGGTGGATATCCTGCCGGAATTCTCCGCGCCGTACGTGGAGGTGCAGACCGAGGCCCTGGGGCTTTCCGCGGATGAGGTCGAGCAGTTGATCACGGTGCCCATGGAACAGGACCTGCTCAACGGTGTTCCGTGGCTGCAAACCATCCAGTCCCAGTCGGTCCCGGGGCTTTCCTCCATTGTGATGGTCTTCGAGCCGGGAACCGACCTGTACCGGGCGCGGCAGATGGTCTCTGAGCGCATGACCCAGGCTTTTGCCCTGCCGCACGTCTCGAAACCCCCCACGATCATTCAGCCGGTCTCATCGGCCAGCCGTTTCATGATCGTGGGCCTGTCCTCGAAGACCCTGTCACTGATCGAGATGTCGGTGCTGGCGCGCTGGACCATTGCCCCGCGGCTGATGGGCGTGCCGGGGGTGGCGAACGTGGCCATCTGGGGCAACCGCGACCGCCAGCTCCAGGTCCAGGTGGATCCGGCCCGGCTGCAGGAGAAGAACATCTCGCTCCTGCAGGTCCTCGAGACGACCGGCAATGCGTTATGGGTCTCCTCGCTCAGCTTTGTGGAGGCCTCCACACCGGGAACCGGCGGGTTCATCGATACTGCCCAGCAGCGGCTTGGGATCCGCCACATCTCTCCGATCGTCACCTCCGATACGCTGGCCCAGGTGCCGATCGAGGATACAGGCGTGCGCCTGGGCGATGTGGCCGATGTGGTGGAGGACCACCAGCCTCTCATCGGCGACGCCCTGACGAACGAGGGGTCAAGCCTGCTGATGGTCATCCAGAAATTCCCCGGCGCCAACACCCTGGGGGTCACCCGGGGCGTGGAAGAGGCGCTGGATGAGCTGCGCCCCGGCATGGCCGGTCTGGAGATGAACTCCGGGCTGTTCCGGCCGGCGGACTTCATCGAGGCGGCCGTGAAGAACGTGGGGCTGGCCCTGCTGGCGGGCTTCCTGCTGATCGCGCTGGCGCTCACTGCCTTCTTCCTCGATTGGCGCAGGCTGCTGGTCAGCCTGGTCGTCATCCCGCTTTCCCTGCTGATCGCCGGCTTTGTGCTCCAGCTGCGCGGCGGCGCGTTCACAGCCATCACGCTGGCGGGAATGCTGGGCGCCCTTGCGATCCTCGTGGATGACGCCGTGGTGGATCTGGAGGGGATGGTCCGCCGGTTGGAGCAGGCGCGCCGCGAAGGCGGCACAGTAACGACCGCGGAAGTGCTGCGCGAGGCTTCGCTGGCCATGCGCGCGCCTCTCATTTATGCCGTGCTGATCTCCCTGCTGGTGGCGGCGCCGTTCTATTTCATGGGCGGGGAGTCCAGTGCCTTCTTCCGCCCGCTGGCAGTCTCTTATGGGCTGGCCCTGGCGGCGTCCATGTTGGTGGCGCTCACCGTCACCCCGGCCCTGACCATGATGCTCATGGGGCGGGGGATGGAACAGCCTGCCGCCCGCGGCCAGCGGCTGCGAGGGGCCTACACTTCCATGCTGGAGCGGATGGGCGGAGGCGGCCGGGCGGCTTTCATCCTGGCGGTGGCACTTGCCGTGATCGGGCTGGCCGTCCTCCCGGGGCTTAAGCAGCGCTGGCTGCCCGCTTTCCGGGAAAGGAACCTGCTGGTGCATCTGGACGGCGCGCCGGGCGCCTCCCAGCCGGAATCCAGCCGCATTGCCGGGCGCATGAGCGCCGAGATCCAGGCCATCCCCGGCGTCCAGAGCGTGGCCGCCCAGATCGGCCGGGCGGTATTTGGGGATGCGATCGTGGATGTCAACGCCTCGGACCTGTGGGTCACCCTCACGCCCTCCGCGGATTACGACAGCACCGTGGCGGCGATCCAGAAGGTGGCGGACGGCTACCCCGGGGTCCATCACACTGTGCAGACTTATTTGAGTGAGAAGACCGGCAGCGCAGCCGCCCCTGCAGCGGGAGACTCGATCACCGTACGCCTGTACGGCGATAATGATGCGCTGCTGCGCAGCACGGCCGCGGACCTGGCCAGCACCCTGGGCGGGATCCAGGGCGTCAGCGAGACGCATGTCAAGCTCCCGGCGCAGCAGCCAACCTTCGAGATCGAGGTCAACCTGGCAGCCGCGCAGAAATACGGCCTGAAGCCTGGCGATGTACGCCGCACGGCTGCCGCCATGTTCTCGGGCATCCAGGTCGGAGCCCTCTTTCAGGAACAAAAGGTTTTTGATGTGGTGGTGTGGAGCACTCCCGCCACGCGTGAGAGTGTAAGCAGCATCCTCGACCTGCAGATCGATACGCCTTCCGGCAGCCGTGTCCGGTTGGGGGATGTGGCCGATGTGCGCATCGTCCCGGCGGTGGCGGACGTGCGGCATGAGCAGGTCAAGCGCTATGTGGATATCACCGTCAAGATGGATGGCCGCGCCCCGGGCGCCGTGGCTGCGGATATCACGGCAAGGCTCCGGCAGACGCCGCTCCCGTTGGAGTACCACGCCGCAGTGCTGGGCGGCTATGCCGAGAGGCAGGCCATCCTCAACCGCTTCCTGACCTTCGCAGGCGTCGCGCTGCTCGGCATCTTCCTGCTGCTGCAGGCAGCTTTAAAGAACTGGCGCCTGGCACTCGGACTGCTGGTTGTCCTTCCGGGGGCCTTGAGCGGCGGCGCAGTGGCGGCAATCCTGGCCGGCGGCACTCTTTCCCTGGGCTCGCTGGCCGGGCTGCTGGGGCTGACCGGCATCGCAGTGCGGCACGGCATCCTGCTCTTCAGCCACTACATGCGCGCAGAACAGGAGCAGGGGAAGGCCTTCAGCCCGGCCCTTGTGATGGAAGGCGCGGGCGAGAGAGTCCTGCCCATGCTGGCCTCCAACGCAGCCACGGCTCTGGCGTTCATGGGCGCGATGTTTTTCGGGGCCATGCCGGGTTTCGAGTTCCTGACGCCCATGGCGGTTGTCATGGTCGGCGGACTGGTGACCATGACCGTGGTGGACCTCTTTATCCTGCCTGCTCTGTACCTGCGCTTTGGTGCCAGCCGCGAGGCCGACCTGGGGCTGTCTCCCGTGAGCATGGCGGATATGCCTCCCACGGCGGCCGATTAGCCGGGGCCGGAATTTGGACGGAGGGCACTGATCATGGGTATGAACAGCGATACCGCTGCACAGGAGGTATTGGTGGCGGATGACCTGCGGAAGTCTTATGACCGCCGGCAGGCACTGCAAGGCTTGTCATTCTCTCTGAAGGCAGGGCGTGTCATGGGCTTCCTCGGCCCCAACGGCGCGGGAAAGACCACCGCGATCCGCATCCTGACCACCATCCTGAAACCGGATTCAGGTTATTTC
>CAZSPX010000116.1:0-9616 GCA_964608885.1 uncultured Anaerolineaceae bacterium | reverse complement strand
AAGTGCATGTACTGCGGCAACTGCTACACCATGTGCCCGGGCATGCCTCTCGCGGACCCCATCGGTGACGGGCTTTCGATCTGGGTGGGCGGCAAGATCTCCAGCGCCCGCACCCCGCCGCGTTTCTCGCGCCTGGTCATCCCCTTCCTGCCCAACAACCCGCCGCGCTGGCCAGAAGTCACCGAGGCCGTCCGCAACATCGTGGAGACCTGGGCGGGCCATGCCCACAAGCACGAGCGGATGGGCGAATGGATCGAGCGCATTGGGTGGGAGCGCTTCTTCACGCTGACGAACATCCCCTTCACGGTGCAGCTGATCGATGACTTTACCCTGGCCTCGGAGACCTACCGATCGACACCCACCTTCAAGTGGTAGAGAGGTGATCCATGGACGAGGAAGTCACACAGGAGTTGAAGGATCAGATCGTTGAGTTCTTCAAGAAAAAAGGGAAGATGATGACCCACCGGGATGTGGCCAGCGGGCTGGGCCTGGAGAACAAGCTGGTCAAGAAGGCCCTGACCGAGCTGATCAATGCCGGGACGCTGGAGTTCACCTCCTTTGGAGGCGCAACCTTCATCAAGCTGCCCGAATGAAAATGGTTCCCGCAGGCGGTTTACCGCCTGCGGGAAGGCAGTAATAGAAATCTTTAGCAGGAGGCAGGAATGCCGATCACGGATTTGAGCGGAATCCAGGTGGACGTGGATGAGGACGGCTTCATCCAGGACCCCGCCTGTTGGAACGAAGCCCTGGCCGAAGCCATCGCCAGGGTCGAGGATGTGGAAACCCTGACCGAGGACCACTGGAAGGTGATCAAGTACCTGCGGGACTATTACCAGCAGTTCGGGATCGCCCCGATGATCCGCAAGCTGTGCAAGGAAACCGGCTACGATCTGAAGACGATCTACGAGCTCTTTCCCAGCGGCCCGGCCAAAGGCGCCTGCAAGATCGCCGGCCTGCCGAAACCGACCGGGTGCGTCTGACCTGGCCGGGGGCTTCACCCGATCCGGAGGGATGGGGGAGGGGGCTCCCATCCCTTTCCTTTGCAGTCTGAGGCCGTATGGAGTCGAGCGATATTTTCTGGAAGCTGCTGTCCTTCTTCCTTAATGGAATGGCCTATGTTTCGGCGGCTGCATTTGCCGGCGGCCTCCTGTGGAAGATGATCGGCTATCTCCGCACGCCAATGCCTCTGCCCCACACGCTGACCCCGGGTCCCACCACCGAGGGCGGGGCTCTCCTGCGCCTCCTGGGAGAGGTGACGATCTTCCGCAGCCTGTTCAGGGCGGATAGATGGCTGTGGGCCGGGGCATGGGTGTTCCATATCGCCCTGGCGGCCATACTTTTTCGTCACCTGCGCTACTTCACCTTTCCGGTGCCGGGGCTGGTGCTTTATATGGAACCGGTGGCGCTCTTCTTCGGCCTGCTGTTCGGCGCAGCCGCGTTGTTCCTCTTCTGGCGCCGGTTCGGGCTGCCGCGCACGCTCTATATCTCGAACCTGCCGGACTACTTTGCCCTGGCGCTGCTGGGCCTGATCGCCGGGACGGGCCTGATGGTGAGCTACTGGCTGCACGCGAACCTGGTGGATGTAAAGGGCTTCATCCTGGGGCTGATGACCCTTCACCCGGTGGAGGCGCCCCGCCACCCCTTGTTCCTGCTGCACATGTTCCTGGTGATGACGCTGATGATCTACTTCCCTTCCAGCAAGCTGCTGCATGCGGGAGGCGTGTTCTTCAGCCCCTCACGCCACCAGCCCTACCAGGTGCAGCAGAAGGGCAGGCGTTATGTCAACCCGCTGGAGCGTTGAAAAGGACGCTGCGCATGCCGAAATTCGATGAAACCCCCATCCTCAAAGACCCCGCCGTCAACGGGGAGCTGCGCGCCCCGACCATCCGGGAGCATGCCGCGGCTGGTGTCCACTGCTATCCCAGCAAACCCAAGGATACGAAAGCCATCGATCTCCCGATGGAGCGCGTACCAGACTGGCAGGAACGGGCCATCGCCAAATTCGGCGAGCTGCTCGATCAGAACCAGGCCCTGCGCGTCTACATGGACACCTGCGTGCGCTGCGGGGCCTGCACGGACAAGTGCCAGTTCTTCCTTGGCACGGGCGACCCGCAGAATTTCCCGGTGGCGCGCGCCGAGCTGATGCGTAAGGTGTACCGGCGCTACTTCACCCCGGCAGGGCTCTTCCCCGACCTCGGGGAGGCCGTGGACCTGGATGAGGAGCTGCTCCAGAAGTGGTACACCTACTTCTACCAGTGCTCCGAGTGCCGCCGCTGCTCGGTCTTCTGTCCCTACGGCATCGATACCGCCGAGATCACCATTGCGGCCCGCGAGATCATGGCCTCCATCGGCGTCTCGACCAAGTACGTCACCGAGGTGGTGGCCAAGGTCTATTCCACGGGGAATAACCTGGGCATCCCGCCCGCGGCCTGGGTCGACAATTGCAAATTCCTGGAGGAGGAAGTGTTGGAGGAGACCGGCCTTCCCGTGCGGTTCCCGGTGGATGAGCAGGGTGCGGAGGTGCTGCTGGTGCCGCCCTCCGCAGATAACTTCGCCAACACCGATACGATGATCGGTTACGGCAAGCTCTTCCACGCGCTGGGCATCCGCTGGACGACCAGCACCTACTGCAACGAGGGCGGCAACTTCGGCCTCTTCCTGAACTTCTCCAACCTGAAGAAGGTCAACCGGCGCATCATCGACGCCGCCCGCATGCTGGGAGTCAAGACCATCATCTGGGGCGAATGCGGGCATGCCTGGCGCGCCGGCATCCTCACGCCCACGCTCAGCGGCCCGATGGATATGTTCGACCCGCCCTACCCCTACCATATCAGCCAGTTCATCGTGGACATGCTGCGCCGCGGGGCCTTCGAGGGCCGGCTGGACAAGAGCGCCAACGACGATTACCTGGTCACCTACCATGACCCCTGCAATTCGGCGCGGGCGGGCCAGCTCATCGAGGAGCCGCGCGAGATCATCCGGGCGGTTTGCAACCGCTTTGTGGAGATGCCCGCCGGGACGATCCGTGAGAAGACCTTCTGCTGCGGCGCAGGCAACGGCCTGCTGACGGATGAGATCATGCCCATCCGCATGGCAGGAGGCAAACCGCGCGCCATGGCCGTAAAGCACACGGGCGCCAACTACCTGGCCACGGTCTGCGCCATCTGCAAGGCGCAGCTGCCCGAGTCCATGCATTACTGGGATGTGCCCGTCAAGGTGGGCGGCGTGACCGACCTGCTGGCGCGGGCACTCAAGTTGTGAGGCAGGGAGTCTGGGATGCGGAAACTTGCCCTTTTGATCGCTGCCCTGAGCCTCCTGTTCCTGGCCGCGGCCTGGTATCCGAGCCGGATCGAAAAGCCGGTCAAGGATGGGCAGGGGCCCCTGGCGGTGTATGTGGACCCGGCCTTCCCGGCGCCCGAGTATCACAGCCCTCTGGATTGGTGGCAGACCCATCACATGGATATCCTGAACCGCGGCGACCTGCTGCAGGCCGATTGCCTGCAATGCCATGAAGTGGAGCGCTCCTGCAACAACTGCCATTCCTACGTCGGAGCGACCCCGATCATCCCATGACCACACCCACCCCCAAACCCTCTGCATTCGCCATCCGGCGGCAGTTCATCCAGCTCGGTCTCGCCACCCTGGGCGCGGCCTGGCTTGGCACGCTGCTGCAGTCGCGCCTCTTCCCGGCGGCCGGTGCCGCGACCGAAGCGGTGCCCGTCCCGTTCCCGCTGGCCGAACTGCCCATCGGCGGCTCGAAGGCCGTCACCTATGGCGGGATATCCGTGCTGGTGCTGCGCACGCGCGAGAGCTTGCGGGCCTTCTCACTGACCTGCACACACCTGGGCTGCACTGTGCAGTGGCAGCCCGCGGATGGAGAGTTCTACTGCCCCTGCCATGACGGTCGCTTCGACGAGTTCGGCGAGGTACTGGCCGGGCCTCCGCCGCTCCCCCTGGAGCAGGTGGCTGTGCGCCTTGAGGGCGATACAGTGATTGTAGGGGAGGCCTAGAGGAGAGCCGGTATGAGACAAATCCTCATCTTCTGCGGGATGCTGCTGGTATGCGGGGCGCTTCTGCTGTTTGCGCCCCTGGTCTCCACGGGGAGCGCCCTGCCCGAGTACGCCGCGCAGACAGGCGAGCCCTGCTCGAGCTGTCACATCAGCCCCTCAGGCGGCGGCGCGCGCGGTCCGCGCGGGCAGGCATGGGTGGCCTCGGATAAGCCCTCCAGCGTGCCGGACCTGGCGGCCTCGCTGGAGCTGCTGGGGGTTGAGATGAAGGACGACCCGGCCTATTTTTCGGCGGGCAGCGGACCGGTTTCGCCTGCCGAACCCCTGGAGCGTGGATCCGTAAACCTGGATCGCAGGCGGATCTTCGAACTGTTGAGCGGCTACGAGGGCAATTGACATGGCTTCCATGAGATGGAAGAGGCAGGCTTGATGGAAGATCACCAGACTCCCGGGTCCCGTAGGCGGTTTTCGCGCCGCGATTTCATCAAGGTCGGTGCGGCTGCCGCAGCCGCGGGCGCGGGCCTGAGCGTACTGCGTCCCGAGTCCTCCCTCGAAACACCGCCTGAGGCGGCGACCCAGGAGACCCGTTTCGTAAAGACCGTTTGTGCCCTCTGCCCCTCGGGCTGCGGGCTGGAAGTGCGCGTGGTGGATGGCAGGGCCGTGAAGGTGGAAGGCAGCGCTCTGCACCCGCTTAACCAGGGGGTGTGCTGCCTGAAGGGGCAGACCTCGCTGGAAATGCTCTACAGCCCGGAGCGGCTCGAGCATCCCCGCATCCAGAAGGGCGCGCGCGGCTCGGGGGACTGGAAGGAGATCTCCTGGGAGGAGGCGCTGTCCCTGCTGGTGGAAAAATTGTCCACCCTACGCGAGGCGGGCAAGCCTCACAGCGTGGCGTTGATGCATGGCGAACTGCGTGGGCAGATGCGCCAGGTCGTCAATCGCTTCATGCGCGCCTATGGATCGCCCAACGTGATCTCGCGCGAGAGCCTGGGGGAGGGGGCCGTCCGCCAGGCGATGTGGCTTATGCAGGGCATTCGTGACCTGCCGGCCTATGACATCGCCAACGCCAATTATGTGGTGGCCTTCGGCGGCAACCTGCTCGAATCCAGCCGCAACGTGATCGGCACCCTGGCCGCAACCGCATTCATGCGCCGCGGGCGGCCCCAGCGCGGAAAGCTGGTGGCGGTCCATCCGCGCCTGGCGATCACAGGGGTCAAGGCCGACGAGTGGATCCCCATCCGCCCGGGGACCTATGCTGCGCTGGCGCTGGGGATGGCGAATGTCATCATCAACAGCAGCCTGTACGATGTGGATTTCGTGCGCGACTTCACCTTTGGTTTTGAGGATTTCGAAGACGCGCAGGGCGCCTCTCACAAGGGGTTTAAGTCCCTGGTGCTGGAAGAGTACGGGCTGGAGCGCGTTGCGGCCATCACGGGCATTGGCACCGATATCATCGCCCGCCTGGCAGGGGAGTTTGCCACCAACCGCCCGGCCATTGCGGTCCTGCCCACGGAGGCGGGGGAGCTTTCCACGGGCAATGCCCTCTACACGGCGATGGCGGTCCATGCACTCAACGCACTGGTGGGCTCCATCGACCAGAAGGGCGGGGTAACGGGCCAGCGCTTCCCCCAACTTGCAGGCTGGCCCTCCTTCAGCATGGATGCGACCGCGCGGGAAGGTATCTCGCATGCGCGGTTGGACGGGGCAGGAAGCTCGTATCCGCTGGCGGTCTCGGCCTGGCAGGAGGTCCCCGCGCGCATCCTGGCGGACAGGCCCTATCCGCTCGAGGCCCTGCTGCTGTTGAATGCCAATCCCCTGTACGATATTCCCAACGCAGGCGACTGCGCCCGGGCATTGATGAAGATCCCATTCGTGGTGAGTTTTGCCTCCACGCTGGATGAAAGCGCCGCGCACGCGGACCTGATCCTGCCAGCCAGCACCTTCCTGGAGGTCTGGGGGGATGACTACCTGGAGGGGACCGGCTATGCGGGCATCTCGCTGCGCCGCCCGGTGGTGGAGCCCGTCCACGATACGCGCGATCCCGGCGATGTGCTGATCGAGGCGGCGCACCGGCTGGGCGGCCCTCTGGAGGCTGCGTTCCCCTGGAAATCCTACCGGGAGCTGATCGCATACCGCCTCTCCACGTTGGATTGGGAGAAGCTGGAAGCCAATGGGTGCTGGTCGGAGATGATCTATTTCAATGCCGCTCCCGGCAGCCCTGCCTGGAGCGAGGTGGTGGGACGCGACCGCTTGAACGCCCCCAGGGACGGCCGCTTCGACTTTTTCTCGCGGGAATTGATCTCGGCCCTCCCCGGCGCAGCTTCAGACCGCCTCTGCCTTCCGCAGTTCGAGATCCCTGCGGCTCTGGCGGACAGCACCGCCGAGGCGCTGGAGTTCCCCTTCCTGCTGTTAACCCAGCCGCTCATCACGCAGTCGCAGCAATGGCAGGGGATCCTGCCGACCCTGCAGGAAGCCTACGGGCTGCAGGGATATGTCAAGTGGGGGAGCTGGGTAGAGATCGGGCCGAAGGCCGCCGCGGCCCTGGGCCTGGAGAATGGTGACCAGGCCTGGGTCGAATCGCGGCTGGGACGCGTGCAGGCTGAGGTGCGGGTGCGCGCCGGGCTGTGGCCCAATGCCGTTTATCTGCCGCCGGGGCTCGGACACCGCACGTTCACGCGCTGGGGGCGCGGCTCGCCTGAGAACACGCTGGTGGGCGCCAACCCCAACCTGCTGACCAAATTCACCACCGAAGCGCTGACCGGCCTCGCCATATCGGGTCCGGCACGGGTGCGCGTGTACAAGGCCTGACCTGGAGGTAAGGATGCCCCGCTGGGGAATGGTGATCGACCTGGATAAATGTTTTGCCTGCCAGAGCTGCACCGCGGCCTGCCGGATGGAGAATAACACCCCGGTGGCCGGCATGGATCAGGCCCGCAGGGGACGCGCCATCCTGTGGAACGAGGTGCTGCCCTTCGTGGAGGGCGAATATCCCAACGTGGTGGAGACCCTGGTGCCGCGGCCCTGCATGCACTGCGATGACCCGGCCTGTGTAAAGGTATGCCCGGTGCAGGCTACCTATAAGAACGAAGAGGGCGTGGTGCTGGTGGACTATGACCGCTGCATCGGCTGCCGCTTCTGCACCGTGGCCTGCCCCTACCAGGTGCGCTACTTCAACTGGTACAAGCCCGAATGGCCAGAGGAATTAAAGGCGCACCTCAACCCGGACCCGGAAGTGGCGCCGCGTCCCAAGGGCGTGGTGGAGAAATGTACCTTCTGTTCCCAGCGCCTGCGTAAAGCCCGTGAATCTGCGGCCGCCGCAGGCCGCGCCTTCAATGCCACCGACTATATCCCGGCCTGCGTGGAGACCTGCACCGGTCACGCCCGCTACTTCGGCGACCTGGACGACCCGGCCAGCCTGGTCTCCCAGCTTGCGGCCAGCCCGCGCGCCTTCCGCTTGCAGGAGGAGATGGGCACACATCCCAAGGTGTATTACCTGAAGGAAGGCTGAGGCGTTCCAGGCGAGGAGCTGCGATGATTTCACACCACGAATCGGAACTCGAGAGAACGGTCCTCCATCCGCTGCGGCACACCGGTATGCAGTTCTACTTTGTTCTGGCTGGGCTGGGACTGCTGGTCGCCCTGGGCGTCGCGGCGCTGGTCAACCAGTGGGTGCAGGGCTTTGGCGTGACCGGCCTGAGCCGCCCGGTGTACTGGGGCGTGTACATCACCAACTTCGTCTTCTTCATCGGCATCAGCCATGCCGGGACTCTGATCTCGGCCATCCTGCGCGTGACCCAGGCCGAATGGCGGCGGCCCATCACCCGCATTGCCGAAGCCATCACCTTCTTCGCGCTGATCCTGGGCCTGCTGCAGATCTGGATCGACATGGGGCGGCCCGAGCGCATCCTCTTCCCCTTCATCTTTGGCCGGTTCCAATCCCCCTTCCTGTGGGACTTCACCTGCGTGGGCGTGTACCTGATGAGCTCCATGCTCTACCTGTACCTGCCCATGATCCCCGACCTGGCGCGCCTGCGCGACCACATGACCGACGCTCCTGCCTGGCGGAAAAGGCTGTATTCCATCATGTCGTTCGGCTGGCACGGCAGCCGCGAGCAGCTCCGCCGCCTGGAGATCGCCATCGGCATCATGGCGATCGTGATCATCCCGGTAGCGGTCTCGGTGCACACGGTGGTCTCGTGGATCTTCGGTATGACCATGCAGCCGATGTGGCACTCGACCATCCTGGGGCCGTACTTCGTGGTGGGGGCCATCTTCTCGGGTATTGCGATGCTGTTCCTGTTCATGACCCTGCTGCGCAGGGCCTGGCATTTTGAGAAATACATCGGGCCGAAACAATACAACTACCTGGGCCTGCTGCTGCTGGTGATGAGCGCCTTCTGGGGTTACTTCACCCTGGCGGAGTTTCTCACCACGGGCTATGCCACCCTGACGAACGAGCGGGCCGTGCTGCATGCCAAGCTGGCCGGCGAGTATGCGCCTGCCTTCTGGGTGATGGTGACGGGCAACCTGGTCATCCCGTTCGCCATCCTGTTCTGGCGCAGGGGACGCACCCCCCTGGGAACCTCCATTGCCTCGCTGGCCATCATCGTGGGGATGTGGGTGGAGCGCTTCCTGATCGTGGCCCCCAGCCTGACCCGGCCCTCATTGGGGCTGCTCCCCGCCAGCTACGCCCCGTCCGTGACCGAGATCGCCATCACAGCCGGGTCGGTGGCGCTCTTCGCACTGCTGTTCCTGCTTTTCTTCAAGATCTTTCCGGCCATCTCGGTCTGGGAGGTGGAGGAGGGGCAGGCCGTGGAGGCGGTGCGGCAGAAGGCGCGCGAGCTGATGGAACCCGGGGCTGCCCATCCGGCAGGATAGGAGAGGATGATGGTTCAATGGTTCTTCGATACTGCGGGCGTGGGTTCCCTGGTCGTCTTTGTGGTGGCCATCTCGGTCTTCATCGCCTACTTCCGGATGCTGCGCTGGATCCAGACGGCGCCGCCCCCTCCCGTTGAAAAGCCTGCGGAATCAGATCCTGCCGGGGAAAAGGCCCCATGAGCCTGCACATGAAGCGCTATTTTCTGCTGTCCATCGTGATCCTCATCCTGGCGCTGGCGGGGGCGGCGGTTTCCGTCTCCAGGGCGGCTTCCCAGACGCCCGCACCCGGTGACCTGCCGCTGCAGCCGGAAGCGAGGCTCTCCCCCGGCAATTACTGCATCTCCTGTCACATGGCGGGGGATCCGCGGCTGGCGGGGGTCACCGGATGGAAAGGTGGTATTGGCCGCGAAGTTAACAGTCCCTGCCCGGCTGCGACTGCCGTCCACAAGGAGCTGTATTACACCGAGCGAATGCTTCTGATGATCGACCGGGCCGGGGGCGCACAGGCGCTGCCCGAAAAAATGCAGGCGCAACTGGAGGCGCAAATCCAGGCGTACAGCCGGCTGCTGGAGGCGCCGGTCACAAGCCTGGATGCGTTCACCTCCGAGGCGCAGGGCATCCGCTACCGCCTCAACAAGGTCTATTCCGCGCTGAACCAGGGAGTCGAGGCCTCGAAGCGCAAGAACATCCTGTACATTGCCATCGCAGCCAGCCTGGTGGTGCTGGGCTCCCTG
>CAZSPX010000115.1:0-9633 GCA_964608885.1 uncultured Anaerolineaceae bacterium | reverse complement strand
TCATATTTGAACCTCGGGGCACTACGAAAACCCTTGACTTGGAGTCAACTCCAGGTGTTACACTATCCTTCGAGGTGAAACCATGAAGATCGCGGAAGTCAGTGAACAATACAACCTTTCGGCGGACACCCTGCGCTATTATGAGCGTGTGGGGCTCATCCCGCCGGTCAACCGGCATGAGAACGGCATCCGGGATTACAACGACCTCGACCTGCGGCGGGTGGAGTTCATCAAGTGCATGCGGAGCGCAGGGCTCCCCGTGGAAGTGCTGATCGAGTATGTGGGGCTGGTCCAGCAGGGGGACGGGACGATCGAGGCCAGAAAAGAGATATTGATGGAGCAGCGGAACCTGCTGATGGCCAGGATGCAGGAAATGCAAAAAACCCTGGATATCCTGAACCACAAGATCGAGGGGTATGAAAACGCGGTTTTGAAAAAAGAGAAGGAAATGATCCAGCCAGATGAAGTGATGGCAGGAGATTGAAGAAAATCTCCAGAACATTTGGAAACAAGAAACAGGTACCTGGAAAATGCAAAAACGAAAATTAGGAAACAGCGGGCTGGAAGTCTCAGCCATCGGGCTGGGCTGCATGAGCATGAGCTCGGGTTACGGTCCGGCCGCGGACAAACGCGAGATGATCGCGCTGATCCGCGCGGCGGTGGAGCGCGGCGTGACCTTCTTTGATACCGCGGAAGCCTACGGCCCGTTCAAGAATGAAGAGCTGGTGGGCGAGGCCCTGGGGCCTGTCCGGGAGCAGGTGGTGATCGCCACCAAGTTCGGATTCAAACTGGACCCCGGAACGGGAGATACGACAGGCGTGGACAGCCGTCCAGAGCACATCCGGGAGGTCGCCGAGGCCTCGCTCAAGCGGCTGAGGGTGGAGACCATCGACCTGCTCTACCAGCACCGCGTGGATCCGGAGGTGCCGATCGAAGACGTGGCGGGGACCGTGAAGGACCTGATCCGTGAGGGAAAGGTCAGATATTTCGGGATGTCGGAGGCAGGCGTGAGGACGATCCGGCGGGCACACGCCGTCCAGCCGGTGGCGGCAGTGCAAAGCGAATACTCATTATGGACGAGAGGGCCGGAGGCGGAAGTGCTGCCGGCGCTCGAGGAACTGGGGATCGGCTTCGTCCCGTTCAGCCCGCTGGGCAGGGGCTTTCTCGCCGGAAAGATCGACGAGAACACGGCGTTCGACAGCTCTGATTTCCGCAACAGCCTGCCCCGCTTCACACCGGAGGCCCGCAAGGCGAACCAGGCTTTGATCGACGTGCTCGGCAAACTCGCAGGGCAAAAGAACGCCACACCTGCCCAGCTCGCGATCGCCTGGCTGCTGGCACAGAGGCCGTGGATCGTTCCCATCCCGGGCACAACAAAGCTGCACCGCATGGAGGAGAACCTTGGGGCGGCTGCCATTGAATTGACGCCCGGGGATCTGCGTGAGATCGAAAGCGCAACTTCCGGCATCACGGTGCAGGGGGAACGGTATCCTGAGAGCATGGAGAAGATGACCGGGCGCTGAACAGATGCAACGGGCCAAAGAGGAGCAATATCGGGAAGGAGTGTACATCATGAACAAGATTGCTCTGAACAATGGCGTGGAAATACCCATCCTGGGGTTTGGAGTCTTTCAGATACGCGATCTCGAAGAGTGCGAAAGAAGCGTTTATGAAGCCCTTCAAGCCGGCTATCGCCTGATCGATACGGCGGCTTCCTACCAGAACGAGGAGGCAGTCGGCAGGGCGATCAGAAGAAGCGGCCTGGCACGGGACGAGATCTTCGTAACCACAAAACTCTGGATCCAGGATACGGGCTACGAGAAAACAAAGAAAGCATTTGAAAGGTCTTTACACAGGCTGCAGCTGGATTATCTCGATCTCTATTTGATCCACCAGCCTTATGGAGATGTTTATGGTTCCTGGCGGGCGATGGAGGAATTGAACCGGGAAGGCCGGACAAGAGCGATCGGTCTGAGCAATTTCCAGCCGGACCGGATCATGGATCTGCTCATCCATAACGAAGTTGTCCCTGCGGTCAACCAGGTCGAGACGCACCCTTTTCATCAGCAAATTGAAACCCAGAAGTTCCTGCAGGAGAACAATGTTCAGATCGAATCCTGGGGGCCCTTCGCTGAAGGGAAAAACAATATCTTCCAAAATGAGCTGCTGCTTTCCATTGGCGGAAAATACCGCAAAACGGTGGCGCAGGTGATTCTGCGTTGGCTGACGCAGAGGGGAGTTGTGGTAATTCCAAAATCCGTTCGCAAGGAACGAATTGTTGAAAACTTCAACATCTTCGATTTTGAGCTGAGCTCCGAAGAAATGGCTGCGATCGTCTCGCTGGACACAAAGGTGAGCAGTTTCTTTGACCACCGTGACCCGGAAATGGTGAAATGGCTGGGTACTCGAAAACTTGATATTTAGTATCCGGCAATCGGTCACTCGCAAGGAATACTCATCCCCCACATCAAACCGGATCAACAGGAGAACACCATGCAGTACACAACACTTGGCCGAACCGGATTGCAGGTCAGCCGGTTATGCCTGGGCACAATGAACTTCGGACCGCAGACCAGCGAAGCGGACAGCTTCGCCATTATGGACCAGGCCCTGGAGACGGGGATCAACTTCATCGACACCGCCAACGTCTACGGGGTCTACACCGCCCCTGGTGACACCTCCCATCTCCACCCGGGTCTCACGGAGGAGATCGTCGGGCGCTGGATGGCGTCCGGCGGGAGGCGCCACCAGGTAGTCCTGGCGACCAAGGTATATGGCAAGATGGGCGAGGGCCTGAACGAGCGCGGCCTCTCGGCGTACCACATTCGCAGAGCCTGCGAAGACAGCCTGCGCAGGCTGCAGACCGACCACATCGACCTGTACCAGATGCACCACATCGAGCGCTCGACGCCGTGGGAGGAGATCTGGCAGGCAATGGAGCAGCTTGTCCGGGAGGGCAAGGTGATCTATGTTGGAAGCAGCAACTTTGCCGGCTGGGACATCGCCACCGCGCAGTGCGCCGCCAGGGAGCGTCACTTCATGGGGCTGGTATCTGAACAGAGTCTCTACAGCCTGAACGATCGCATGATCGAGCTGGAGGTCATCCCGGCCTGCCGGCATTTCGGGGTGGGTATGATCCCTTACAGCGCGCTGGCGGGCGGGTTACTGGGCGGGGCGCTGCGAAAAGCGACCGAGGGCCGCCGGTCCAGCAGGCGCCAGCAGCAGGAGATCGAGGAGCACCGGTCGCAGCTGGAGTGCTATGAGGCGCTGTGCCAGGAGATCGGTGAGACGCCGGCCGAAGTGGCACTGGCCTGGGTGCTGCACAACCCGGTTGTCACGGCGCCGATCATCGGCCCGCGCACGGTGGAGCAGCTGTGCACCAGCCTGCGAGCCCTGGAAATCTCCTTCTCAAACGAAACCCTCAAGAGGCTTGATGAGATCTGGCCCGGTCCGGGCGGCGAGGCGCCCAACGCGTATGCCTGGTAGAAGCCGAACTGTGAAATGCTTGGGTCCTCTACAACCACCCGTGCAGACCATTTAGACTGCAGAAGCAAAAGGAGCCTCTTATGACCGCCTGGACGAGCGAGGAGCTGGATAAGATCGGGAACGCGGAAGAACTGAAGATCGCGCCGCTTCAAAGCGACGGCGCGCTGCAGAAGCCGGTGATCATCTGGGTGGTGCGCATCGGTGAGGAGCTGTACGTCCGGTCCTATAAGGGCCGCGGCTCGGGCTGGTTCAAAGGTGTCCTGGCGCGTCACGAAGGGCATATCCGCGCCGGGGGAGTTGACAGGGATGTCATCTTTGTGGAGGTCTCCGACCCGGCGGTGCAGGAACAGATCAACGCTGCCTATCGAACAAAATACCACCGTTACGCCGTGGATATCGTTGAGAGCGTCATCACCCCGGTTGCGCGCGCCGCGACCATCAAGCTGTCACCGCGCTGAACCCTCTCACAACCAATTCCCTCAACAACGGAAGGGAGAAAACAATGGATTACGCTCGATTGGGCACAACAGGAATGAAGGTCTCGCGGATCTGCCTGGGCTGCATGGGATTCGGAGATGCAGAACGGGGAGTCCACAAATGGGTGCTGGATGAGGAGAACAGCCGCCCGATCATCCAAAAAGCGCTGGAGCTGGGGATCAATTTCTTCGATACCGCCAATGTCTATTCCAATGGAACGAGCGAAGAGTACCTGGGGCGGGCGTTGAAGGACTTTGCGAAGCGGGAGGAGGTCATCATCGCGACCAAGGTCCACGGGAAGATGAGGGAAGGGCCCAACGGGGGCGGCTTATCGCGCAAGGCGATCCTGGGCGAGATCGATCACAGCCTGAAGCGGCTTGGGACGGATTACGTGGACCTCTACCAGATCCATCGCTGGGACAACGAGACGCCGATCGAAGAGACAATGGAAGCATTGAACGATGTGGTGCGGGCCGGCAAGGCGCGCTACCTCGGCGCTTCGGCGATGTGGGCGTGGCAGTTCCAGAAGGCGCTGCACACCGCAGAAAAGCACGGCTGGACCCGCTTCGTCTCGATGCAGAACCACATGAACCTGATCTATCGCGAAGAGGAACGGGAAATGATGCCGCTGTGCCGCGAGGAGAAAATCGGTACGATCCCGTACAGCCCCCTCGCTTCAGGAAGACTCACGCGCGACTGGACGCAGGAGAGCACCATGCGGGCTGCAACGGACCAGATCGCGAAAAGCAAATACGGTGCAGCGGCCGAAACCGATCGAGCCGTTGTGGAGAGGGTGGCGGAACTAGCCGAAAAGCGCGGGGGCGCGCGCACGCATATTGCGCTGGCCTGGCTGCTGCAGAAGGAGCCGGTAACGGCGCCCATCATCGGAGCGACGAAGATCTCACACCTGGAAGAGGCCGTGGGCGCGCTTTCGGTAAAACTGACCCCGGAGGAGGTCGCATATCTGGAAGAGCCGTACGTGCCTCACCGAGTCATCGGCCACCAGTAGAACCCGCCCGGGGACTTGAGCGTTACAGCGCCTCCATGCATGGAGGCGCTGTCCTTTCCCGGGACCAGGCCGGGAAAATGCGGCCGCATGGAAGAAAGGAGTTCTTGCATCCACGGGTTGTTTTCAGTTTTCAGAGTTGCTACAATGACTGAGACGGAAATCTGGCGGGCAGGAGCCGATATGCTGCGAAAAATCATCCATACCGGGGCGCTGTTGATCGTTTGGAGCCTGGCGCTGGGGGTCTGGGACAGCGCCCGGGCGCAGGGAGGCTATGATCCCAGCGTACAGACCGCGGCGCTGCTGTACGATGAGGCTCGCACGGTCTACCTCACGAATCTGGAGCGCCGGGCCATTGGTGTTCCCCCTCTGCGGTGGAATCTTCAGATGACCCACGCGGCGCGCTGGTACTCATGGGATTCTACAGAGAACCGTCCCTGGGGCTTTTGCGGCCACCAGGATACCCAGGGTCATTGGCCCGACTATCGCATCAAGGCTTTTGGTTATCTTGGGTTCGGCGGAGCTGAAAATGCCTTCTGTGGTTATGTAACACCGGAAGATGCCGTTCGCGGCTGGATGAACAGCCCCGGGCACCGCGGGAATATCCTTGATCCAAACTCGCGCGAGATCGGGCTGGGTTATTACCGGCGCTCCGGCGACGGGCGCGGCTATGTAACCCAGGATTTCGGGTACGACACCGAATATCCCCCGGTGGTCATCGAGAACGAGGCGCTTTCCACTACCACGCCGGCTGTGAACCTGTATATTTATGACCGGTTACCCGAAGGAGGGTTCGCCCGGCTGGATAAAGCCAGCGAGATGATGGTGAGCAATACCCAGCAGTTCTGCGGGGGGAGCTGGGAAACATACAAACCCGACAAGGCATGGACCCTTCCACCCGGTACGGGCTGGCGGGAGGTCTACGTCAGGACACGCGACAAGTTCAACCGCAGCCTGACCGCCAGCGACAGCATCTATCTCGGGGCCAACCTGCCCCAGAACGAGCTGGGCGACGCCCAGATGTCGACGACCCAATCCAGCGTGACGCTCTACAACCTGAACGGCGGCGGGCTGCCGCAGGTGCGGCTCAGCCTGGGATGGCTGGCCGATGATACCGATGGGTCTTTTAACAAATGGTGGGGGAACGGGGCTCGGGTCAGTGACGCGGCCGCGTGGGGCGGGACGGCCTATCGTCTTTACCCCGGGGATGGTGACTCATTTGCCTGGGTGTACGATACAGGATTCTTTAGAGATATGCCGATGACGGCCTATTTCCGCCTCAAGGTGAACGACAACACTTCCAGCAGCGAGGTGGCGCGCCTCTCGGTCAAGGGCGGAGGCACCGAATACGGGCCGCTCATCCTGCAGGGAACCGATTTCACTGCACCCAACCAGTACCAGGAATTCGCCCTGGACTTCACTTTCAATTCCAACCCGGACGATCCCTTCCTGATATTCGAATTCACACGCACCGCGAACGCCGACCTGTATGTGGACGCGGTCTCCATTTTCACCCCTCCCCAGCCCATTACCTCGCCCCTCACCTGGGCAGTGCCAGGCGGAAATTATCGCGGGCAGGGGGTCTGGGTGCGCTACACCAATGGCAGCCAGTTCACAGCCTTTTCGGAAGCGAGCACAACCCCGCAGACGTACAAGGCCATTTCAGGCAATGCCGGGGCGGGGGGCGTGACCCTCAGCTATTTCGATGGCACAGCCAGGGCCGTCACCGCGGACAGCAGCGGGAACTACTGCATCGCTGTCCCTCCAGGGTGGTCCGGCACCGTGACCGTCTCCAAAGCGGGATACTGGTTCAACCCGGTCAACCGCAGCTATTCCAACGTCCAGTCCGATCAACCCGGGCAGGACTACACGGCCAGCAACACCTGGGTTGGCAGCGTCTCCATCACCTCCAGCCGCAGCGTGGCGGCAGTCGGCCGTCCGCATGTCGGGGATGAAATCGCCTCCTATAACGGCTTTTCCTCCGGCAGCCTCACCGCCTACATTCCGATGCTGTTCAAGGACGCCTTCGGCGGCTCCTATGACTCGGCTTTGTACGTACAAAACATGAGCCCCTCCCAATCCGCCCACGTCACGGTGAGATACTTCGATGCCGGTGGCGGCCTGACCTGCACCAGGCCTGTGGATGTGATCGCCCCGCAGGCCTCGCACGGGTACTGGCTGCCTTCCGAGGCATGCCTGCCTGCCGGATGGGTGGGCGCGGCGGTCGTCACCTCGTCGGACCAGCCCATCGTGGCTGTGGCGCGCCCCCACATCGGCACGGAGGTCATGACCTACAACGGCTTCGCCTCGGGCGGATTGGCCATCCACCTGCCGATGCTGTTCAAGGCCGCGTTTGGCGGCACATACGATTCAGCCTTCTACGTTCAGAACACCGACCCCGCGAACGATGCCCATGTCACGATCCGCTACTACGATACCTCGGGCAGCCTGACGTGCACCAGCCCGGTGGACACGATCGCACCGCTGGCCTCCCACGGTTACTGGGTACCCTCCGAGACCTGCCTGCCGGCCGGATGGGTGGGAGGCGCGGTCATCACCTCGTCGGATCATCCTGTGGTGTCCGTGGTGCGACCGCACATCGGGACCCAGGTGACCACCTACAACGGCTTCCTCTCCGGCAGCACTGTTTCCTATATGCCGATGCTGTTCAAGAATGCCTTCGGCGGCTCGTATGACTCGGCCCTCTATATCCAGAATATCGATCCCAACTCCGGTCATGCCGCTCATATCACCATCGACTACTATGATTCCAGCGGGGGCCTGTCCTGCCGCAAGGCCGGCGAGACGATCGCACCGCTCTCCTCCAAAGGCTACTGGGTCCCGGGCGAGAGCTGCCTCCCGGAAGGGTGGGTGGGCGCGGCAGTTGTCAGCTCAGCCGACTATCCGGTGGTAACGGTGGGACGGCCGCATATCGGCGCGCAAGTGACCGCTTATGACGGCCTGCCGGCGGGGAATACGGCTGTAAGCGTGCCCATGCTGTTCAAGAACATGTGGGGCAACTACAACTCGGCCTTCTACATTCAGAACACCTCGGCGGTGGGCGCCGCGAACGTGACCCTGAAGTTCTACGACGTGGATGGGAACCTGAGATGCATGCGAACCGACAGCCTCCCGGCCCTGGCGACGCAGGGATACTGGCTGCCGGCTGTGACCTGCATGCCTTAGAAGTTCATCTCATCTGTGGAAATCGCTCTGCCTGGTATTTCATGACCTTCCCTCTCCAGGCAGCAAACATTTTCAGGAATCCCGCTTCAGAGAGGCTGCGCGGGTTCAGGTCCAGCCAGCGGACATACCAATCATAGCCGTCCTCCAGCATGACGGTTTTCAGGGTAAGGAGCTGTGCGACCCTTTCCATACTGCTCTGTTCACGACCGGCTTCTGCGGGCCATGCCGAACGCATTCCGGGGAGCCCTGCAGTACTTCAGGGGCTCACCTGTCATTATTGAGCAGGGAGTTGACCTCGGACATGGCTTCCGGGATTGTGATCCCTTCCACCATGGCCCATTCCTGGCAAAGCACCACCAGCACAGCCTCCAGAAATGCCGAGATCGTCCCATAAGACGAACGGTGTGAAACAAAGGCAGATACATCGCGCACAACTTCACACTGGGCAATGATCGTTCCCTGCTGAAGCCGTACAACCAGCTCCGACTGCCGGACACGCCCATCTTCCGTCAACGGCAATGGAGGAGCCTTCAGGATCTCACGACAATGGGCAAGCTCACTTTTTCGGGCCAATTTGCGCAGTCCGGAGCCCGGCAGGTCAATCGGCACCCAGACGATGCTGCCGCCAGAAATATGGATCTCATAATATTTGCGGGAGACGCCGCGCTCAAATTCGCGGTCATCCAGTTTGACGATCTTCCCCACCCCATATTTGGGGTGAACGACGCTCTCACCGATGCCAAACATGGCGCGCGCCTTCATATTAGTAGCGCCGCTTGTTGCTATTCCCTTTGTGAGCCGGGCGAAAGCCGCCAGCGCGCTCTTCACGCGGGCGGGCAACGCTTACAACCAACTGGCGCTCACCAAGGGAATAACCATTGAACATGCTGATCGCCTTTTGCATCTCAGCCTGGGAGCCCATTTCCACAAATGCAAATCCTTTGGAGCGCTCGGTTCCGAATTCCTTGATCAGGGCGACCGAGGTTACAACCCCGGCCTGCATGAAAAGCTCGCGCAGATTCTGCTCGGTGGTCTCATAGGACAGATTTCCAACATACAATTTGGTTTCCATACGAATCTCCTGTAGGGATGGGCAGAGAGAAATTAAGGTAAAGCCGCCAACCCAAATAGAGGGTTGACGGCATAAAAAGCGCACTCGACCTTTTAAATGATCAGTAAATTGTACCATATCCATCCCATTACGGATGCCATCGTGACCCGGGGGAGTGCCCAACATCGAAAACAAAAAGCTGGGCGTTTTCCCTCTTGACAAACTAGAACAATTGTTCTATAATATCAGAGCTGGGCGGCGTGAGTCGCCGTAGTCTCCTCATGTCCCATCCTCAACCCCTCTACTCCCCTCTCCTCCATCCCTCCTGGCCGCTAAAATCTTTCTCATTCGTTCCTCTACGCGAACCCCCATATCTGGGAAAATTCCATCTTTTTCAGCCCCCGACCCCCACATCTACTGGCCGGGG
>CAZSPX010000114.1:0-9649 GCA_964608885.1 uncultured Anaerolineaceae bacterium | reverse complement strand
AGGCAGCGGGTGCAGGTCCCGCACTGATCGGTGACCAGGGGTGCATCGGGGTCCAGCTCCAACCCCAGCAGGATCTCTGCCAGAAAAAAGGTGGAGCCTAGGCGCGGGTTGATCAGGCAGGAGTTCTTCCCGATCCAGCCCAGCCCGGCCTGCTGCCCCAGCTCGCGCTCCAGCAGGGGACCGGTATCCGTGTACCAGCGGTTGGGGATGGGATGTCCGGCGATCTTTTCGATGAATTCCACCAGCCTCCGCATGCGCACGGGGAGCTCCAGGTGGTAGTCTTTTCCCCAGGCATAGCTCGCCACCCCGCCTGCTTTGTCGGAGGGCGGGGCATAGGGGATGCCCAGCACCAGGATGGACTTGCATTCCGGCAGCAGCCTGCGCGGGTCCGCGCGGCGCTCTGCCCCCTTGCCGTCCAGGTAGCCCATGGTACCGTGACGGCCCGCCGCCAGCCAGCCTTCGTAGATGGGATAGCCTTCGGGATGCGCAGGTAAAACAACGCCGGCCAGGGTGAACCCCAGCCGGCGCGCTTCTTCCTTGATTTTTTTGGTCAGGGATCCGCTCAAGACGCCTATTTCACGAGGATCTTGACGAAGACCGGCTTCCCGAAGGGGATGCCCCGGTCATTCGCCATCTGCCAGGCGCTGACGTACTCGCCGGCCTTGGAGGGGGCTTTGAAGGATACCGAGACTTCCACTTCCTGGCCGATCTGCACGACCGTGGCCAGCGGCTCAGGCTGCCCGGACATGCGGTCGGAATAACCTGCATAGATCAGGCCATAGCCCGCGCCCCATACACACGAGCCGTTGTTGCGGACCTTCCAGGTCTTCACGAACTGCTGCCCGGCGGTCATCTGGGACCCGTCCGGGATGTTGATATCCACCGTGTTCGAGTCAAAGGTCAGGCTGTCGCACAGGACAGGGGTGGGGGAGACCTCCACGGGGAGGCCGCTGGTGGAGTCCGTCACCACGACCACCGCAGTGCCCACCGTCGCGGTCGCGGCGGGTGTTTCAGTAGGCGTCTCGGTGGGCAGCGCCTCCACGGTAGGGGTGAAGGCGACAGCCGTCAGGGTGAACTCGGCAATGACCGTCTGCGCTGCCGAGGTACGGGCGGCGTTCACGTCAGGGGTCGGTTCAATGGTCTGGGCGGCTCCACAGGCGCCTGCCAGGAGCGCCGCCAGGACAAGGACGAACGGTAGGATCGCTTTCCTCATGATAGCCTCCGGATCGTGCAGGACAGGACACGCACAGGAAGGTTATTTCTTGACCACGATCTTGTAGCAGGCCAGGGTGCCAAAGTAATAGCCCTTGTCATCCTGCATGCGCCAGCAGCCGGTATATTCACCTTCCGCCAGGTGGGCGGTCATTTCGATATCGATGTTTACGGTCTCTCCAGGGTTCACGACAGGCAGGATCATCTTCTTCACGCCTGCGCCGCTCTGGAATTTGATGTCATACCCGTCCATCTTGTCGCCAGCCACAAAGACGAAGGAGTAACCCAAGGCCCATTTGCAGGTGCCGATGTTCTTGATCGCCCAGGTCTTGGTGAAATCGGTGCCGGGCTTCATGATGGTTCCATCCGGGATGGTGATGTCTCCCATGAAGGCCGAGTTATTGCAGCTGTCCACGACCTGGGTTGCGCCTGGCGTGGCCAGGGTGATGGGAGTAGCCAGCAGCCCGGGAGTGGTGCCGGCCTGCGGCGTGGTGTTGAGGGGCGGGAAGGTCGGCAGCAGCGTGAAGGTCGCCAGCGGGGTGTTGGTGGGGATGGCCGTGGGCGGGTTCGCCATCGCCGTCTGGGTCATCTTGGCTGAGAAGTCGGCGAAGGCCGTGCCTGCCACCTGTGTGTAGATCGCGTTCACATCCATCGTGGGGACCGGGGTGGCCCCGATATTGCAGGCGGTCAGGGCTGTGGCCGCCGCAAAGCTGAGGGCAAGCCAGGCCAGCTGTTTAAATCGCATATTGTGGTACCTCCATGAAATATGGTTCATTATAACGCACGTCTTACGGCGTGGGCGGGGTGTTCGTGAGGGATGCCGTCGGGGTGGCCGTACTGGTGGCAGTAGCCGTCGGCGAGGCCGTAAATGTGGCGGTGGGGGTAAAGGTCAACGTGGGGGTAAAGGTCATCGTCGGAGTGGGCGTGATCGAGGGCGTCAGGGTGGGGGGCGGGTTGCCGTTGCGGACGATGCGGGGGGAGATCCACAGCGCCTGGTCGTCCCTTGCAGAGCCGTTGGCCAGCACGGTGAGGATGAACTTGCCGCGTTTGCCCGCCAGCGAGCTGAGATCCACATCCACGGTGAAATACTTGCCCTCGTAGGCCTCGTTCCAGGTTCCCAGCTTCCAGACCTGACCGCCGGACCTGAACTCCAGCCGGAAGATCACGTTGCAGCGCTCATTGTTGTAACCGCAGCTCAGCAGGGCGCGGAAGCGATCGCCGTTCTCCACGTCCACAGCCGGGTAGGTGCCGCTGATGAAGCCGTTCCGGCTGTCCTTGGGGTAGGTCAGCAGGGCGGCGCCGTCGGCCCGGCCCCCGTTCTCAAGCTTGGGCGAATCCACGCGGAACACAAACCCGTTCGGGTCGCCTTCCGTCCCGGGACAGGGCAGCAGGCCGTTGTTGTTCTCCCAATCGGCCTCGCAGAAGTTCGACACGAAGTCGAAGGAGGCGAACGAAGGCCCCTTGACCTGGATATCCACCCAGAAGGCGGTATCCGCCTGCGAGCCCACGCCGAAGAGGGAGTAGTTGGCATTGCGCAGCTTCCAGTAGCCGCGATACCGTCCGTCCGTAGAGGGCGCGGTCAGGCTCACCGAGACGTCAATGCTCTGCCCGGGGTTGACGTTCGCGCCCAGGTTCACGGCCGACGGTCCGCCCATCGAATCGCCGCTCACGAACACCAGCGCATATGAGGGGGTCCAGGAGCAGGTGCCCACATTCTGCAGGCGCCATGTCTTGGTGAACCTGTCGCCGCGCGAGATCACTGACCCATCCGCGACCGTCACGTCACGGACAAAAGCGGCCGCGTCGCAGCGAACCACCGGCCCGGGTGTGTTGGTGAGGATCACGAAAGGCGTGGAGGTGGGCAGCGGCTGGATGAAGGTCGCGGTCGGGGTCGGCAGAGGCAGACCGGGTGTGGCAGTGGAAACCGGCTGCTGGACGGCCGCCGTGGAAGTCTGCGCCGCGGCAGTATAGAGCCCGTTCAGCGTGGCAACGGTATCCGGCGATCCGGGCGTGGGAGCGACCGCGCTGCAGGCCAGTTGGACGATCATTAAAAGTGCGAGTACGCCCCCCGGGATGAATTTCTTGTTCATGGCAGTCTCCTTAAATAACCGGCAAAAAACCGGCTCCGATGCTTATAGACGCAGGAATCGCCGGGTAGGTTCCCGGTGCGCCGGTCGTTTAAGAAGAAAAACGCACCTTTTCTTGAAAAATAGGTCGATTCCTGTCATTTTGGAATCAAAAGCCCACCCGGCCGGGTGGGCTTTATGATCTCGGAGAGCGCCCCTACTGCCCGCAGGTATAGTGGAAGGTCGCCTTGCCGAAGTCCTTCTCTTCCGGCGAGACCATGAAGAGCTGCACCCAGCGCTCATTGGTGGCCGCGCCCAGGTGCAGGCTCCATTCCATGCTGACGGTCTGGGAGCCGGCCTCGGTGAACTTGAGGGTCTGTTTGTTCTCCGTAGTGCCGTCGCTCTTGCGCCAGTTCACGGTCACGGTGACCGGGCCGTTCGCGCTGACAGTGGCTGTGATGGTGTAGAAGACGTTGGCCGGGCATCCCGCCAGCGGATCGCGGTCCACGGCATAGGTCACACTGGTGACGCCGTAGTCTATGTTGGTGTCGGAGGAGACAACGATATCCGCCCAGATGGGGGAGTCATACCCCACGCCGAAGGTCGAGCCGCCGGGCGTCTGCAGCTTCCAGGAGCTTTTGTAGCTTCCGTCTGCTTGCGGGGCGGTAAGCACCAGGGAGATGGGTACGATATCGCCGGGAAGGGCCTGCTGCGGGAAGTTGTACACATAGCCGCCGCCCATCAGCTCGCCGTCCCAGAACACGATCTTGTAGGAGGTGTTCCAGGTGCAGGAGCTGTCGTTGCGGATCTTCCAGGTCTTGGTGAACTGCTGGCCGGGCTTCACGATGGTCCCGTCGGGCATGGTCTCATCCACAAAGGTGGCCTTCATGCAGGCAGCGTCACCCCCGGAAACGGGAGGCAGGGTGGGTCGCGTCTGCGGAGTGCTGGTCACAAACCCCGCGGTGGCCTGTGTGGCAGGGGTCAGGATCACAGGGGTGGAGGTGATCATGGGTGTGGGGGTGTCCACCGGTTTCTGAGCCTCCACCGTCAGCGCGACCGAGGTCGCGATGGTCGCCTCGGTTTCGCCCTTGGATGGCCCGCAGGCCGTCAGCAGGAGGGCCAGGCACGCGATCAGGGCAAAGAGGCTGGAGAGCGTTTTACGGGGCATTCAAATTCCTTTCTGGGGCGGCGGCCGGGAACCGCCAGCGCACATTATACACACAAAAAAAGAAGCGCCCTCCACACGGGCGCTTCGTATAGATTAACAATCGACTTGTCGATCCCTGCCCTGCTCAGGGTAGGTAGGAGATCTTCAGCACCACTGACCCCGCGCTGCAGGAGATGTAATCCGCGGTGGCATCCGCGTCGCTGGGACCCTTGGGATGCAGGCGGATCTGGAAGCGCGCTTTGTTCTCGTTCACCCGGCTCTGCACGAACGACTTGACGTCGATCGGGCTGGTCGGCAGGTTGGTGAGGGCGTTGGTCAGCACGGCCGTGCCCGAGAGGTCGTAGTCGCTCTGGTCCAGCGGGAGGGCGTATTGCAGCTCGCCCACCCAGATGCCCGCCAGGCTGCCGGTGAACGGGTCCTGCATCTTGGTGCAGCTCGTCAGGTCCAGCGTGGCGCTGGTGATGGTCTTGCCGGAGAGAGCGGCGATGTCGAAGCTCATGAAGCCGCGCGCCAGGAAGTTGCCGCCCGTATCGCCCGCTAGGATCGTCCCGGCAGGAGGCAGGGAGGCGGCGGCCTCATAGATCGTGCCGCTCTCCCCGGGGATGGCGTTCAGGGTCACCTGGGCGCTTGGGACTGTGACCGTGACGGTTGCCTGTGAATTGATCTGGACATAGAAGGCTGCAAAGAGCACGCCTGAGGCGTTGCGCAGCTTCCAGTAACCGGTGTACTCGCCGGGTGCCGTCGGGGCTGTCAGGTTGACGGAGATGTCCACGGTCTGCCCGGGGTTGACGTTGGAGGGCAGGGCCTGGGTGTTCGGCCCTCCCATCTGGTTGCCGCTGGAGAATACGAGCGAATAGGCGGGCGTCCAGGAACAGGCCCCGGCGTTCTTGAACCGCCAGGTCTTGGTGAAGGCCTGCCCTGCCGGCACGTTGGTGCCGTCTGGGAAGGTCACATCGGTCATGAACTGGGCGATGTCGCAGGAGGATGTCGAGGTCGCCAGGACAGGTGTGGAAGTGGGCACCAGCGTGGGGATCACGAAGGTGCTGGTGGCGGGAAAGTTGAAGGTGGGGGTGGGGATGGAAGGCACAGCCTGTGTCATCTGCGCCTCCAGGGTCTGCGCGGCCGCGGTGGACTCCGCCTCTTCCACGGGAGAGCGCGAGGGCAGGTTGCAGGAGGCGGCCGTCAATACCACAAGCATCAATAAACAGATGGAACGAAAGCGCCTGGAAGTGCTCATGAAAACCCTTTCATCTTCTGGAAAAAAGAACGAACGCGGCAGGCCGCCTCCCTTGCTACGGGCAGGAGAAGCTGGCACGCCCGAACTGCTGGTGGTTGGGGGCATCGATATAGATATCGATCCACTTGCTTCCGGAGGCCGTCGTGCTCCACGTCTGGGTCACCGATTTGGTCCCGGCGGCCGTGAATTCCAGTGGATCATGGGAAACGGTATCGGTGGCGCCGTCACTCCGCACCCAGTGGTAGGTGACCGTGCCGGCCCTGTTAACCGTGATGTTCGCCGTGGCCGAAAAGTTCCCGCAGCCTCCGCTGGTTGTGAAGGTCACGCTGGTCACTGCGAATTTCCCGGTCTGGACCTTGATCTGGACGTAGATCTGCGAGAAGAGCACCCCACCGGCATCCCGCAGCTTGTAATAGGCCGTATAGTCGCCGGTGGATGTGGGGGCGGTGAAGTTGATGGAGATATCGACTGATTGGCCGGGGTTGACGGTCCCCCCGATGGCCTGGCTCGCAGGGCCGCCCATCGCGTTTCCGCTGGAAAAGACCGCCGCATAGGCGGTCGTCCAGGTGCAGGTGCCGCTGTTCTTGACGCGCCAGGTCTTCGTGAAGGACTCGCCTGGCTCCAGGATGGTGCCGTCGGGGATGGTGATATCCGAGATGAACTGTGCCGCATTGCAGCTCGAGGTGGGGCTGGCAGGGATCTGAGTGGGTGCCTGGGTGGGCAGCGCGATCGTGGGGAGCGGGGCGCTGGTGTTGGTCGGAAGGACCGGGCTGGTGGCTGTGGCGGCCGGAGCCTGCAGCGTGAGCTGCGCCTGCACGGTCAGCAGCGCGGCAGTGGCAACGAAATCGTCTCCCGCCGGGGTGGGGGGTGCACTCGAGGGCAGGGTGCATGCAAAGATCACGAGCACAACGATCAACAGTGCTGCGGCGCGAGTCGCCTGTTTCATTCTTTTCTCTCCTGGTTACCCAAAACCTTCTGAGGATCAGCTGGTCTTGAACGGCCTCCACATTATAAGATGATTCCCGGCGTTAAAAAGAGACAGGAGCCGTGGGGCTCCTGTCTCGCAGATCGATCATTTCTCGTAGACTACGCCGTCCGCGGCCGGTGGCACGGCCCTCCCCACGACGCCCGTCAGGACGATCATTGTGACGATGTAGGGGGCCATCAACAGGAACTCGGATGGGATCGGCACCCTCAGGATCTGCAATTTCACCTGCAGCGAATCTGCAAACCCGAAGATCAGCGAGGAGGCAAAGGCCCCGATGGGCGTCCACTTGCCGAAGATCATGGCGGCCAGGCCGATGAAGCCCTTCCCCGCAGTCATGATCTCGTCGAAGCGGCCCACCGATCCGATCGTGAAGTACGCCCCCCCGATCCCGGCGATCATCCCGCCCACGATCACGTTTACATAGCGCATCAGGTACACATTGATGCCCAGCGTGTCGGCGGCCTTGGGGTGCTCGCCCACTGCCCGTGTCCGCAGGCCCCAGGGCGTGTAGAACAGCACGATGTGCATGACGGCCACCAGGATCATGGTCAGGAACACGATCGGGGTGTTCTCGAACAGCACCGGCCCCAGCACCGGGATCTTGGAAAGCACCGGGATGGTGATGAGCGGGAAGGTCCCCGAGTTGTTGAGCAGCTCGGTGTTCTTCTCCAAAAAGCGGGACGAGATGAAGCTGGTGGCGCCGGTGCCGAAGATGTTGATGGCCACGCCGCTCACGATCTGGTCCACCTTGAAGCGGATCGACATCAGGGCATGGAAAGCGGCGATCAACCCGCCCATCAGAATCGCGGCCAGCAGGCCGGCCCACAGGTTGTGGGTGAGCGTGGCGGCAATGACCGCGGTCTGTGCGCAGATAAGCATGATGCCTTCAATGGCGATGTTGGTGACGCCTGCCCGCTCGCTGATGACGCCGCACAGCGCCGCCAGGGCGATGGGCGTGGCCCGCACCAGGGAGCTGCTCAGCATGCCCACCAGGCTGAAGGATTTATCGCGTGCCGCCCACAGCAGGAAAGCCGCCACGAAACAGAAGGCCAGCACCCCCACCAGCGTCCCCGTCGATTTGATGCCGCGCGCCATTTGCAGCGCGCCGAAGAACACCAGCACCAGCACGAGCACATAGATGGAAGGCTGTACGGGGAGACGCAGGTCCGGGACCGTGATGGCTTCCGACTGGCCGAGGTTGAGGCCGAACTTTGCGGTCTGTCCCGGTTCGGAGCCGAACCCGAACAGGAAGAGCACCAGCAGCCCGGTGATGATCAGCACCAGGCCCCAGGTGACTCGGGTGCGGAGCTGTTTTTCGGGAACGAAGGTCTGTACTGCGGTTGTCATGTGCGCCTCCGCCTACTTGCCCGTCTCATGGGCCAGGGCCGTCTGCTGCGGTTTGAAGCGCAGGCGGTAGAGCCAGCGGATGATGCCCGGGGCGGCCACAAAAATGATGACCAGGCCCTGGATGATGGAGATGATGTCGATGGGGATGCCGGCGATGGATTGCATGCGGGTGGCCCCGCCGCGCAGCACGCCGAACAGCAGCGCCGCCAGCACCACCCCCAGGGGGTGGCTCTTGCCGAGCAGTGCGATGGCGATGGCGTCGAAACCGTAGCCAGCCGAAAAACCCTGCCCCACCCAGTGGTCCACGCCGAGCACCTGGCTGGCGCCGGCCAGCCCGGCCATGCCTCCGGAGATGACCATGGCCAGCACAAAATTCTTGACGATATTGATCCCTGCATAGCGGGCCGCATCCGGGTTGGCGCCCACGGTTCGGATCTCGAAGCCGATGGTCGTCTTGAACAGCAGCCAGTAGATCACGAAGGCCATGCCGATACCGAGCACAAAGCCCCAGTTCAGCCGCAGCGGATCCGGGAAGAAGCGCGGCAACTCCGCAGCGTGCTGGATATTGGGGGTCACGGGCCGGAACCCCGAGGCCTTCATGGGCCCGTTCAGGAGCCAATCGCTCAGTCGGAATCCGATCCAGTTCATCATGATGGTGTTCACCACCTCATGCGCCCCAAACCTCGCCTTCAGGAAGCCAGGCACCGCGCCCCACAGCGCCCCTCCCGCCAGGCCTCCCAACAGCGCCAGCGGCAGGTGAATGAACCAGGGCAGCCCTTTAAGACTGTACCCCACAAAGGCCGAGCCAAGCGCTCCCATGAAGAACTGCCCTTCCGCACCGATGTTGAACAGGCCGCAGCGGAATCCCACCGCCACCGCCAGCCCCGTCAGGATGTAGGGTGTGGCAGTCACCATGCTCTCGGTGATGGGGTAGATGGATTTGAGCAGGGGGGCGTTGTTGCCGGTGGCGAAATAGGTGCCCACTCCCCGTACGATCTCTGCCGGGCTTCCCAGTGAGCCGCTGAACAGTGCCCCGTAGGCCGTGGCCACGGATTTCCAGGTGGCGGCCAGGGCCGCACCGGGCGCGGTGAAAAAGCTCTTCCAGGCCTCGATCACCTTCAGATCGCTGATCGCGATCACGATCCCGCCGATCACCAGGCCGGTGAAGATGGCAAGCAGCGCCAGGATGACCGTCTGCCAGTTTTCGCCGATGCCCCTTGGCTCTCTTTTCGCTTTGGCCGGGGTGTCTTTGTTCGTCTTCGTGTTCAATTTCATCCTCCTAGAAGACCCGCTCCGCGCTCGTTGCCGGTTTCTCGGTCGGCTTCATTTCGTCCGCTTCCTTCTTCATCCCGGCCATCAGCAGTCCCACTTGCTCTTTGCTCGTTTCCGACCTCTGGACGATCTCCACGATCTGCCCGCGGTACATCACCGCAATGCGGTCGGAGAGCGCCATGATCTCATCCAGCTCGGAGGAGACCACCAGCACGGCTGTGCCCTCATCGCGCTTCTGGATGATGCGGCTGTGGATGTATTCGATCGAGCCCACATCCAGGCCGCGCGTGGGCTGCGAGGCGATCAGCAGCTTGATGGGCCGCGAGAATTCGCGGGCCACGATTACCTTCTGCTGGTTG
>CAZSPX010000113.1:0-9692 GCA_964608885.1 uncultured Anaerolineaceae bacterium | reverse complement strand
GCATGATCGCGTGCGCCTTCTCCGCCATGTTGAGCGGGTCGAGCAGGTCGGTCTCACGCGTGCCGGGCGCGCCGCCGCGTACATCCACACCGCAGACCGCACCCTGGCGGCAGAGGATCACGGTGCAGCCGGTGAGAGCGGCATCATCCTGGGCGTGTCCCACTTCCAGGCCGGGCACGTCCGTGATCGAGTTTTGAAGCTCCATGAGGAGGCGTTTATTTCAGGAGGCGCGCCAGCTCCAGGAATTCCTTCCACTCCTCATCGAAGAAGTGGACGGTGACGTTGTTGAGCTCGATGTGGTAAGTGGTCTCGCCGTCCGGCTCTTCCGCCTTCCAGACCAGGAAGTTCTCAGTTTCGGCCAGGGTCTCGGTGATGGGTTCTTCAGTATGACTGTTCATGATCAGCTCCTTGAGGGTTTGAGATCAGGGCAGGGTGGGGCGCGGCGGGCGCATCCGGCGCCAGAGCCGGCGCAGGAAGGCTACGAGGCGCAGCCCGGGAGGCGGAGGCGGCTGGCGTATCTCCGGCTCGGGCCAGGGGTTGAGGTCGAACATCTTGCGCAGCGCGTAGCGTCCGAACAGGGTTACCGTGGCCAGCATGGGCGCGGCCAGGATCACGCCCAGGAATCCCAGCAGGTTGGCGGCAATAATGGCGCCCACCAGCACTGCGGCGGGATGCACCTTCAGGGCATCCGCCATGATGCGCGGCGAGACCAGGTTGTCGAAGATCTGGTCGATGATCAGGGCGGTCACCAGCACCAGGACCGAATACGAGAGAGCAGACATCCCGAAAAGCTTGTCGGCCTGGAAATAGGTGACCACCACCAGGAGGGTCCAGTTCACCGCCGGGCCGACATACGGGACGAAGCGCGCCAGCCCGGCCAGCAGGGCCATGCCCAGCGCATAGTGCACCCCCAGCAGGCCGAGCACCACGGTATAGACTGCCACCGCCAGGACGAAGAGGATGATCTGCCCGCGCAGGAAGGCGTTCCAGATGCGCACCAGCTCGCGGCTCAGGCGGGCGACATCCTCCTGGTAGGAGGGGACCTCAATCCTGATCAATTGCTTGCGCAGGCCGCCGCTCTCGCCCAGGATAAAGAACGACACGAGCAGCACGAACAGCATCCAGCCCACGAAGCTGGCCGCGCGTCCCGCCACCGCGCTGAGCAGCACCCCGGTGCGGCTTAGCATCGGCTGGATCATGCCCAGCACCTGCCCGCTCAGCGCATTGAGATCGGTCTGGCTGAAATCGAACCGGAAGGGCCCGAACTCGTAGACGCGCCCGGAAATGTCCTGGATGAGCTGGGGCAGCGATCTCAGGCTGTTCTGCAGGATGCCCACCAGGCTCTGGATCTGCTGGATGAGGCCCACCCCCCCCAGTGCGATCAATCCCAGGATCAAAAGCAGGATGAAGATATAGATCACTGCCACGGAGAGCCGCCAGGACAGTCCGGCGCGCTGCAGGCGGTCCGCGATCGGCTGGAACAGGTAGGCCAGGATCAAAGCCATGAGCAGCGGACCCAGGACAAACCGGAATTTGATCAGCAGCGCGGCCAGCGCGGCCACGAACGTCAACGCCACCACCAGCTTGGTGGTGGAATTCCAGTTCTGCGGGTTTGAAGAAGGTGCCTCAGGCTGCATGCTGGTGCCCTGGAGCCGGCCGCCCGCCGGGAGTCCTCCGTCTGATTGCGTATCCATGAGATCTACGCTATTGTAGCAGAGAAGCGGAACACAGGACAATAAAAAGCCCCCGCTTCTGCGGGGGCAGGCCGGATGGAAAACGATCAGCAGCCGGATATGAAGGGGAAGAACACGCACCAGCGATAGGTGGCGTCCACCCACCAGAAGAAGCCCGCACAGGCGCACACCAGCAGGAACACCGCCACTCCGATCAGGATCGGCGTCAGGTTGCGGTAGGCCGGTGAAACCGGCACAGGCTCGAGATTATCGGGCACCTGCCCGGCATAGCTCTGGGCCGGCATGGGGGGAGGCGCGGGTGGGGCGGACGGCACGGCCATCACAGGGCGCACCGGCACGTGCGGGGTCGAAACCACAGTGGCGCCGGGGTCAATGTTGACCGCGTCGTACATCAGCACGATCTGCTCGCCGAAGGCAACCACATCCCCGGGCTTGAGCACGTGCGGCCCGGCCAGCCTCTGCCCGTTGACGAAGGTGCCGTTGGTGGACCCCAGGTCCTCGATCACATACTTGCCGCCCTGGAAGGTCAGGCGGGCGTGGCGGCGGGAGACTTCCGCATCGCTGATGGCCACGGAGTTGGACGAATCGCGCCCGATCATGAGCTGGTCGCCCTCCAGAGGGAAGACCGCTCCCGGCGTGGGTCCCGAGCGCATGACCATTTGATATTGACCCGGCATAATCTCCTCCAAAAAAGTCGTTCGAAAAATCCGGACGTTTCGGGGCCTTCTCCCGGCCCTGCAACAGCCTGAGTGTACAAGTATCGTAAAAAAAAGTCAACGTCAGGTGGTTGGTGGACGTTTCCCGGGCGGGATTGGTTCCCTGGTTTATGGAGGCCGGGGCTGTTTCACGCCCGCAGCCCCTCCAGTCCATATCCGAACTCGCGTGCAAAGGCGGAGGCCACCCGATCCTTCACCGTCTGCATGGGGGGTACAGGGCTGAGCAGGTCTTCCAGCGAGACGACCGGCTCATCCTGCAGGCCGCATGCGATGATCCCCTCCCAGTAGTTCATATCGGGATTGACGTTCAGGGCAAAGCCGTGGCGCGAGATGCCGCGCGCATCCACCTTGACGCCGATGGCCGCGATCTTGGCCGGCTTCTCGCGGTCCTCCGGCCTGCAGCGCGGGCAGCGTGAAAATACGTCTGCCTGGATCCACACGCCCGTCAAACCGGGACGCTGCCCGGCGGCCACCCCGAGGCGTGCCAGCACGGCAATGAGCATCTTTTCCAGCCGGCGCACGTAGCCGACGTAATCGGCCTGCGGGATGCGCCCCGAATCCGAGGGGCGCACATTCTGAACGCCCAGCGGGATCAGCGGGTAGCCCACCAGCTGCCCCGGCCCATGATACGTGACGTCGCCGCCGCGGTCCACCCAGTGGATGGCAATGCCGCGCTCCCGGAGCTGCTTCTCATTCCACAAAAGGTTCTCCGGGCGCCCGGAGCGGCCAAAGGTATAGACGTGGGGATGCTCCACCAGCAGCAGGGCGGGAGGTCGCTGGCCGCCCGCGATCTGCGCGGCGTATTCTTCCTGGAGTCGCCAGGCCTTTTCGTAATCCATCAACCCCAGGTCGATGATCTCCAGGTCCATCCTCACTCGCCTCCCTCGAATATGATTCGTTATCCGAAGATGCGCCGGTACAGGTCTGATTCCAGCAGGCCGCGCGGGTCGCAGCGTTCCTTAAGCTTGCGGAAGCGCTCGACGGTCTCCTCGCCGTAGAATGCCCGGGCGGTCTCCGCCGTGGTCTCGCTGTTCTTGGCAAAGTAGAAGCGCCCGCCGTTTGCCAGCACGATGCGGTCGAACTCCTGCAATAGCTCTGAAAGGCCCCTGCGGTTACCCTCCGTCACCTTGAAGTCCAGGGCCAGTGAGAACCCGTCCACGGCATGGGTGAGCAGGAAGGCATCCGGCCGGTGGCGCTTGGTCACTCCCAGGTAAGGCGGCAGGCCGCGCCGCTGCGCCAGCGTGAGCATCTCGGTCCAGGCCTTCAGGGCCGTCTCTTTCGGAAGGAAGGATTGGTGCTGGATCAACCCGCCGCGCCCGACCGAAAGTTCCCAGAGCGGGATGTAATCGAGCAGGAAGTGGAAAGCCGCGTGCGATTGGCGGAAGACATGCGGGCGCAGGCTGGTGATGTATTTTCCGGTGTTGATCAGCCAATACCCCGGGTTATTAAAGAAAGGTGTCATGAAATAATGCAGCAGGCTCTTGGGCATGACCCCGAACAGGCGGTCAGGGAGATGCTGGTTGGAAAGCTGCATGTTGGCCGGGGCTTTGGGGTCCTCCCCCTCGTGCAGGTAGTTGGCGGCGTGGATCTGCCCGTGGCCGATGCTGGTCGTATCCGTCCAGCCCACGATGTAATCATAATGGGGCGCGCCGTCCTCCAGCTGGCGCAGGTGCTCCGCCAGGGTATGCGAAGGCAAGGCGTGTACCTCCAGCAGGCCCGAATGCACCTTTTTCATCTGGAGCGTCATGGAGGTGAAGACCCCCAGCAGGCCCAGCCCGCCGATCATGGAATGGAACAGGTCGGCGTTCTTCTTGGGAGAGCAGGTCAGCTCTGCGCCCGTGGGAAGCAGCGCGGTGAACTCCAGCACATGCTCACCGATGGGCCCCATGCGGAAGTTGTTCTTGCCGTGGATGTTGGCGCCCAGGCAGCCGCCCAGCGTGGTGAACATCGTCCCCGAGACGACCGGCGGCCACCAGCCGTCCGGCAGGACGCACTGCCACAACTGCTGGAGCGTGACGCCCGGCTCGCAGCGGACGATGCCCGTTGCAGGGTCCCAGGCCAGGATGCGGTTAAGCGCGGTCATGTCCAGGACGATGCCCCCGCCGTTCAATGCGGCGTCGTTATAGCTGCGGCCCGCGCCTCGCAGGGTGACGGTCAGCCCGGACCTGCGGGCCTGCTGGAAGATCTCGGGGATCTCTTCCATCCGCTCGGGGCGGAAAAGGTAGGCCGGGGCGCTCATGGAATGCCCGAAGTTCTCAAGCGTGGTGAAGGTGTCAAGGAGAGAGGTGGGTTGGCTCATCGTTTCAGGGCAGGCTGGAAAGCCGGGGCCTGCCGCCCGGGATTGGAGTCCGCGGTCAGAAGGTCATGCGGCGGAAGATGAAGGAGGGGATGTGCTGGATGACCAGCATGATCCAGCGCCAGCGGCCGGGTGTGTACACCACCTGGCTGCGGCGGCGCAGCGCCTTGTAGATGTCGGCGGCGGCCTGTTCCGGCTCGATGGGGAACGGTGTGGCGCCCTGGGCGGTCTTGAGCATATCGGTCTTGACGAAGCCCGGCTTGATCGTCAGGACATGCACGCCATGACGGGTGAAACGGTTGCGCAGGGCTTCCAGATACGTGCTCAGGGCCGCCTTGGAGGTGTTATAGCCCGGGTTGCCCACGCGCCCGCGGTCCCCGGCCACCGAGGAGATGCCGGCGATCTGCCCGCTGCCTTTGCTCTTGAAGAGCGCCGCAGCCGGGGTCATCCAGGCCATCGCACCCAGGGTGTTGACCTCCATCATACGGCGGTCGGAGTCAAAGTCCAGGTGTTCCAGTCCGGGCGGAAGGTTCACCCCCGCCACATAGACCAGCAGATCGAGGCCCCCCAAATCTGATATAATCCTCGTGAGCAGGCCGGGAACTGAATCATGATCGCTCACATCGTGTGGATAAGCTAAAGCCCGGATCCCGCCATTTTGTTGGTTGATTTCATTACAAAGGGTTTCCAGCAGGTCCTGGCGGGGCGCCAGCAGCGCCACCGAGTAGCCTTCCGAGGCCAGGAGGCGCGCCAGAGCCGCGCCAATGCCGCTGGAGGCCCCCACCAGGATCGCCCGTTTGCGCGGCAGGAGCGGCGTGGCCGCCGGGAGAGTCTTGGGCTGGGAAGCGGGCTGGGACGAATCAGGCACAGGCGACTCCGTGAAAAAATGGGTAAAATAGATTTTAGCACAAACCCATGGCCTCCCTGTACCTGCCGGCAGTCGTCCGGAACGAAGATGGAAAGATCGCACGCTGATTCGGAACCTTGACTTCACAGGCATAACCATACATGACGACCACAAGTGACCGGGGAGACGTTCTGGCGCAGGCGCGCCGGATCGTCATCGAAGACGGTCGGCTCTCCCCAAAGGAGCGCCAGGACCTTCTTGAGCTGATCAACAGTCTGGCTGAATCCTCCCAGCCCATCCCTGCCCTGCACCCCAGCGGATCCGGACCCGCCTCTTCTCCCGAGCCCAGCTCTGCCAGCCATGCCCTGCTGGCCCTGCTCAAGCAGCAGGCCGACGAGCTGGACGCCCTCAAGAAGCTCAGCCTGAACCTGACATCCAGCCTGGACCTGCAGACCGTGCTGGACGCGGTCGTGATGGAGGCCATGCGCCTCGTCAAGAACGCCTTTACCGCCGATATCTTCCTGTACTCCAACGGTGAATTGAACTTCGGCGCCTCCATGGACCTGAGCGGCGCGCGCCACAAACCCTTCATGGACCCGCGCCAGGACGGCCTGACCTTCACCGTGGCCCGCGGCGGCGAGCCCGTCTTCGTCGAAGACATGTCCACCCATCCGCTGTACAAGGACTCCAGCCTCAAAAAGGATGGCTCGATCATCGGCATCCCGCTGGTCATCAACAACAATGTGGTGGGGGTCATGAACCTCTCGCGCACCGTCACGGGCAGCTTCTCCCCGCCCGAGTTGCGCCTGCTGGGCCTGCTCGCGGACCAGGCCGCCGTGGCCATCTCCAACGCCAGCCTGCACCAGATCGTCAGCCGCCAGGCCTACAGCGACACTGTCACCGGCCTGCCCAACCGCCGCGCCCTGGATGAGCGCCTCGAGCGCGAGGTGATGCACGCCCGCCGCACCGGCTTCCCTTTCTCGGTCCTGATGATGGACCTGGATGGGTTCAAGGAAGTGAACGACACCCACGGTCATTCCCTGGGCGACATGGTGCTGCGCGACCTGTTCCGCTACCTGGCCTCGGGCCTGCGCTCCAGCGACTTCCTCGCCCGCTACGGCGGCGACGAGCTGACCCTGATCCTCAGCCAGACCGACCTGCCTGCCGCCCGCCTGGTCACCGAGAAGCTGCTCGACAACCTGCACAAGTACCAGTTCCAGCTCCCGGGCGGAGGCTCTCTCAAGCTCAGCCTCTCCGGCGGGCTCGCCCTCTACCCCCTGCATGCCATGAGCGGCACCGACCTGCTGCGCGCCGCTGATGAGGCCCTCTACCGCGCCAAGAAGCACAACCGCGGTTCCTTCGTGGTGGCCTACGGCTTCACCGGCCCCCTCCCCCTTGTATAAGATCCCCTCGCCTTCTCCAGCCTCGTTACCAACCGGGCGGGGTTGTTAATGCTGTATCCCCGCTGAGGAGTGCCAGCCCATGCCCCGCAAAGTGAAGATTATCCTGAACCCCATGGCCGATATGCGCCGCGCCTGGCAGGTGGCCCGTGACCTGCGTCCCATTGTGGAGGAGTACGGCAGCGCTCAGTGGAGCGGGACGGTCTATCCCACCCACGCCACCAAGCTGGCGCGCGAGGCCGGTGAGGACGGCTTCGGCATGGTCATCGCCATGGGCGGCGACGGCACCGTGCACGAGGTGATCAACGGCCTGATGCAGATCCCCGCCGACCGGCGCCCCATCCTGGGCGTCGTCCCGGTGGGCTCGGGCAACGACTTTGCCCATGCCATGGGCATCCCCAAAGAGGCCGACCGCGCTCTTGCGCTCGCGCTGGCAGGCGAGCCCGCCAGCATCGACCTCGGCCTGATGACCGACGAGCACGGCCGCCGGGAATACTTCGATAACACCCTCGGCATCGGCTTCGACGCCGTGGTCACCATCCGCTCGCACCGGCTGCCGGTCGTGCGGGGCTTTATGATGTATCTCACGGCCGTGATCCAGACCATCATGCTGAACCATGACCCGGCGCTCGTCCAGTTTGAGACCGAATCTGAGAAATGGGAAGACCGGGTGTTGATGACCACGGTCTGCAACGGCGGGCGCGAGGGCGGCGGCTTCATGCTCTCGCCCGATTCCAGCCTTACGGACGGGGTCCTGGAATATCTGACCGTGCGCAAGGTCTCGCGTGCCATGATGTTCCGGCTGGTGCCCGAGTTCATGAACGGCACCCACCGCCGCTTCACCAAACAGATCCACATGGGCACCTGCCGCACGCTGACCATGACCTCCGACCGGCCCCTCTATGTCCACGCCGACGGCGAGGTCTTCACCAGCTTCGGAAGCAACCTGCGCAAGGTCAGCTTTGAAGTGCTTCCGGGCGCATTGAAGGTCGTGCGCGGCGGATAAGTTGCAGACTGGATGGGGGAAGGTTACAATCGGTGTCAGAACGCCCCGAAGGTTTCCTTTCGGCTTGTCAGTTGTTGAGTAAACCTTCGGGACGGTGCATACGCACCCGTACTGATAATGCCCGACCTCGCCCCCACTCTCCATAAACATGACCTCGGCCACCTGCGCATTGTCGCGGACCTGTGCGGCCTGGAACTGGAATCCAATGAAGCCGCCGCGGCCGCTCAGGAATTGGCCGACTGCCTGCTCGACCCTGCCCTGGTCGGCGAGGTGATCGAATCGCTCGCTGAGGAGCCGCGTGCGGCCCTGGAGTTCCTCGTATCCCGCGAGGGCCGCCTCCCCTGGGCCGAGTTCTCCCGCCAGTTCGGGCAGGTGCGTGAGATGGGCGCTGCAAAACGCGATCGCGACAAGCCTCACCTCCAGCCTGGATCCCCGGCCGAGACCTTGTTTTATCACGCGCTGCTGGACCGCGCCTTCTTCGAGAGCGGCAAGACCCTGCAGGAGTTCGCCTACATCCCCGATGACCTGCTGGTGCTTGTGACCGCTGCGTTGAAGACCCCCGGACCCATCCAGAAAGCCAAACCCTCCGCCCCTCAGAAATCCACCGTTCAGTCAGAGCTGATGGGCCGCCCCGCCTCCCCCGGCGAGCATGGAGAAGAGATTCCCGCAGGCGATGGCTTGCTGGATGACGCCACTACCCTGCTCGCTGCCTTCCGCCTGGGCATCACTCCCCCTTCCACGCGCGTCCCGCAGGCAGTGGTCGAGTCGCTTCTGCGGGCGGCCGGGCTGTTGAAGGGCTCAACCCCGCAGCCCGAGCCGGTAAAAAAATTCCTGGAAGCCCCGCCTCTCGAAGCCATGCAAATCCTCGTCGATGGCTGGCTCGAAAGCGATACCTTCGACGAGCTGCGTCTGGTCCCCGGCCTGGTCTGCGAGGGCGAATGGACCGGTCAGCCCCCCGTCACTCGCGAGTTCCTGCTCAACCTGCTGGAGGCCCTTCCCAAAGACAAGTGGTGGAGCCTTCCCGCCTTCATCCGCTCTGTGAAGGAGCATTTCCCCGATTTCCAGCGACCCGCAGGGGATTATGACTCGTGGTTCATTAAGCGTGCCTCCGATGGGACCTACCTGCGCGGCTTCGCCCACTGGGATCAGGTGGATGGCGCCCTCGTCCATTTCTTCATCACCGGCATCCTGCACTGGCTGGGGATGGCTGACCTTGCCAGAGCAAAGGAAAGCGATGCCCTTGCCGCCTTCCACCTGACCACGCTGACCGAACGACCGGAGCCAAAAGGCCGTCTCGCCGCAACCTCGGATGGGGTGATCAGCGTTCCGCACGGCTTCTCCCGCCTCGTCCGCTACCAGGTCTCGCGTTTCGGCGAGTGGGAGGCCGAAAAAGCCGAAAGCTACCGCTATCGCCTCACACCTGCCTCGCTCGGGCGGGCTCGCGAGCAGGGTCTCAAGGTGGAGCATCTGCTTGCTCTGCTCGCCAAATACACGGAAGGGGGCATCCCTCCGGTGCTGGTGAAGGCGCTCAAGAGTTGGGAGGCGCGCGGAACAGAGGCGAGACTTCAGAACCAGACCATCCTGCGCGTAAGCCGGCCCGAGATATTGGAGGCGCTTCGCAAGTCCAAGGCGGCACGCTTCCTGGGCGAGAGCCTTGGCCCCACCGCGGTGGTGGTGAAGAGCGGCGCGCAGGCCAAGGTGCTGGCGGCGCTCACCGAGATGGGCCTGCTGGC
>CAZSPX010000112.1:0-9724 GCA_964608885.1 uncultured Anaerolineaceae bacterium | reverse complement strand
AGCCCGAAGCGCCAGATACGGTAGGCGAGGAAGAGAAATACCCCTGCCACCACGGGGCTCAGCCACACCAGCACGCCCGCATCGCGGCCCAGCAGGTGCGAGGCCGGGTAGAACGACACGAACCCGTACGGCACCAGCCAGGTCAGCAGGATGCGGATGCCCTGGTGGTAAATGTTCAGCGGGTACTTGGCGAACTCGTTGAGGTTGAAGACCACCTGCGTCACCGGGATGGACTCGGTCAGCCAGAAGGCCGTAGTCGCCGTCATCAGGTTCAGCGCGATGAAGATCAGCCCGCCGCTCAGTACGCTCACCGCGAGGTAGAGCAGGTTCTGCGCCGAGAACGGGATGCCCAGCTTCTGCATCGAGACCCCGATCAGGATGCCGCCGGTCAGGAAGTTGCCGATGCCGTCATGGCAGAAGCGGTCCGCCAGCAGGTGAAAGAGCGGGTCTACGGGGCGCACCAGGAAGCGGTCGAAGTCCCCGCTGCGGATATAGTTCCAGCCGATGGTCCACAGGTTGTCGGCGAACATGTGCGTGATCGACTCGCCCATCGTCAGCAGGCCGTAGATCAGGATCACCTCGTAAAAGCTCCAGCCGTTCAACGAAGGGATCTGCCGCATCACCACCCAGATGGCCGCCAGCGAAGCCGCCTGCAAAATCATCGTCGAGACCGAGCCAATGAAGAAATTCAGCCGGTACTCCAGCAGGATCTTGAAGCGCTGCACCACGAACCAGCGGTAGAGGTCCAGGTAATTGAGCATCGTTACCCGCCCTGCACCGTCACCTTGCGGATGGCCACGCTGAAAACCAGCCGGGAGATCACCAGCAGCGCCCCCAGCCAGACCAGTTGGGTCAGCCACAGCCCCGGCGCGGCCTCCGGGGGGGTGATGCCGCTCAGGAACGAGACCGGCACCGAGAGCGCCTGCGCAAAGGGCATGGAGGCCGCCAGCTTCTGCATCCAGCCCGGCATCATCGCCAGCGGCACCAGCGCCCCGCTGAAGAACGAGCCCACCCCGATGCGCACCACGCTCAGGCCCCAGGTCTCGGTCACATAGAAGGCCAGGCACGCAAATGACCAGTCGAACAGGAACAGCACCAGCTGCCCCAGCATCAGCGAGACCAGGAACGCCCCCCACGCCGCCGGGCTCGAGGGGAGCTTCAGCCCGAACAGCAGCCAGGCGATCACGAACAGCGGCAGCCTCTGCACCAGGAAGGTGCCCAGCTCCGCGAACGTCTCCGCCAGGATGCGCAGCTGCATATCCAGCGGCCGCGTCATCTCCACCGCGATCTGCCCGTTGCGGATCATGAACCCGAAGAAGAAGATGATGCGGTTCTCCACCAACGGGGCCAGGAGGCGCGCCAGCAGGATGTAGTTCACCGTCTGCGAGAGGCTCAGCCCGCCCAGCGTCGAGGTCCCCTCGTACACCGCCCTCCAGAAGTAGACGAAGATGAACATGGAGGCGAAGGTGACGAAGAAGTCCGCCCAGACCCACAGGTTGTAGGCCAGGCGGGCCTTGGCGGCGGTGGCGGCCACCGCTCCATACACCGAGAAGCCCCGGCGCAGCGAGGCGAGCAGGGGCCAGATCACGCCGCAGGCTCCCCGTTCAGTGCGCCGTTGTAGATCTGCATGATGATGGAGGCCAGGTCCGGCTCGGAGAGCGAGAAGTCCCGCACCTCCACATGGTTCATGATCGAAGCGGCCACCTGGCTGGCGGTGGTAAGGGTGCGGTCGAAGCGCAGGGTCAGCCGCCGCGGTTCCGCCGCGGTGATCTCCGCCCCGGCCGGCACCGAGACGTTCTCCGCCGCGTGGGTCGTCTCAAAGCTGATCTCGCGGTACTTGCCGAAGCGCTGCTTGATCGTCTCGATGGGCCCGTCGTAGATCAGCCGCCCGTGGTCGATGATGATGACCCGCTGGCAGAGCTCCTCGATGTCGCCCAGGTCGTGGGTGGTCAGCACCACGGTGACGCCCTTGGACCGGTTCTGCTCCCGTATGAACTCGCGGATGCGCTCCTTGACGATCAGGTCCAGGCCGATGGTGGGCTCATCCAGGTAGACCACCTCCGGCTCGTGGATGAGGGTGGCGGCCAGCTCGGCACGCATCTTCTGCCCGAGCGACATGTTGCGGATGGGCACGTGCAGGAGCTCCTTCAGCTCCAGGGTCTCGGCGAAGCCCTCCAGCAGCTGGCGGTAGCGGGCCGGCGGCACCTGGTAGATGCGCCTCACCAGGTCCAGCGACTCGATGAAGGCCAGGTCCCACCACAGCTGGGTGCGCTGCCCGAACACCACACCGATATGGCGGGCATTGGCCACCCGCTCGCGGTGCGGGTCGCGCTCCATCACCCGCACACTCCCCCCCGAGGGCAGCAGGATGCCGGTCAGCATCTTGATGGTGGTGGACTTGCCCGCCCCGTTGACGCCGATATAGCCGACCATCTCGCCCCGCTCGACGGCAAAAGTGACATCGTCCACCGCGATCTTGTCCTCGCGGCGCGGCATGAAGAGCGCCTTGACGGCGCCCCGGAGGCCCGGGTCCTTGTGCGGGACCTGGAAGACCTTGCGGAGGTGTTCGACCTGGATGATGGCCATGGGATATTGCAGCGATTCTACACCCGGCAAAGGGCGTCGGAGAAGGAATGTGTTTGCCAAAAGTTGCCAATGCCTCCAAAATGGATTGACCCGGTTCACTTTGTTATGTATACTGCCGTCTAATATCTCCGGGGGATTCCAGGGGAGATCGGAACGAAGATCGTCGGGCGCTCTTATTGGTAGATGGAAGCGAGTAAAAATGAAGACCAGGTATTTCGTGTTTGCCAGTTTGCTGCTGTTCGCGCTGGCATGCGGTATCTCTTCCTCCTCGACGCCTGAAGGGGCGATCCCGGCCACGGGGCTTACACCGACTTCGGAGCCCTCCATCGCGGTCACGACCGCTCCAGCGACCAATACTGCAGGAGCCCCGACCTCGACGACTGCGACCCACGCGATGCAGCCCTCCGACACGCCGCCCGCGGGAAGCATCGTCCACGATGTGGAATCCAGCGGGACCGGGCCCCAGGGGCGCGCGCCATACGGGGATTCGTTCCAGATCAATCGTTTCGAGCGCCCGTTCCTGCAGGATATGACGTACGTCCCCGACCTCGATATCAGCGGCTTCAGCATCAGCTCCGACAAGGATTGGTACTATGTCTCGATCGCCCTGATCGGCAAGGACCCCAACAACAGCCTGGGCATCGATTTTGCTGTGGAGATCGACCTGGATCAGGACGGTTACGGGGATACCATCCTGTGGGGCCGCTCCCCGTTCAACGGGCAGTGGACGACTGACAATGTCCAGGTCTTCGCGGACAAGAACCATGACACGAGCGGCCTATCCAGCATGAAGGCCGACACCTCCGCGGGCGACGGCTACGAAACGATGATCTTCGACGGCAGCGCCGGGGGCGAGGACCCGGACCTGGCGTGGGTGCGCATGAATGCAGGGCCGTCGGCGCAGATCCAATTTGCGTTCAAAAAATCCCTGGCTGAGGCGCCCTTCATGCTGGGCGTGCTGGCAGATGGCGGCCTGAAGGATGTTACGAAGCTGGACTACAACGACCATTTCAGCGCGGCTGAGGCGGGCTCGCCAGTGAGGGACAACTCGAACTACCCGCTCAAGTCGCTGTTCGCAGTGGACAATGTCTGCAGGGCTGGCGTGGGTTTTTCTCTGACCGGGAACGAGCCGCAGGGATGCCCGGTAAAAGCGGGGCCGTCTGACAAGGAGTGCCCGGCCCAACCAGGGTGCGGCAACTGGGACCCGGTCGCCTGTACCTGCATTGGCGCCGGGGTTCCGTGAAATCAAGCTTATAGGATCCGGGCGATTAATGCGGGAGGGTGATTGAACACCTTTGAGATCACGCTTGAGCGCCAAGCGGAGGGGGGCTGGCCGGTGTCTGTGTGCCATGAGCGCGGAGAGGGGAGCCTGGCGCTGTGGTCCTCGGGCCGGTTCGATCTTGACCTGGCCGCATTGAACGCTGCGGAGACCGCGGATCTGCAGTACGGCCAGATTCTGGGGAAGGCTCTCTTCCACAGTGATATCCAGGATGCCTTCGTGCGGGCGGTGGCAGAGGCGCGGACGGCGAACGACACCCTGCGAGTGCTGCTAAACGTAGAGGCAGAAGACCTGCGCGGGCTTCACTGGGAACGGCTCTGCGCCCGCTTTGACCGCGGCTGGGATTACCTGCTGCTCAGCCAGCAGACGCCGTTCTCCCTGTACCTGCCGAGCCAGATCGAGCGGCGCTTTGCGCCCTTTGGCCGCCGTGACCTGCGGGCGATCCTTCTGGTGGCAGGGCCCGAGGATTTGAACGGGGATTACCAGCTGGAGCACTTCGACCGCGAAGCCACCATTGCCAGCCTGCGCGCCGCACTGGGGGATATCCCCTGTACCGTACTGGGTTCGGTGGAGGGCGCGGAGGGCAAGCCGACGCTCGACGAGCTGTGCGCGCAGATCACCCGCCTGCGGCCCACGCTGCTGCACATCGTCTGCCACGGAAGATACATCCAGAGCAAGGGGGAGAACGCGCTGTATTTCCCGAAAGAGGCGGAGGGAACGCCGGTCACAGGCACGGAACTGATTACGCGGCTGGGACGGCTGGACAGGCTGCCACATTTCACCTTCCTTTCGACCTGTGAATCGGCTTTGCCCGAGGCGGAGAACGGGCTGGGCGGGCTGGGGCAGAGGCTGGTCCGCGAACTGGGCATGCCGGCGGTGCTGGCGATGACCGACCGCATCAGCATCAGCACTGCCGGGGAACTCGCCTCCACCTTTTATGCGCGCCTGCAGGAGCATGGCGAGGTGGACCGTGCGCTGGGTGAGGCATTTGCGGGGCTGCAGGGAAAGGGGGATATCACCGTCCCGGCGCTGTTCAGCCGGCTGGGCGGGCACCCGCTTTTCTCGGAATCGCTGAACCGCCCGCTGACCCCGGCAGAGGTCCAGTTCGGCGTGGAAACATTGAGGGGCCTGATGCAGGTTCGGGCGCCCGTCCTGCTGCCGGATCTTGAAGCGCAGGCGGCCCGGCTGGGACCCGGGCTGCAAGCCGATGTTGAGGCGCTCAGCGGCACGGCGCGGGCGGAGTTCGATGCGGCGTTGACGGCGCTCAACCAATTCTCCCTGGAGATCTGCGACCTGTCGTTCAACGCGCTGGCGATCGGGCAAAGGCCGGCCGCTTACGACGCGCGCTCCCCGTTCCGCGGGCTGTATCCCTTCCGCACAGAGGACCGGGATTTCTTCAAGGGACGCGAGGCGCTGATCGAAAAACTTGCGGGCAGGCTGAAGGAATATCCATTCCTGGCGGTGCTGGGGCCTTCCGGCAGCGGCAAGTCCTCGCTGGTGATGGCGGGGTTGATCCCGGCGCTTGGCCGGGAAGCGGCGTATATGACGCCGGGGAGCGACCCGGTCGGTCGGCTGGAGGCCGCGCTGCACTCCGATCAACAGGTCATTGTGGCGGACCAGTTCGAGGAGCTGTTCACGCTCACGCTGGATGAAGCCAGGCGCAAGGAGTTCATTGAGCGGCTGCTCCGGTTGAAAGAGAAGCAGCCCGTGGTCATCACCATGCGCGCCGACTTCTGGGGGGAGGTGGCCGCGTATGAGGCGTTGAAGGAGGCGATGCAGGCGCACCAGGAACTGGTCGCGCCGATGGACGCGGCGGAGCTGCGTTCGGCCATGGAGCAGCAGGCCGCGCAGGTGGGCCTGCGCTTTGAGGCGGACCTGCAACAGACCATCCTGGACGATGTGCAGGGCGAGCCGGGGGCCATGCCTCTCCTGCAGCACGCCCTCCTATTGCTGTGGAACCGGCGGCACGGGCGCTGGCTGCGCACAGCGGAATACCGCGCCATCGGCGGGGTCCAGCAGGCCATTGCGCACACTGCAGAAGATGTGTATGCCGGCCTGGCTGAGGACGGCAGGGAGAGCATGCGCGATATCTTCCTGCGGCTCACGCGCCTGGACGAGGAGACGGCGGGCGGCGAGAGAAGAGATACCCGCCGGCGGGTGCGTTTCAAGGAGCTGGTCCCGGCAGGCAGAGATGAAGCGGCAACGAAGATGCTGGTCCAGCATCTCGCGGATGCGCGGCTGGCAGTGACCAGTGTGAACCCGGTCACTGGCGAGGAGGAGGTGGAAGTCGCTCACGAGGCGCTGATCCGCCACTGGCCGCGCCTGCGCAACTGGCTGGAGGAAGACCGGGCGGGGCTGCGCGTGCGCGAGGGGCTGCGCGAGGCCGCGCTGGAATGGCAGGCCGCGAACCGGGACGAGAACCTGCTGGTACATCGCGGCCGGCGGCTGGAGGATGCCGTCCTGCTGAGCAAGGGAACGCGCTTCGGATTGAACGCGGAGGAGCAGGATTATCTCAGTGCCTGCGTGGCACTGCAGGAACGCGAGCAGAAGGCGGTGGAACGCCGCCGCAGGGCAGTGCTGATCGCCTCGGTCGGGGTTTCGATCGTGATGCTGGCGCTGGCGATCTTCGGGCTGACGCAGGCAGCCCAGGCCCGGCGGCAGGCAGTGCTGGCGCGCGCCGGGGAGCTCTCTGCACAAGCGTTATATTATTTCGACAAGAAGCTGGACCTCTCCATGCTGCTGGCCGTGGAAGCCTTCCACCAGCAGGATAGCGCGCAGACCCGCAGCAGCCTCTTTGGGACGCTCTCCACCCCATATCTCAACCGCTTCCTGGCGGGACATTCGGGGCCGGTGCGCGCCGTTGCGTTCAGCCCGGATGGAGCGCTGCTGGCCTCGGGAGGACATGATGATACGATCATCCTGTGGGATATGAAAGACCCAAACAAGCCGGGCCAGATCGCGACACTACAGGGACATGAGGGCTGGGTCACGAGCATTGCCTTCAGCCCGGATGGTAAAACACTGGCCTCGGGGAGCAACGACAGGACCGTCATGCTTTGGGATATCTCCGACCCGAGTCACCCGGTCCAGGCGAGGCGGCTGACCGGTCACACAGGCTCGGTCTATACGGTGGCTTTCAGCCCGGATGGGAAAACGCTGGCTTCGGGAGGCGAGGATCATACCATCCTGCTCTGGGATGTTTCGAACCGGGCAATGCCGCGCCTGCTGGATACCCTTGAGGGCCACTTTAACCGGTTGCGCAGCCTGGCCTTCAACCCTAAAAGGCCCATCCTGGTCTCCGGCGGCGATGATCCATTCATTCTTACCTGGGATATTTCGGATCCCGGCAAGCCGAAACAACTGCAATCCGTGCCATTATCAGCAGATGGCCCTGTGCCCGAAGGCATAGGACAGCTGCCGCCGGGGGACATTCAGGCACAGACCCAACCTGCAATTGTTTACAGCCTTGCCTTCAGCCCGGACGGGGAAGAATTGGCGGCAGGGATCGGGGACGCGGTGTACCAGTGGGTAACCATGGATGCCTCCAGCCCGGAACTCATCCAAATGCCTCCCCTGCCCCCGCGGCATGCGGATGCGGTCCGCAGTGTAACGTACAGCCCGGATGGAAATATCCTGGCATCCGGCAGCGAGGACAATACGATCATCCTGTGGGATCGGAGGAACTGGGGCTCGTTCAAGCAGCTTACCGGGGCTTCGGCCTTGATCTACAGCCTCGCATTCACCCCGGACGGATCTATGCTCGCTTCGGGGAGCGGGGATGAGCGGGTCATGCTCTGGCATGTGCTTGATCCTGATGCACCCCGGCAGACCGGATATTTTCTGGATTCCAACGAGGGGGTTGGAAGATTGGCACTCAGCCCGGATGGCAAGACCCTGGCCTCGGGAGGCAACAGCGGCACGATCACATTGACGGTTATCTCAGAACCGGGAGGCCTGCAGAATACCGGACCTGCCTTCATGGAAGGCAACCCCGGCGGCGTTTACAGCCTGGTTTACAGCCCCGATGGCCGTCTCCTTGCATCCGGCGGCCCGGATAACAGGATCATGCTCTGGGACCCCGGGTCGCGCCAGCAAATATCCGTGTTCGAGGGGCACCAGAATGCAGTGCTGAGCCTGGCCTTCAGCCCGGATGGCAAGACCCTGGCCTCCGGGGACCATGCGAACCGGATCATCCTTTGGGACATTACAAACCCCGCCGCGCCGCGCCAGATCGCGAAGATGGATGAACACACAGGTTTTGTGAACAGTCTGGCATTCAGCCCGGATGGGAGAACGCTGGCTTCGGGGAGCGCAGACCACACGGCCATTCTGTGGGATGTTAGTGATCCGGCCGCGCCGCGAAAACTGTCGGTGCTGGAGGGGCATACGCTTGAGATCTACAACCTGACCTTCGCGCAGAATGGGGCGGTGCTGGCCTCGGGCAGCGCAGATACAAACGTCATCCTGTGGGATGTGAAAGACCCTGCCCATCCCCGCCAGATCGCAGTGCTCAAAGGACATACGGGTCCGGTATTCGATGTGGTCGCAAGCCCGGATGGACGAACGCTTGCTTCGACGGGCGGCGACAAGACGATCGTGCTGTGGGACATCTCTGACCTGAACGCGCCGCGACAGATCACAACGCTCCAGGGACATTCGGATGCCGTTAATGACCTGGCCTTCGATCCGACAGGGAAAATCCTGTTCTCGGCCAGCAACGATCACAGCATCATTCTTTGGAATACCGATCCGGCATCCCTTGCGGACAAAGCCTGCGAAATTGCAGGTCGAAACCTGAACCAGTCGGAGTGGCTTGAATTCTTCCCCGGTGCGGCGTATCGAAAGACCTGCAGCCAATGGCCTGAAGGAAAATAGCTGAACAGGGGCCTCTTTTGCTATAATCTTCCCATGCGTTGCGGAACGATTGCGCATGGGCAGGGGAGCCGAGTTCTCCGACCAACTGGGAGCGGGAATGAACCGCGCTGAGTTCGGCGGTCTGGTGGCTGCCCTGCGCGATGACCTGCGCTGGTCGCAGGCGGAGCTGGCTGAACGGGCGGAGCTGAACCAGGCCGTGATCCATGAGATCGAATCCGGGAAGCGCAAGGCTTTGTGGGAGGATGATCACCTGCTGCGCCTGGCGAACGGGCTGCTGCTCACCTCACTGGAGAGGCGCGAATTCCTGCTGGCGGCCAGCGGCGTCACAGACAGGGAGATCCTGCGGCCTGCCATCAGCAGTCACGAGAGGCAGTTCGATATTGGCTCCTTTTTGAAGCGGCTGGGGGAATACATCGCCTCGATCAGGCTGCCGGTCTTTGTAACGGATTCCTACTGTGACATCCTGCTGGCGAACAACCAGGCAGTCGATTTTTACAAACCACCGGCTGGGATGATGGAGGAGGCCGGGAAAATGGTGGGCGGGTTCAACGAGATGAACTATGTGTTCCACCGCGATTCGAATTTCCCGACCCTGCTTGACGAGGATAACCGGGATGAGCTGGCGCTGATCAACATCCGCCACTTCCGCAAGCGGACGCTGCGCTTCCGGTACAAATCCTATTGCGCGGCGCTCATCAAGCACTTCCTGAACACGCGCAAGTATCCCTATTTTGAGAGATACTGGCGTAAAGTGGCCTTCGAGATCGAGGATGACAACACCCTCGTGGTCGGCAATCCGTGGGCAGACAAGGACAATGCGATCGTGGAGACGGAAACGCTGTTCGCGGTGACGCCCTACGGCGAGTTGTACCTGCACCAGCTTTCCCCGCTGAACCAGGCCACCCTAAAGAGGTTTTCGGGCAGGGCGAAGGCTCTGGGAGGAGGATATGTGGAATTCGCAAAGCTGCCAGACCGGAGGAAGGA
>CAZSPX010000111.1:0-9726 GCA_964608885.1 uncultured Anaerolineaceae bacterium | reverse complement strand
TATATAGCCTGCCCAAATCTTCCGCATGCCTCAGTTGTCTATGCCTGATGAGAGATGCTTGTTCTCCCGCCTCTTGAGCTGGGGGACGGGAAGGAGATCTCCGGATATCTGAAATGACAATAAAAAAAGCCGGACAGGCGCTCCGCCCGTCCGGCTTTTCCATCAGTTCAAACTATGAAGCAACAGGCTGCAGTACCGGCCTGAACTTGTACCCATAAACGATTAGTCCCCGCTCGTCGCCGTCGTTGCGCATCTTGCGGGTGACCATCTCCACGGGCATGCCAATCTCCACCGGCTGCTCGCCCAGGTCGGTCAGCTGGGCGGTGATGATGGGCCCTTCCTCCAGCTTGACCAGCGCCACAGTGTAGGGAGCGTTGGAATCGAACCCGGTGGGGGCCTCATAAATTGTCGTGTAGGAGAACACCTCGCCCTTGCCGCTGAAAGTGTACTGGGTTTTGGCCTCGTCGCCGCAGTTCGGGCACACATCGCGGGGCGGGAAGATCTTGTGATCGCAGTGCGGGCAGACCTCGCCCACCAGTCCATACCGCTGCTGCTTCAAGCGCCAATGTCGGGGAATTTCCATTCTTATCACAGCTCCTTTGATTACTTCAACGATAATTCTATCCAGGTGCGCTATCAGGAACTATCAGACTTGCATCTTTCAGCTTTGTCAGGGGGGCGGATTTTCCTGAATTCAGCGTGTTGATCCTCGAGAAGGGGAGAGCGGAGGTCTTGTCTGGACAACCAGTTGAAATCACGGGAGGATAACTGGCTGAGACAGAGGTGACAAATGCCCTATTGCAATAGATTGTGAAATATAGTACAAATAGGTTAGCGTCGTCGTCATCCTTTTCAGGAGGGCACATGCTGCCAACAACGGAGGAAGAGCGCAGTACCCCTGCGTTCCATAAACTGATTGAGGACCTCAGCCTGCTTGAGGAAGTATCCCGCCGCACGGCGGGAGTTTCGCGCCTGGAGATGTGCATCCAGTGCGGTTCCTGCGGCGGCTCCTGCCCCTCGGCTTCGGACATGGACCATACCCCGCGCATGCTCTTTGCCATGCTGCGGGCCGGCATGCGCAGCAGTTCCCTGATGAGCAACACGCCCTGGATCTGCGTCTCATGCTATCACTGCGTGGTCCGCTGCCCGCAGAACGTGCACATCGCGGACGTGATGTACACCCTGAAGGGGATGGCCATCGAGGCCCGTCTCTTCCGGGATGCCACCGCCCCCGATTTCTCGCAGACCTTTGTGGATATGGTGGAGCAGTACGGGCGCAGCTACGAGTTCGGGCTGGCGACCCGCCACTATCTGCGCCATTTCCCTTTGCGCCTCCCCAATATGGCTCCCATGGGCTATGGGATGCTGACCCGCCGGCGCATGAGCCTCACGCCCGTCCGGATCAAGGGGATCGAACAGCTGAAAGCCGTTCTTAAGCGTGCCAAGGAACTGGAGGGGAATCACCATGAATAAATATCTCCTGTATCCCGGCTGTTCGATGGAATCCAGCGCCCGGGCCTACTACGATTCGCTCCTCAAGATCTGCGGGCCGATCGGGCTGAACCTGGAGGAGATCGAGGACTGGAACTGCTGCGGCGCGACCGAATACCTGGGCATCAAGCTGACGCCCGCTTACGCCTTGATCTCCCGCAACCTGGCCCTGGCCTCGCTTCAGGCGGACGGCACCCGGACGGTGGTGGCCCCCTGCTCCGCCTGCTATCTCAACCTCGCCAAGGCGGACTATTACATGCAGGAGCAGCCCCGCCTGGGGCGGGATGTCAACGCTGCGCTGGCCGCGGGTGGCCTGTCTTATCAGCCCGGTTCGCTGGATATTCGCCACCTGCTGGATGTGCTCATCTACGATATCGGCCTGGATCTCATCCAGAGCAGGGTGGTCCGCCCGCTCACCGGGTTGAGGGTGGCGCCCTATCTGGGCTGCATGGTCCCGCGGCCGGATTACGAGCGCCGCTGGTCGGACCACGAGCACCCCATCGAGCTTGACCTTCTCCTCAAGGCACTGGGCGCGGAGGTGATCGACTTCCCCCTCAAGACCCATTGCTGCGGCGGGCATATGACACAGATCGGACCGGATACGGCCTTTGAGCTGATCCACCGCCTGCTGGCCTCGGCGGAGGAGCACGGAGCCGACCTGATGGCCACCCTCTGCCCCATGTGCCAGATGAACCTGGATGCCTATCAATCCGAGACCAACCAGCATTTTGGAACCTCCCACCACATGCCGGTTGTGTTCTTCACGCAGCTCATGGGCCTGGCCTTCGGCCTGGAACCCTCGGAGCTTGGGTTTGGGCTGGAGCTGGTGTCAGCCCGCAAGGCGCTGGAAAAGATAGGGACCGGCAAGCCGCCCGAGCCTCAGCAAGGCAGGCCTCGCCCCCGCAAGCCCGAAGGACTCCCCATGCCCACACCGCTGCCCCGCCAGGTACAGCTTGTGGAGAAAGACCGGGTGCAAAAATGAGCGACCCGCAGCCGCAGGAAAGGATCGGGGTCTACGTCTGCCATTGCGGCTCGAATATCGCCGCGACCGTGGATGTGCAGCAAGTGGCGGAATGGGCCGCCACCCGCCTGAAGCACCGCGGCGTGGTGATCGGGCGCGATTACAAGTTCATGTGCTCCAGCCTCGGGCAGGAGTTGATCGAGAAGGATATCAAGGAACTGGGACTGACCCGCGTGGTGGTGGCCGCCTGTTCTCCGCATCTTCATGAGGCCACTTTCCGCACCGCCTGCAAGCGGGCGGGGCTCAACCCGTATTTGTGCGAGCTGGTCTCCATCCGTGAGCAGGTCTCTTGGGTCCATACGGACCGGGTGGCCGCCACGGTCAAATCCAAGGCGGTGGTCTCCGGCGGGGTGGAGCGGGTGCTGCACCACGAGCCGCTCGAGCCCCTGCATGTGCCCATCCATCCGGCCACGCTGGTGGTGGGCGGAGGCATCGCCGGGATCCAGGCTGCCCTCGAAATCGCGGATGCGGGCTTCCCCGTCTATCTCGTGGAGCGCGAGCCCTCCATCGGAGGGCACATGGCGCAGTTCGACAAGACCTTCCCCACCCTGGACTGCTCGGCCTGCATCCTGACGCCGAAGATGGTGCAGGCGGGTTCCCATCCCAACATTACCCTGCTCACCTGGAGCGAGGTGGAAAAGGTGGACGGTTTTGTGGGCAGCTTCTTCGTGACCGTGCGGAAGAAGGCTCGCAAGATCCGCGAAGATCTGTGCACGGGCTGCGGGATCTGCCAGGAAAAATGCCCGCGCAAGGTGATCGACGACATCTACGAGGCGGGACTGGGATACCGCAAGGCCGTCTACACCCCCTTCCCCCAGGCTGTCCCCCGCTTCCCGGTGATGGATGTCGCCAACTGCACCTACTTCGAGAAAGGGACCTGCAAGGCCTGCGAGAAGTTCTGCCCCACCGAAGCGATCGATTTTGACCAGCAGGACGAGCTCCTGACGCTGCAGGTGGGGAACATCATCCTCGCCACCGGCTACGACCTCTTTGATGCGCGGCGGGTGACCAATTATGGCTACGGCCGCCTGCCCAATGTGTTCACCAGCCTGGAGTTCGAGCGCCTCAGCAATGCGGCTGGGCCGACCAACGGGAATATCGTCCTGCGGGACGGCAAGACCATTCCCAAAGCGGTGGGGATCATCCACTGCGTGGGATCACGCGACCGCAATTTCAACAATTACTGCTCGGTCATCTGCTGCATGCAGGGGCTCAAATTCGCCCACCTCGTCCATGAGCGGACAGGCGCCACGGTCTATAACTTCTATATCGACATGCGCACCGCCTACAAATCCTATGATGAGTTCTACCAGCGGGTTTTGGAGGAGGGGACCCTCTTTGTGCGCGGCAAGGTGGCCGAGGTGACGGATGCCGCCCGCCTCCCGGATGAACAGGGCAGGCTGGTTGTGCAGGTGGAGGATACCCTGGCCGGGCGCCAGCGGCGCATCCCGGTGGATATGGTCATCCTGTCCATTGGCCTCCAGCCCCGCCTGGATGCCAGGGAGACCGCCCGAAGATTCGGGCTTTCCTGCTCTGCGGATGGCTGGTTCATCGAAAAGCATCCCAAGCTCGACCCGGTCGCCACCATGACCGAGGGCATTTTCATCGCCGGGTGTGCACAAGGCCCCAAGGATATCCCCTCCAGCGTGGCCCAGGGGGCGGCCGCCGCGGCCCGCGTGCTCGGCAAGATCCAGCAAAAGGAAATGGCGCTGGAGCCCGTCCGGGCTTCCATTGCTGAGGCCAGCTGCTCCGGCTGCCGCATCTGCAATGGGCTGTGCCCCTTCAACGCGATCAGCTTCCACGAAGACCGGATGGTCAGCGAGATCAACGCGGCTCTTTGCCAGGGGTGCGGCACCTGTGTGGCGGCCTGCCCGGCGGGTGCCATCAGCGGTACCGCTTTCAGCAATGAGCAGATCATGGCGCAGATCGAGGGCCTGCTGCTCCTGAATCTTGGAGAGGAGGCCGTGGCTACCTGATCGGTCCGGGTTCCCGCACCCGGGATCAGGCACGGAGAGGTTCATGACCAATTCCAATGAGACTTTCGATCCGATCATCATCGGCTTCACCTGCAACTGGTGCTCCTACCGGGCGGCCGACCTGGCCGGGACCGCCCGCATCAAATACCCGCCCAACGTCCGACTCATCCGTCTGATGTGCTCCGGCCGGCTCGACCCCGCCTTTGTTTTCAAGGCCTTCGCGAGCGGCGCGGACGGCGTGCTGGTCACCGGCTGCCATCCCGGGGAATGCCACTACCTGGAGCAGAACTATAAGGCCCTGCGCCGCTTCCAGTTGATGAAACGCACGCTTCAGGGAATGGGTCTGGAACCAAGCCGTCTCAGGCTGGTCTGGGCTTCCGCGGCCGAAGGCGCCCGGCTGGCTGCAGAGATCACCTCCTTCGTGGAGGAGGTCCGCGCCCTGGGTCCCTTGAACTGGGGGGCTGCCGGTGGTCCGGCCGTTGTGGAGGAATTGCCTGCCCGCGAGGAGGTGCCTGCATGACGGACAAACCCAAATTCGCCATGTACTGGGCGGCCTCCTGCGGTGGCTGCGAGATCGCCGTTCTGAACACCCATGAGAAGATCCTGGATGTGGATGCAAATTTCGAAGTGGTCTTCTGGCCGGTCGCGATGGATGCCAAGTATAAGGATGTGGAAGCCATGCCGGACGGCTCCATACTGCTCACGCTCTTCAACGGCGGCATCCGGAACGATGAGAACGAGCACATTGCCCGGCTGCTGCGGCGCAAATCCCGCATCCTGGTGGCCTTCGGTTCGTGCGCCAACGAGGGCTGCATCCCCGGCCTCGCCAACCTGACCCCGGCCGGGGAGATCATCCGCACGGCTTTCAACACGCCCACCACCGACAATCCCCACCAGGTCTACCCGCGCACCTCGGTGGATGTGCCTGAAGGCGAGATCCATATCCCCGCCCTCCTTTCCACGCTCAAGACGCTCGACCAGGTGGTGGATGTGGACTACTACATGCCCGGCTGCCCCCCGGAGAGCCATCAGATCGCGGCGGTGATCGACCTGGTGATCCAGGTCGTCCAGGGGACTGCCCAGCTCCCGCCCAAAGGCTCGGTCATTGGCGCGGGTGAGTCCACCGTGTGCGATGAATGCACGCTGGCACGGAACGTAAAAAGCATCCGCTCGTTCGAGCGCATCATGCTGACCTCCCGGGAACCCGGGCTGTGCCTCCTCGAACAGGGCATTCCCTGCAACGGGCCCGCCACTCGTTCCGGCTGCAGCGCCCGCTGTCCCTCTGCAGGCGCGCAGTGCATCGGGTGCTATGGCCCGGCTGCCGGGGTCACGGATTACGGGGCGCGCCTGATCTCAGCCTTTGCCTCGGTCATCGAGGCCAACGATCCGCAGGAGATCGATCGCATCCTCGACGGCATACCCGATCCGGTCGGGCAGTTCTATCGCTTCAACCTGGCCGGCTCCCTGCTCCACTCGGCTGTCCCGGCCTGGAAAAAGGCCGAGGAGGGAAGATGACGCAGCGCATCACCATTGACCCCATCACCCGCCTCGAGGGTCACGGCAAGATCGAGATCTTCCTGGACGAGGAAGGCGAGGTGGCCAACACCTACTTCCAGATCCCGGAGCTGCGCGGCTTCGAGCAGTTCTGCCTCGGCCGGCCTGTGGAGGAGATGCCTCTGCTGACAAACCGCATCTGCGGTGTCTGCCCCGAGGCCCATCACATGGCGGCGGCCAAGGCTGCCGACGCCGTCTATCATGTGGACCCGCCGCGCCCGGCGAAACTCCTGCGCGAGCTTCTCTACATGGCCTTCTACTGCACGGACCATGCCACCCATTTCTATGCCCTCGGCGGACCGGATTTCATCATGGGACCGGATGCCCCGGTGGCCGAACGCAACATCCTGGGCGTGATCCATAAGGTCGGGCTGGAGATCGGGGGCCAGGTCATCCAGATGCGCCGCTTTGGCCACAATGTGGTGGAGATGATCGGCGGGCGAAAGGTCCACCCCTGCACTTCCATCCCCGGCGGCCTGACCAAGGGGATCACCCCCGAACAGCGGGACGAGATCGAAGCGATGGGCCGGTATGCGGTGGACTTCGCCCGCTTCACCCTCAAGCTCTTCACGGATGTCGTGCTCGGCAACCAGGCGTATGTGGAACTGATCCTGGGCGATATCTATACCCATCGCACCCATTACATCGGCCTGGTGGATGAGAACAACAAGGTCAATTTCTATGACGGCCGCGTCAGCGTGGTGGACCCGGAGGGCGTCCGCCTCGGGAAGTACCAACCCGCGGAGTATGCGGACTGGATCGCGGAGCACGTCGAGCCGTGGACCTATCTGAAATTCCCTTATCTGAAGAAGGTGGGCTGGAAGGGATTCGCCGAGGGCAAGGACTCGGGGATCTACATGGCCACCCCGCTCTCGCGGCTGAACGCCTCGGACGGTATGGCCACCCCGCTCGCACAGGAGGAGTACGAGCGCTTCTTTGCGACCCTGGGCGGCAAACCTGTCCATCAACGCCTTGCCATCCACTGGGCGCGCCTGATCGAGCTCCTTTATGCCGCGGAACACTGGATGGAACTGGTGCAGGACCCCGAAATCACCTCGCCGGAGGTCCACACACGCCCCACAGCCGTCCCCACGGAAGGAGTCGGCATCGTGGAGGCCCCGCGCGGCACCCTGACGCACCACTATGCGACCGATGAGAGGGGGCTTCTGACCCGCGTGAACCTGATCGTGGGCACCACCAACAACTACGCGCCGATGAGCATGTCCATTGACCGGGCGGCGCGCAGCCTCATCCATAAAGGGACGGTTGTCACCGAGGGCATGCTGAACCGGGTGGAGATGGCCTTCCGCGCCTACGACCCCTGCTTCGGCTGCGCCACGCATTCCCTGCCCGGTGAAATGCCGCTTGAGATCACCATCCGCGCCGCCGATGGCCGGGAGATCGAAGTCCTGCGGCGCGGCTGCTAGGACGGGGTTTTCACCTCCGGGGTCCGGCGGCACATGAAGACTCTCATCATGGGGCTGGGAAATCCCATCCTGGGCGATGATGGCGCAGGCTGGCAAACGGTCGAGGCTTTGAAGCTCCGCCTGGAGGGCGAGGGGAGGCCGGATATCCATGTGGAGTGCGCTTCCCTCGGAGGCCTCGCGCTGATGGAACGCCTGGCAGGGTATGGGCGCGTGATCCTCGTCGATTCGATGCAGACCGGCTCTGCGGCCCCGGGAGCGGTGAGCGTGTTCCACCTTGAATCACTGCGCGATCCGATGCTTGGGCACTCGGCCTCCGCTCACGATGCCTCGCTCCTGACAGCCCTTCAGGCCGGCCGAAAAATGGGAATGGACCTGCCGGAAACGGTCCTGGTGGTTGCCATCGAGGCCGCCGCCGTGTACGAATTTTCCGAAGAGCTTTCCCCGGCGGTCTCGGAGGCCGTCCCCATTGCCGTTCAAGCCGTGATGGACCTGCTCTGAGCCCCCGGAAGAAAAAACGCCCTCCGATCGGAGGGCGCTTTGCATGCTATGGCGAATTATTCCCCGCCTTTGAGGATGTGCGCCACCGCGGTGGAGCCCGGCCCGCCCATGGACTGGATCAGCCCGTAGTGCGCCCCGGCCACCTGGTTCGCGCCGGCCTGCCCGCGCAGCTGGAGCGCCGCTTCCACGGCCTGGTACACGCCTGCCGCCCCGCCCGCGAAGCCGCGTGCCTTCATGCCTCCCATCGTGGCGCAGGGGATCTTTCCTTTTAATCCGAGGCTCCCATCCGCAGCCAGCTTCCAACCCTGGCCCTTGATGGCGAACCCCACTGCCTCCAGGGAGAGCGCCGCGTAGATGCTGAAGGCATCGTGATATTCGAAGAAGCCGATCTGGTCGAGCGTAAGCCCGGCCTGTTTCATGGCCCGGCCTGCAGAGAGCTGCGCCGTTTCAAAGTACAGCGGGTCTTTGCGGTCATGGATTGCCAGGGTGTCTGATGCGGCGCCCGAGCCGGCGATGGTCACCTGCGGATGCGGCCAGTGCGAAGGCAGCAGCTCGGGCCGCGTCAGCACCAGGGCTGCCGCGCCGTCGGCGTTCGGGGCAATGTCGAACAGGTTGAGCGGGTCGTTCACCATCTCGGCCCTGGCATAGGCCTCGGGCTTGATGGCTTTGCGGAACATGGCGCAGGGATTGTGTACCCCGTTGGCATGTGCGTTGAGGGCGAACCCGGCGAATGCCCCTGGGGGAGTCTCATGTTCGTGCATGTAGCGCTTCATTAACATTGCAGCCTGGGCGGTGGGGGTCAGCCCCTGCATGGCCTCGAAGTCCGAGTCGGTGGTGGTGGCGGCTGCCTCGTCCACCTCCGCGCCGATCTTGTCGGTGAACTTCTCCACGCCCACCACCAGGGCCACATCCACCATTCCGCTGGCGACGGCCTGGTATCCCTGGCGCAGCGCTGCCCCGCCTGAAGCGCCGGCCGCCTCGATCGAAACGGCCTCGATCCCGGTGAGCCCGGCGTAATCCGCCAGCAGCACGCCCAGGTGCGCCTGCCGCGAGAGGTTGGGGGCCAGCATGTTCCCCGCGTATAGCGCCTGGGGCCGCAGGCCTCCCGAATCCTGCAGCGCCTCCGCGATGGCCGTGTAGGCCAGGTCGCGCAGGCCGGTCTCCCAATGCTCGCCGACCTCCGTCTGTCCGATCCCTGCGATCACTACCTCTGTCATGGTTGTTTTCCGCTCTTCAGTCTGGGTGCCGGTGGATTACTTCATGGCCAGCTTGCCGCGATAGCGGACATAGGTGGCGTAATCGATCTCGGTGCGGCGGGCGATGTATTCCTGGGTCTTGGTTGCCAGGCCGGCCCGCCCCGTGACCTTGTCTGTGACCGTGATGTCAAACGCATCCGAGCCTGCCCCTGACCCGAAGGAGACCATCAGGATGCGGTCGCCCGGTTGGGCGATATCCAGGGTGGCGGTCAGCCCGATGATGGCCGCGCCCGCGTAGGTGTTGCCGATCACCGGCACGAGCAGCCCCGGCGCGATCTGTTCCTGCGAAAAACCGAGCTGGCCTGCCACGCGCTGCGGGAACTTGGTGTTGGGCTGGTGGAAGATCGCCCACTGGTAGTCTTTGGCGGTCGTCCCGGCGGCTTCCATCATGCGGGTGGCGGCTTCGGTGATGTGTTTGAAGTAGGCGGGCTCCCCGGTGAAGCGCATCCCGTGCTCGGGATACTTTTGGTATTCGCGCCGCCAGAAATCGGGCGTGTCGGTGA
>CAZSPX010000110.1:5131-9838 GCA_964608885.1 uncultured Anaerolineaceae bacterium | reverse complement strand
CGTGGAAACCGCCGGCGCGATTTCCGAGCTGATGCGCCATGTCCTCACCAAGGATTATCCCTTCATGGACCTGGACGAGGCTCGTGTCCTCCTGCTGGAGGCGGGTGACAGCGTCATGCCTGCCTACCCGCCCGAACTGCGCAAAGCCACGCAGCGCCTGCTCGAGAGCAAGGGCGTGACCGTGATGCTGAACACCAGGATGCAGGCCTATAACGGCGAGACGGTCACTCTCGGCGATGGGACCGGGATTCCCGCGGAGACGCTGATCTGGACGGCAGGTGTGCGCGCCTCCGAGCTGACCTCCCGGCTGGGGGTCGAGCTGGCGCGCGGCGGGCAGGTCGTCACCGAGCCCACCCTGCAGCTCCCCGGCCACCCCGAGGTCTTCGTCCTCGGCGATTCCGCCTACGTGCAGGATTCGAAGGGCGCTCCTCTGCCCATGCTGGCCACCGTGGCCCAGCAGCAGGCGGACTCCGTTGCCCGCAACCTGCAGCGCATGCTCGAGGGCCGCTCACTGCTCCCCTTCCAGTACAAGGACCCCGGCCTGCTTGCGACCATCGGGCGCAATGCCGCCGTGGCGCGCATCTGGGGGATTTCCTTCAGCGGCTTCATTGCATGGGTCATCTGGGTGGGACTGCACATCTACCGCCTGATCGGCTTCCGCAGCCGCCTGATGGTGCTCCTCAACTGGGCCTGGGATTATGTCTTCTACGAGACCCAGGTCCGCCTGATCACAAAGGAATAAAGCCCCTCCCCCATCTGCAAAAATGGGGGAGGGGCGGGGAGGGTTCGGCTGGGAAGATTCTGCATTCACGCCGAGTCCTCATATGATACACTCTCCATCCTCAGCGGAGCTTTAGAAATGAAAACAAAAGACTGGTTTAACTTCATCCTCCTGGGTGCCATATGGAGCTCCTCCTTCATGTGGATCAAGGTCGCCGTGCAGGAAGTCGGCCCCATCACCCTGGTTGCCTTCCGTGTCCTCTTCGGTCTGCTCTTCGGCCTGGGTGTGATCCTGGTCCAGCGCGCCTCCCTGCCGCGCGACCCGCGCCTCTGGATCCCCGTGCTGGTGCTGGGCCTCACCAACGTGGCCGCCCCCTTCTTCCTCATCTCCTGGGGTGAGCAGGTCATCGACTCGGGTGTGGCCTCCATCCTGGACGCCACCGTCCCCCTCTTTACCATCCTCGCGGCCCATTACATGCTTCGCGATGACAAGATCACCCTCCCAAAGGTGCTGGGCCTCCTCACCGGTTTTGCCGGAGTGATCGTGCTGATGAGCCGCGACCTGGGCGTCTCTCACAGTTCGCTGCTCGGCCAGCTGGCCGTGGTGGCGGCCTCTGTGTTCTACGCCTTCAGCGCCATCTATGCCCGCAAGTACACCGAGCAGGCCCCGGCCATCATGCGCAGCGTGGGACCGCTGCTCTCCTCCACGGCCGTGATGTGGCTGGCCGCCCCGCTGGTGGAAGCCCCCCTGAAGATCCCGCGCCTCCCCCTCACCTGGGTGGGGCTGCTCTGGCTCGGGATCCTGGGCTCCGGCTTCGCTTTCATCCTGCTCTACCGCCTCATCCATGATATCGGCCCCACCCGCACCACAATGGTCACCTATCTCTTCCCCCTGGGAGGCGTCATCCTGGGTGTGCTGTTCCTGCATGAGCGCCTCACCTGGGAGGTCGTGGTCGGTGCGCTGCTCATCATCGCCGGGATGGCCTTCGTGAACTGGGATCCAAAACCCCGCGTGGTGGAAGAGGCCCTTGGATGAACGATCCCATGCCCGGCTCAGGGACTCCCATGCACAGCATGCGGAGGCTGCTCACCTTCCTGGCCGGACATGAATATTTGATCCCGCTGCTGGCGTTCCTTGCCTTCCTGGCGCTCACGCTCCCCGGCATTTCCTGGGGTGCGCCGGCCATCTGGCATCCCGATGAAGTGGCCCTGCGCGCCATCAAGGCCCTTCACGGGGATTGGGGGTATTACGAGGCCAACTTCAACCACCCGTTCCTTCCGCAGAACCTCATGTACCTCGTGGGGCGGCTCGTGCAGGCCTTCGGAGGGACGGATGCCGCCCTGCTGATCTCCGCCCGCCTGATCTCCGCGGTCCTCCTCGGTCTCTCAGTGGCATTGGTCTACCCTGCGGCCCGCCGGTTGGGGCTGGGGATCCCGGCCGCGGGTCTTGCCTCGCTGCTTCTGCTCGCCTCCAGTGAGGTGATGCACAACGGGCACTTCGCCCACACCGACGCGTACGTTACCTTCTTCTCCACCCTCACGGTCTTCCTCCTTCTTCAATATCAAGCCGTGGGTCTCCGCGGCTGGCTGTATGGGGCCTTCCTGGCAGCCGGATTGGCCCTCTCCAGCAAGTACAACAGCCTGCTCCTGGGGCTTGCGCCGGCAGTGGTCTATATTCTCAAGAACAGGACTGGGCCTGCCCGCCGCCCTCTCGCTTTGATCGAGCCTCTTTTTATCGGGATCGTCCTCTATATTTTGGGCTTCGGCATTGGCACACCGCGCTTCCTGGCCTGGCCGGCCTTCTTCCTGAAGCGCGCCATTCCCGCTTTTCTCTATAATGGCAGTTACGGCTATCAGCCGGGAGCACAGCGCGGCCTCACCGGCCAGTTCTCTCTCCTGGAACAGGCCGTGGGTCCGCTCCTCTTCCTCCTCATGCTTGCGGCCGTGTTGTGGGCGCTCTACCGCTTCTTCCGTTCCTTGCGGGCCGGCATGGAGATCGAATCCTCGCTTGGCGTGGTCCTGCTCTGCCTGCTCCTGCTGGACCTGCCGCTCATGGCCTCCTACAACCTGGCGGTGCGGTTTGTGCTGCCGCTCCTGCCCCTGTTGGCGGTCCTCGGCGCGGGGTTGGCTCAGGACCTGTTCACACGGGCGCGGCTCCTCACTCCCATGAACACCCGGCTGCTCGGCCTCGGGCTGGGACTCATCCTTCTCTTCTCGCTGGCCCGCACGGTCAGCCTGATGCTGCTCTTCCTCAATGACGCGCGCTATGCTGCCGGTGCGTATCTCGCCACCCTGCCCTCCGGCTCTTCTCTGGAGGAGACTTTCTATTCGCCGACCATCCCCGCCGGGAAGTTCTCCCGCGAGCACAACTACCCTCTCTCTTTCCTCAAAAGCCCCGCGGACTCGCCTCCCACGGATAAACCCTATGACTTCAATCGTGCCGAGGCGGGCCTGGTGGAGCGCGGCACCGGTTATCTCCTGGTGGACAGCTTTACTGCCTCCCGCTTCGATGACCCCTACACCTGCGGCCTCATGCGGCCCGAGTGCGACTTCTTCAAGGAGCTTGCCTCGGGTGAATCCGCGCATTACCGCCTGCTGGCCGACTTCCACTACTCCCTGCCCTGGTTCATGCCGCCCATCTCCGCGGACTTCGTGAACCCGGGCATCCGCATCTACGAAAGAAAACCATGACTGAATTCCGTTCCGGTTTTGTGGCCATTCTCGGGCGTCCCAATGTGGGCAAGTCCACGCTGGTCAATGCGCTTCTGAAGCAGAAGATCGCGGCCGTCTCTCCCAAGCCCCAGACCACCCGCCGCCGGCAGCTCGGCATCCTCACGGACGAGTCCTCGCAGATCGTCTTTGTGGACACCCCCGGCCTGCATGCCCCCCGTCACAAGCTGGGCGAGTATCTGAACCAGGAGGCCCGCGAATCCCTGGAGCACGTGGACGCCGTGCTCTTCCTGGTGGATTCCGCCGCCGGGCCGGCCGAAGAGGACCGCCTCGTCGCGGACCTGCTTCGAAGCCTGCCGAAGCGGATCCCGTGCTTCCTCGTCCTGAACAAGATCGACCTGCTCGATTCCCTTCAGTTGGTCTCCCGCGCCGCCGTTTACTCGGAGCTGCTGCCCGGAGCAACCCTGCTCAAGGTCTCCGCACGCCAGGGAACGGGGCTGGAGGATCTGCATGCCGCGCTGGTGGGGGCACTGCCGCAGCGCCCGCCCGAGTACCCCGAGGACCAGGTCACCGACTCCTACGAGCGCGATATCGCCGCCGACCTGATCCGTGAGGCGGCGCTGCTCAAGCTGCGCGACGAGGTCCCGCACGGCATCGCTGTCCGCATTGACGAGTTCACCGAGCGCGAGAACGGCATGGCCTACATCGGCGCCACCCTCTTCGTCGAGCGTGAATCGCAGAAGGGCATCGTCATCGGCGATGGCGGTAAAATGCTCAAGGCCATCGGCACCTCCGCTCGGCAGGAGATCGAGAGCATGGGCGGCCGTCCCGTGTACCTGGAGCTGCGCGTCAAGGTCCTCAAGGAATGGCGCAAGGATGAGAACGCCCTCCAGCGCTTTGGATATAAAATAAAAGGGAAGAAGAAAGCAAGAAGATAATATGTCATTGCGAGCGGCCGGAGGCCGCGTGGCAATCTCAGAATTAAACCCAGCCTTGTTTTTGTGTTGGCTGCTTCACAGATAATGCCCTGGCTTCCTCGGGTGGGGGAGGGGTTTCGGGAGGTGAATATGTGGCCCGCACTTGCCATCGGTTTTGCCCTGTTGGAGGTCCTGGCGGTTTGGAGGGAATCCTCCCGCCTGGAGTTTCTCGCCAAGCCCGCTGCCATGGCTGCCCTCTTCCTCTGGCTGTGGACCGCCTGCGCGCTGTCCGGCGCTCCATTCTGGTTCGGCCTGGGACTCATCTTTTCGCTCGTGGGCGATGTCCTGCTCATCTGGCGCGATCGTTTCTTCCTTCCGGCGCTGGTCTTCTTCCTTCTCG
>CAZSPX010000110.1:0-5031 GCA_964608885.1 uncultured Anaerolineaceae bacterium | reverse complement strand
CTGCTCATCTGGCGCGATCGTTTCTTCCTTCCGGCGCTGGTCTTCTTCCTTCTCGCTCATCTCACGTATCTCGTGGGCTTTAATATCCAGCTTCCCCCGCTCTCGGTCTGGAACCTGTTCATGGCGGTCATCATGGGCCTGGGCGCGGCCCGGCTGTTGCGGCGCGTGCTTGCCGGGGCGCAGGCTTCCGGCCAGTCCGCGCTGCGATTCCCCGTCATCCTCTATGGGTCGGCCCTCAGCCTCATGCTGCTCTCGGCCCTGTTCACCCTCTCGAACACGGCCTGGGATGCCCTCGCCTCCGTCCTTGTCGCGCTGGGTGCTTCGCTCTTCTTCTTTTCCGATAACCTGCTGGCCTGGAATAAATTCGTCTCCCCCATCTCCCGCTGCCGCCTTAAGAACATCATCCCCTATGAGCTGGGGCAATTCCTCCTGATCGCGGGCATCATCCGCCAGTTCTCCTGAACTCCCCCCTGCCCCCGCTCAACTGCTGTCTCCGACCGCGCCCGGCCCCATCCCTTACCCCTGCTTCAGCGGCCGAAACCCCTCTCCCAGCGCCTCGTGCGCCACGCCGATCACCATGAACGCCTCCGGGTCCATCTCGTGGACGATGGCCTTCAGTGAGGCCACCTCCGCCCGTGTGATGACGCAGTAAAGCACCGGCCGCGAGGCGCCCGTGTAGGCCCCGGTCCCCTCCAGCACCGTGGCCCCGCGTACCAGCTCGTCGATCACCCGAGCCGCGATCGCATCCGCCTCTGTGCTCACGATCATCGCCGTGCGGACCGTTCCCGAGCCTTCCAGCGTGGTCTCGGCCACCAGCCCGCTCACGTACAGGACGATGATGGCGTACAGCGCCTGCTTCCAGCCGAAGACGAATCCCGCCGCCAGGATGACCGCCGAATCCACCATCAGGTAGCTCTGCGTCATCGGCGTGCCCCGGTAGAAATTCAGGATGCGCGCCAGGACGTCCGAGCCGCCGCTCGTGGCGCGCGCCCGGTACACCAGGCCGTAGCCCACCCCGGTCACGATCGCGCCGTAAAGCGTGTTCAGGAACAGGTCGCCCTGCACCTCCGCCAGCAGGCGGCCTGCCGGCCCCTGCGGGCCGAAGAGGGGCAGGTGCGGCAGCAGGTCGGTGAAAATGGAATACAGCGCCACGGCCGCCGCGGTGCGCAGCGCAAAGCGCCTCCCGCCCAGGAAGCGCCACCCCAGCGCAAAGAGCGGCAGGTTCCCGACGAACACCATCGCGCCGATCGGCCAGCCCGTGAAGTGGTTGATGAGCTGCGAGATGCCGCTCACGCCCCCGCTCGCCAGATCGGAGGGGATCAGGAACAGGCGCAGCCCGATCGCCTGGATCAGCCCGCCCAGGATGATCAGGCTGTAGTCGCGTACCTGGGGCCAGTATTTCTTCATGCCCCGTCCGGGTCCAGGATGCCCGTCCCCGCCAGCCTCTCGATCACTCCCAGCACCGCGGAGTTGTCGAGTTCGCCCATGCCGAGGTCGATCATCTGCTGGAACAGGCGCGTGTTCTCCGCGGTCCCGGTTGCCGGGATGTCGTACTCCGCGGCCGTCTCCAGGATGATCCTCAGGTCCTTGAGCATCATGTGCGCCTTGAAGCCCGGGGAGCGGTTGCCCGCGAAGAGCCGCGGCGGCTTGACGTCCAGAGTCCAGCACTGCGCCGCGCCCCCCTTGATGGCCTCCACCACTTTGCGCGGGTCCACCCCGGCCTTCCTGGAGAACACCAGCAGCTCTCCCATCGCCACCATCTGCGCCGCCACCATGATCTGGTTGGCCGCCTTGGCCACCTGGCCCGCGCCGGCCTCCCCCACGTGCGTGACCGTCTTGCCCATCGCCAGGAAGGCCGGCATCACCTTCTCCAGCGCCTCTGCCTCCCCGCCCACCATGATCGTCAGCGTGGCGTTGCGCGCTCCGATATCCCCGCCAGAGACCGGCGCATCCAGTGCGGAGACGCCTTTGCGTCCCAACTCCGCGGCGATGCGGCGCGCGGCTCCCGGCTTGATCGTGGAGTTGTCCACGTAGATCAGGCCGGCATGCGCCCCCTCGATGATCCCGTTGGCTCCCAGCACCACCTTCTCCACGTCCGGCGTATCCGGGAGATTGGTGAATACGACCTCCACCTGCGAGGCGACCTCGGCGGGGGACCCTGCCCTCTGCGCCCCTTCCGCGGCCAGCTCCTCCACTGCCCCCTGTGAGCGGTTGTGCACCACCAGCGGGAAACCCGCCTTCAGCAGGTTGTGCGCGATCGACTTGCCCATCAGTCCCAGGCCGATGTATCCGATCTTCAGCATGTGTTTTGCTCCCTGAAAAAGTTGGGAGGATTATAACGTTTTAGATGTCGTTGCGAGGAGTGCCGGGAATGTTCGGTGCTCTTCTGGACATTCCCGGCCGACGTGGCAACCCCCTCTGAATGTGCGCTTCCGGGAATAAAAAGACCCGCCTCCATCGTGGAGGCGGGTCCTCTTTCAAGGTTGCTTACTTGAGCACGTAGCTCATGTTCACTGTGGCGCTGATGGTCAGCTGCCCCGGCTGGATCGGTACGGAGACCGCAGCCTCAGCCGCACCACCGCCGCCGCCCTTGCCGTACTCAAAGATGGGAGTGTAGCTCTCGGCGAAGCCGATCGAGTACACCTCGCCCAGCTCCAGTCCGGCCGCCGCGGCCAGGTCCTGGGCCTGCTTCTGCGCATCCTTGACCGCATCCGCGCGGGCCTGCTTCATGGCCTCGCTCTTGTCGGCCAGGTCGAACTGCACGCTGTTGACCGTGTTCACACCGGCGGCGATCACGCCGTCGAGCATGTCGCCCAGCTTCTCCAGATCGCGGACCGTCACGAAGACCTGGTTATCGACCACGTACCGGGTATCCAGGGGGGTGCCGTCGGGAGCATAGTTCTGCGAGGGCCAGATGCTGAAGTTGCTGGTGCGGATGTCCTTCTCGTCCACGCCCAGGCCCTTGAGAGCCTCGATGACCTTCTGGGTCTGTGCATTGTTCGACGCCACGGCGTCGGCCGCGCTGGGGTTCTCGGTGTGCACGCCCAGGTTGATGTAGACGATATCCGGGGCCAGGTCCACCTTGCCAGTGCCGCTCACATTGAGCGTGCGGACGGGCGGCTGGGCCGAGGCCTGGATCGTGGTGGGGCCGCAGGCGCTCAAAAGGGTCGCCAGGACCAGGATTGCTGCGATAAAACCATACTTTGCCTTCATTTTAGACTCCTTGTTTTCCTTTTCTCCCAGCTAGACGCTGCACCCGCCAAAAAGTTCCCGGATTCACTGTGTCGTTGCGAGGGAGCGCAGCGACCGAAGCAACCCCCGCATCGTGCGGGCCCCGCCCGGGAGAGCGGAGGCTCCGGTCGCCAATGCGGCCGGAGCCCCGGACAGACGCCGGGATAATATGGGCGAGGCTCGCTGGAAGCTCGCTCGCCCGAGGGTAAAACAATGAGGAATTATCCCTACGTGCCCCCATTCAAGGCCCGGAATACGGGTAATTTGGCTGCCTACCCGTACAATTGAATTAATTGATTTCTTCAAAAAAGCCCAGAAATAGTGCGAAATTTTGCGAAAATGCATGTCAAAACAATTCCTACAATTGAAACAATTGCGCACGTTCATTAGCAATGCGGCAAGAAGAGGGGAGAACTTTAGAATATCAAACCTGGAGCGCGAGGCCACCGCCTCGGAAAGCGGGTGGGCTTGATAAGCAGGAGATTGCTTCGCGGTGTGCTTCGCGACGCCGCTCGCAATGACAGGCTGGGGGTGCGTTGGCTTGATGTGCATGGTGACAATATTAGAACACATTTTCGAATAATTTGCCATGACCGTCATGCATCGAGAGTTCCCAACTTCGAAGTTACAAATTCCAATCAAAGCTTGTTTCGCGCTGAGCGGAGCGACCGCGCAGCGTCCCGTAGCCTGCAGAGGGACCAAAAGGAGCGCAGACGAAGCGCGAGGGTGCGGATGCGTTTCGCCTCCCTCCGCTCCCCTCCCCTCCGCTCCACTTCCCCTTCCACTTCGTTCCAGGGGTGCTCCGCGACGTTTCGGGGACACGTCCACTCCGCTTCGCTCCGGGATGATATCGGGCGATCGCAATGACATGGCCTCCTTGCCTTTCGCGGCATTTGTCGGTAAAATCTTGTACAAATGTTCTACCCGGCGGATGGCTCTCATGCCTGTTAATTACCAGGACATCTACACCAGGGTGCGCGAGATCGGCCTGGGCGCGCGCCAGCGCGAGGAGCGCCTCAAGGAGCTTCAGCGGCAGGCCCGCGAACTGCTCGCCCGCCACGCCGCGGACCTGGACTTCCTGCGCCGCAAGGTGGAGATCGCCCGCGAGGTGGACCCTTCCGTCCGCTGCGCCCTGCCCCTGGACGAGCCCCTCGACTTCACCGCCGCGCCTCCCCCTTCGCTTCCCGAGGCCTCGATCATCGCCGCCGACGGCTCCCAGATCAACCCTGACCGACACGGCCAGGTCCAGTTCTGCGTGGTCAATGTGGGCGCCATCCTCATGCGGACCCGCTCCGGCCTCGCCCCCGAGGTCTTCACCGCCACCGACCTGCTCTACGGCGATGACCTCTTCCCCCGCGGCCTGCCCATGACGGAAGGGATGGTCGCCCTGCGCCGCGACCTGGAGGAGCGCCGCAGGCTGGACGAGCTCTCCGCGCAGCTCTCCGGCCCGGTCGTTACCTTCACCGACGGCCCCGTCGAGCTGTGGGGCGCCAAGGGCGACGACCCCGGCGCCTACGAGCAGTTCATCCAGGACTACCAGCGCATCCTCCACCGCCTGGCTGACCGCGGCGTGACCACCGCCGGTTACGTGGACAAGCCCTCCGCCGACCTGGTGATGCGCCTCCTCGAGATCGTCACCATCCCGGCCGAGCGGCTGAGGAGCCTGCGGGAGCTTCACCCCCTGCGCGGCGTCAGTGACCGCTGGCTGTACGGGGAGAAGGGCGCTCCCCTGCTCCCGCCCGGCCACCGCTCGGCGGTCTTTGGCCTGCAGTCCGGCTCGGACGTTAAGTACACCGGCCA
>CAZSPX010000109.1:0-9851 GCA_964608885.1 uncultured Anaerolineaceae bacterium | reverse complement strand
AAATGCCGCTACAGCGGGCTGATCCCGCAGGTGGTGGTGCTGGTCGCCACCATCCGCGCCCTCAAGATGCACGGCGGCGGCCCCAAGGTGGTGGCGGGCAAGCCATTGGCACCCGAATATACCGACGAGAACCTGGACCTGCTCCAGAAGGGCCTGCCCAATATGGAGCGGCACATCAAGAACGCCCTGCGCTACGGTGTGAACGTGGTGGTGGCCATCAACGCCTTCACCAACGACACCCCCGCCGAGATCGAGATGGTCCGCCAGGCCGCGCTGGCCGCGGGCGCGATGGATGCCGTGCCCTCCACCCACTGGATGGACGGCGGCAAGGGCGCCATCGCCCTGGCCGAGGCGGTCATCCGCGCAGCTGAGAAACCCAGCCACTTCCACCAGCTCTACCCGCTGGATATCTCCATCAAGGAGAAGATCGAGACGATTGCCCGCGAGATCTACGGCGCGGACGGCGTGGATTACTCCGAAGAGGCCGAGAAGAAGATCGCCCTCTATACCCAGCTCGGCTTCGACGGCCTGGCCATCTGCATGGCCAAGACGCACCTCTCCTTCACCACCGAAGCGGGCATCAAGGGTGCGCCGACCGGCTTCCGCGTCCCCGTGCGGGATATCCGCGCCAGCGTGGGCGCCGGGTTCCTCTACCCGCTGCTCGGCGAGATGCGCACCATGCCGGGCCTGCCCACCCGCCCCGTCTTCTATGACGTGGACATCGACCTCGAGACCGAGAAGGTGGTCGGGTTGTTCTAGAAAGGATTAACAGCAGGGGCGGTTCGTAAACCATCCCTGCGTGAAAAAAGCCCTCCCGGACAAACCGGGAGGGCTTTTTTATTCGAGGATCGAAAGGGATTATCTTCCGCTGCGGTCGGCCCGGGACTCGATGAGGGCGGCCCGCACGACCAGCCTGGACAGGTACGTCCCGCTGGCCTCATCGTAGTCCGCACAGGTGACCAGCGTCAGCCAGGGCTTTTCCTCATGCTGGAAGAGCGAGATATCGTTGACCGAGACCTTCTTCACCGAGCGCACCTCGTAGGTGTATAGCTCGCCGAAGGCATGCACCATCACACGGTCGCCGCTGTTCAGGCGGTACAGCTCCGAGAAGGGCCCCTGCGCTCCCGAGGCGGAGGTCAGGTGTCCGGTGAGGACGCTGTTGCCGGTGAAGCCCGGGAAGGCGGTCTTTTGCAGCCAGCCGATCTGGTTGGTCAGCCAGGTTACATCCCACTGGCCTCCCTGGAAGGCGACCCCCACCACCGGCTGGTAGATATTGAGCCGCGGGATCTCCACGCTCAGGCCCAGGTCCGTGTCATAGGTTGTGACAGGCAGGCCGCTGAGGTCGGTCACGACACCGGGGGCAAAGCCTGTCTTCAGACGCGCCTGGGGATTCCGGTTGAGCGGATTCAGGACCAGCGAGTCGCTTCTCCCATAGACATCGATGGGACTGCCGGGATCATAGAAGCGTTCCCGCGAATACGGGTTGGCGTTTTGCGGGGGCAAAGGCCCGGGCAGGCTTGTCCACGCGACCACGCCCACGTTGGTGACGGGGGTGTTCGATACGTAGCTGGCGTTGGGCGTCACCCGCAGGCGGACCACGCCTGTCCCGCCGGCACGTGTGAAGACCGGCCAGACGGCGCGGATCGTGCGCGTGGTGGTATCAAATGTGCAGTCCGCGGGCGCGGGGTCCTGGGCGCCGGTTGTGCAGTCGATCGAGCCGGCCACGTAATCCAGCGAGGTCGGCAGCGTGTCTTCCAGGACCACATCAAAGGCATCCGTATGGCTGGCGGCGGTGTGCTGGATCGTCAGCGTGAAGATGGCCTCGGTGCCCTGGGCAATGAAGGAAGTGTTGGAGGTCTTGTCGATGACCAGGTCCGGTTCAATGACCCGGACGCGGGTGCTGACCGGTCCGAGCGAGCCGGTGCTCCAGATGAAGGAGACCGAGTTGTCCAGGGTCTTCCCATCCACGTTCTCCTGGCTGTCGAGCACCACGGCCCGGTAGACCGTGGTGATGGTCTGGTCGGTCTGTCCGGAGTTGGTCAGGTCGCCGAAGTTAAAGGTCACCCTGCGGCCGATGTCCACCGGGTCGGCGCTGCCGTTCGAATCAACGGTCGGGTTGGCGCAAATGGCGGAAGCGCCGCCCGGGTCCGAGGTGGTCACACCCGCCAGGTCGATGGAGTCGCAGGCCAGGAACGACAGGCCGCGGTTCATGGTATCCACCAGCCGGGCATTGACCATGGTGGTGTTGGCCGGCACGACCACGCCGACCGTGTACGTGACGACCTCTCCAATGGCAACATCCGTCCCGCTGGTGACGGGCGAGCTGGTCCCGGTGAGCGACTTGGTCAGCCCGCCGGTGGTGCCGCCGGTCACGCACAGCGTATCCGAGGCAGGATTGGGATTGGTGATGCCGCCGTCAGCGGTCAGGCCGCCGGGCGGGATGATGTTCACAAAACAACCGGTGGAGATGCTGGACACGGGGATGACGAGCGTGCAGGAACCACCGTTCGCCAGCGCGCCGCCCGTCAGGGTGATGCTCGTGGCCCCCGGCGCGGCCGCCAGTGAGCCGCCGCAGTTGTTGACCGCCAGCGGGGCAGGCGGGCCTGCCACGGTCAGGGGAGTGGGAAGCGCATCGACCAGGCCCAGGCCGGTCATACCGACACTGCCGGTATTCTGGATGGTGATGGTCAGGAGCGAGTAGTCGCCCAGGCTGATGGGGTTCGGCGAGAAGACCTTGGCAATGCCGGCGCCCGGCAGGTTGGTCAGGCTGGCATCCGTGGCATCCGGGTTGGAGGCCCCTTCTGCCGTGGTGACCGTGCCAATGGGGATGATATTGGTCCGGTTGCCGTTGACGTTCATGGTCACGCTGAGCGTCAGTGTGCAGGACCCGAGGGCGGGCAGGCTGCCGCCTGCAAAGCTGAAGCTGCCCGTGAGAGGCGCGCCCGTCAGGCTCCCGCCGCAGGTGCCGGTGTTCAGGTTGGGCGGGTTGGCAATGATCATGCCAGCCGGCATGTTATCGACAAAGTTGATGCCCGAAAGCGGGAAGTTGTTCGGGTTGATGAGCTGGATGCTCAGGGTGGAGGCTGTGCCTCCATACACCAGCACCGGTTGGAAGCCCTTCACGATATTGATGGCGATGGGCGTTACGATCAACTGCGCGCTGGCAGGCTGCACCGGGTGGATGACCGTGGGGGTGCCCTGGATGGTGCCGCTGACATTCGCGATCGGGATGGTATTGGTATAGGTGGTGGAGAAGCCCGTGGCCTGCACGTTCACGCGGATGGTGCAGGTCCCCGGCACCGCGCCCACCTGCGCGGGGACGGTCCCATTGTTCAGTGTGATGGTCTGCGTGCCGGGTACAGCCGTCACCACCCCTCCGGGAAGACAGGTGGTGATGGCGTTCGGGACAGGGGCCACGACCAACCCGTTGCCCGGGGTGCCCGGAAGCGTATCCGTGGCGGTGACGTTGACCAGCGGGCTGGTGTTGGCGTTCGTCAGGGTGATGGTCAGCTGCGAGATGCCGCCGACCGCGACGGTGCCGGGCTGGAAGTTCTTGGCCATGGAGAGGTCACTGGCATCGATGACGGTCAGGTCCGCGCTGAGACCGGGGGGAGGCACCGTCCGGCCTTCGGTATTGGTGATATCCGCGGGGGCGATGGTGTTGGTATGGACTCCCACAACGCTGCTGGTGACCGTCAGGGTGATGCGGCAGTTGGCTCCTGCCGGGATCGCGCCGTTCGTCAGCTGGACCTGGGTGCCGAGATTGGGGGCCGTGACGACCGCAGCCGGCCCGCAGTTGGCATTGGCCGTGGGCGCGGGCGGGTTGACGATGGTCACCCCCGCCGGCAGGTTATCCGTGATCGTCACGTTGGTCAGGCCGGTATCCTGGGGCGCCCGGACGTTGATCTGCAGGACCGAGGTCTGTCCCGACTGGATGAGCGGCGGGTTGAAGTTCTTGCTGCCGGTCACGCCCCCGCCCGCCGGGTAGATGCGGATGGGCGCGGTGGCAGGGATCACGTTCGAGATGCCGCCGGGGGCGGTCACAGCCCCGGCCGGGATGCGGTTGGTGTAGTTCCCTGGAGGCGCGCCCACCGGCGCGGTCACCTGCACGGTGATGGTACAGGTCCCGGGGGCGGCAATGCTTCCTGCCGGGATCGTCCCGTTGGTGAGGGTCAATGTAACGGGCGGCGTGCCGGTCAGGGCAACCGTCCCCGGAGCGCAGGTGGTGGCGGCCGTGCCGGGCACGTACTCAAGCTGGGAGGCGGCCGGCAGGGTATCGGTAAGGGACACGCCCGTCATGGGCGAGCCGCTCGGGTTTTGGAGCGTGATCGTCAGCGTGCTGGTCCCGGGAGGCGTGATGGCCGGGGGATCAAACGCCTTATCCACCCCGATGTTCTGCACGTTCAGGGTCGCGTTGGCGGGCGAAAGATTGGTGACTCCCTGCTGGGTGGTGAGGGCGCCGGCGGGGATGGTATTCTGATACACCCCTGAGCCGCTGGCAGTGACAGTCACCGAGATGACGCAGGTCAGGCTGGGCGCGATCGTCGCGCCGGTCACCGTGATCGTCCCCGAGTTGTTGTTGGCGGTCACATTGACGCCCCCCCCGCAGTTGGTGGTGGTGGGAGCCGGGGGGTTAACGACCGTCACACCCGGGGGAAGATTATCCGTGAAACCGGCATTGGTCAGCGGGGTGTTCAAATCGGTATTGGTGATCCCGATGTCCAGCCGGCTGTTCTGTCCCACCCAGATGGTGCTGGGCGTGAAAGACTTGGCGATCCCCGGGGAGAGGGTGCTGGCCACATGCAGGGTCGCCCGGGCTTCATCCGTGTTGGTGATGGGACCGGTGGCTCCCGTGGCGGTCAGCTCATTGGGCGGGATGACGTTGATCAGGTTTCCGGTGGTTACGGAGGAAACGTTCACTTCAACATAGCACGAGCCCGGGGTCCCTCCCACCTGCTGGGGCACGGTGCCGCCGGTCAGCGTAATGCTGGTGTCATTGGCTGCCGGGTTGAAGGTGCCTCCGCAGGTATTGACGATGCCGGGCGGGTTATCCACGAAAAGACCGGGCATCAACCCTTGCAGGTTATCGGTCCAGGAGGCGTTGGTCAGAGGGAATGTGTTGGGGTTGAAGATGGTCACCCTCAGGACCGACGTTCCGCCGGGGAGGATATCGATGGGGGTGAAGCTCTTGTTCATCTGGGCATTGTTGGAGATCTGTGCCCGGGCGGTCTGGTTCGGCGCCATCCCGCCGATCACCACGCTGAATAGGACAAATACGGTAAACCAGAGCCTGAAATTGCTTCCGAGTTGGCGATTCATCGATTTTCCTCCAGGATCACAACAAGAAAAAAGACCTGTAGATTAAAAAAAAGAATACCCACCAAATGCGGTTGGGTTCGCCATTGGCTCACCACGGTCCTTCCCGTATATCGGGGACAGCGACCATTCCGGCCCGTGGATCATCGCCTCGCATTTCTCTCCTCAGGTGAACCATATATGGAACACCCACCTCTATTTTATGTGCCGTTTTGCGCCTGTCAAGGAGCAAAATGCATGCCAGCCTTCCCCCATCTGGGAGTCCTTAGCGGGGCTGCACCCGGTAGATCTCCCCGTTGTCGTCGCGGTAGATCAGGGTCAGGTCAGCAATCTGTGCCAGGTCCTCCGGCCCGGCCAGGTACTTGTACTCGTTGGGCGTGAACCAGATCAGGTAGCCCGGCTCATCCCCCGGCCAGCCGGGGTGCTCCTGCTGCAGGAGCCTGACCCGTTCCTCCGCCGCAAGGCTGTTATCCACGGGCAGCAGCACGCGGATGGGGCGCTTGTACTGGAACCAGAGCAGGTTCACATAGTTGCTGTAAAGCGCCGCTTCGGGATGCTCCTGCGCCAGCCGCCGCCCCTCCCTGACCACCTTCATCTCCGTGAAGTGGCTGGAATTGTAGATATTGTAGTTGCTCGGCTCGCCGTTCACGAGCGAGAGCTGCAGGTATTCCTGCAGGTCATAGAGGGGATAGACGAACCAGGCCAGCAGCAGCACTCCCGCCGCCGCCCCGGCCCATCTTCGAGAGCCCAGGTGCGGGGCGGCCAGCTCCTGCCAGGTGAGCAGCAGGAACGCCAGGAGGGCCGGAAGCAGGATGATGTAATAGCGGTCGGAGGTCAGGTCGCGGTGGTCGATGGTATTGACCGTGAAGGCCATCAGGAGGTAATAAGCTGCCGCGAAGACCAACAGCGGCCAGGCATATCTTCCCGCCAGAACGCGCCCCCATTCCTTCCAACGCTCTGGTGATCGATAATTCAGGAGGGCCAGGATCAGCGCGGCGGCAAGCAGCAGGCTCCACGGGCGGAAGAGCAGTTCCTTCAGCCCGGGCGCGTAAGGCAGGAACCAGTGCAGGACCTTGGTCATGGAGAGGCCCAGGTTCTCCAGCGGAAGCATCTCCCCGTAGGCCCGCGTCCCGAACAGCGTTCCGTGACCCAGCAGGTTATGGCCGATCAGCCAGAGGCCCAGTGGAAGCGCGGAGAGTCCACCCGCCAGCAGCAGGGCCGGGATGCCCCTCCGGCCGCGTTTCAGCAGCACGACCAGGCCCGCCACGGCCAGCAGGGTCACGCCCGGATAGCGCTGGAGCATCGCCAGCCCCGCCCACAGGAACATCCATGCAAGATGCCTGGTGGAGCCCTCCCCAAGATATTCGGCGGCGGCCAGGAAGAAAAGCACCATGAAGGTCACAAAGAGGGGATCGGAGGCCACGTTCGCATAAATGCGGATCATCGAGCTGGAGAGGGCCGCCGCGGCCCCGGCGACCAGGGCGTAATGCAATCTGCCGGGGAAGAGATGCTCGAAGAGCCGGCCCCACAACCAGATGTTCACGGGGAAGAGCAGCAGATTGAGGAACCAGGCTGCATGGAACACATCCAACCGGGTGAGCAGGCTCAGCCCCGCAAGTGCCATTGGATACAGGGGGGGCCAGAGCACATAGGGCGAACCGACGAAATCCACGAACCCCCGCCCCGCGAGCAGACCCTCCGCCGTGGACATGGCCCGCACGGCGTCCGAGGACACCCCGGCCCCGTATTTCGAGGTCGTGATCAGGACGCATAACAGCCCCAGGAGGGCCAGCGCCAGCACTCCCAGGCGGTATTGCCTTGCGGTCACGGTGATCTCGGACACGGGGCAATTATAGTGGATGGCGCGCTGGGGTCCTGGGTTACACCGAAAAAAAGCCGCCCCGGGGAGAAGTCCCCGGGGCGGCCAGTTCGAGCCGCTGCGCTTACTTGTCGGTCTCCGCCTTGACCAGCACTGCCCGAACCGAGATGCGGAAGACATACTCTTCCGTCACAGGATTGTAGGAATTGCAGGTCAGCAGGGTAAGCCATGAATATTCCTCATGCTTAAGCACCGAGCTGTTGGAGGGCGAGATGCGCTGGTTCTCGCGAACCTCGAAGGTGTACTTCTCGCCGTAGGCATGCACGATCACCTGGTCGCCCCATTTCATCTTGGACAGGTTGACAAAGGGACCCGGTTTCCCGTTCGCGAGGAAGACATGCCCGGTCAGCGCGCTGTTGCCCGCCCAGCCGGGGAAGGCCGAGCCATCCAGCCAGCCAACCTCGTTCGAGAGCCAGGTGGTGTTCCAACCGTTATCCAGGACCGGCACACCGACGATGGAGGCTTTAACGTTCAGGCTGGGGATCTCGATCCACACCTTGCCCAGGTCTGTATAGGCTTCACTGGCAGGCTGCTTCGGCAGGCTGGACACCAAGCCCGGGGCAAAACCTGTCTTCGGCAGGGTCCGGTCGCGCAGGCCGGGGCCGCCGGTGGAGGGGGGCGGCAGCCCGTTGAGCGGAGCCGTGGCGCGGTCGTTCACCAGCAGGTTGCCCGGCCACCCGCTCTGGTTGGGCGTTGAGAGCAGGACCGTGTTCACGATGGGGTTCCCCTGCGCGTTGACGATGGCCCGGATCGTGATGGTATGCGTGGCGCCCACCGCCACCGTCCCGAGGTTTACTGTGACGGTCCGTGGCGGGGTAATGGTCACCGTCCCCACAGGCGGGACCAGCGTGATCGGGTTCACCGGGGCGAGGTCAAGGTTGGAGGGCAGGATATCCGTCACCACCACATTATCGGCCGCAAGGTTGCCGTTGTTCGTGACCGTGATGGTATAGGTCACCGGGTCGCCCACAGCGGCCTGGGAGGGGTTCACGGCCTTGGTCACTGCCGGGTCCGCAAAGCTTGGCCCGCTGACCTGGTCCTCGTCCTGCACGCGGGTTTCATTCGGGGTCAGGCCGGAGGCCGCGGCCAGGTTGGTATACGTGGCAGGGTTCCCGCCCGTATCCACCAGGACGCGCAGGGTCACCGTGCCGCTGGTGCCCGGGGCCAGAGAATCGGACCCGGCCAGCAGGTTCGTGTCCGTGCTGCCGTCATAGGATGGGTTCACTGTAAAGGCCGCGGAAAATACCTGTTCGACCGTAAAGCTGGCCGCGGAGGCAAAGGTGAGACTCAGGTCGTCCACCACTTCAACGTTCATCAGCCCGACATTTCCGATGTTTTCCACCAACATGGAGTAGGTGATGTGGATCAGGGTCGGGCTGTCGAATACGACCGTGGACAGTGTCTTGGTGATGCGGATGCCCGGGGTCTGGGTGGCCTCGGCGGTGGCGCTGGACGGGCTGGAGGTGACCCCTCCGGCGCTGGCCGTGGCGGTGTTCAATACGGAGCCGCGGTCCAGGTCCGCCTGGGTGATCGTATAGGAGGCCGTGCAGGTGACAGTCCCTCCCGGCGGCAGCGAGACCACCACCGGGCAGCTCTCGTCCGTGGTCAGGTCGTCGTTGATCGTGACCGGCCCGGGCAGGCTGATATTGCCGGTGTTCGTCACCAGGTAGCTGTACTGGATGACGTCGCCCACGCTGTTGTACGGGCTGCCGGAGGTGATGCTCTTCACCACGCTCAGGCCGGGGTTCTGGCCAAGCAGCACCGCAGCCGAGGCGGTTTGGGCGGGGGTCTGGGCGGTATCCGCGGTCACGGTGTTGTCAATATCGCCGTCCCCACCCCCGTTATTATCCAGGTCCGCCTGCGTGACCGCATAGGTGCCGGTGCAGGTCAGGCTGCCTCCCGCAGCGAGGGTAAGGCCGGTGGTTTGGAACCCGGGGGCCGCAGCGTTGCAATCCAGGTCCACAAGGAGCGGGTCGCTCACGCTCACCCCGGTCAGGGTGACGGTCCCGGTATTCGTGACAGTGATGGTATAGGCGATCACATTCCCGGCGGCATTGACACTTGTGACATCCGCCGATTTGTTAAGGGTGAAGGAGGCCGTTTGCAGTACGGTGACCGAGGAGGCCGCAGTCGAAGGCCCGGTCTGGTCACTGTCGCCTGTGGCAGTGTTGTCTAGCGTGCCGCCTGCGTCAAGGTCAGCCTGTGTCACTGTATAAGACCCGGTGCAGACCATCGTCCCACCCGGGATGATTGTGCCGGGCTGCGTGGGTGTGCAAGAAAGAGCCGCAAGGCGCGTATCGGTGATCGTCGCCCTTGTGATGGTCACGTTCCCGGTATTGGTCAGGGTGATCGTGTAATTGATGACATCGCCCACCGTATTGACACTGGTTACGTCCGCGACCTTCGCAAGGGTAAAGGCCGGGTTCTGTGTCACGTCCACCGACTCGCTGGCCGTGGAGGGTGCGGTCTGGTCACTGTCGCCGGTGACGGTGTTGTTGAGTGTCCCACCCGCGTTGAGGTCGGCCTGGGTCACCGTATATGAGCCGGTGCAGACCATCGTCCCGCCGGGAATTACCGTGCCAGGCTGCGTGGGTGTGCACAAGAGAGCCGCAAGGCGCGTATCGGTGATCGTCACGCCGGTGAGAGTGACATTGCC
>CAZSPX010000108.1:0-9874 GCA_964608885.1 uncultured Anaerolineaceae bacterium | reverse complement strand
GTCAGGCCGGACGGCGGGCACTGGGTCGAAGGCGATCACATCCCCAAGCCCGGAGAATGAGCATGCCATTCCCGCTCCAAACTGAACGGCTGGTCCTGCGTCACTTCACGGATGCCGACCTCGAGCCTTTCCTGGCCTATCGCAACGATCCGCAGGTCTATCGCTACCAGGGCTGGAAGGTCCCTTATGAGCGCAGCACGGCCGAGGAATTTATCCGTTCCATGAAAGCTGCCGAGCCGGGCCGTGAAGGCGATTGGTTCCAGGCCGCTCTGGAGCAGAAATCCTCGGGTCTCCTCATCGGGGATGTAGGCTTCTTCCCCCGGCCGGGCGCCCACGGGCAGGCGTACCTGGGGGCAACCCTCGCCCGTCCCTACTGGAGCCAGGGGTACGCGGTCGAGGCACTAACGGCCATCCTGGACTTCCTCATCGGTGAGCTGGGATTTCACCGGATCCACGCCGACTGCGACCCGGAAAATCATGGTGCGACCCGCCTCCTGGAAAGGTTGGGTTTCCGCCGCGAAGCCCATCATATCGAGAATTACTGGCTGGGCGATCGTTGGGCAGATGAGTATGTTTACGCCATCCTGGAGCGTGAGTGGATGCTGCGTCAGGCGTGACGGTTTGCGTGCCTGCGGGTTAAATCTTACGCCAGCCAATGGCTGGAAAATTGCTGTTGATCCGAGGAGGTTCCATGCAGGAGCGCATTGTGGTAACCGGTATGGGGGCGGTCAGTCCTCTGGGATTGAGCGTGTCCGAGTCCTGGAAAAATGCCATCGAAGGGGTGACGGGTGTGGGGCCGATCACATTGTTCGATTCTTCACCGCTCAATGTCCACATCGCCGCGGAGGTAAAGAACTTCGACCCGGACAGGTATATGGAGTCTAAGGAATCCCGCCGGCGGGACCGCTACGAGCAGCTTGCCACGGCCGCAGGGCAGGAGGCGCTTGCCTCCTCGGGTCTGGTTATCACAGAGAGAAATGCGCCGCGCATCGGTGTGGTGGTGTCTTCGGCCATCGGCGGGCTGAAAGCGCTGCAGGACGCGGTCATCATCAACCATACGGACGGCCCTCGCAAGGTAAGCCCGTTCCTTATCCCAATGCTCATGTCCAACGGGGCTTCGGGTCTGATCGCCATCGACCACGGCATCAAGGGGCCGTGTTTCTCCGTTGCCTCGGCCTGCGCCTCAGGCGCGGACGGAATTGGCATGGCCTGGATGATGCTGCGTGCCGGCATGATTGATGCCTGTCTGGCAGGCGGCGCCGAGACCACCATCACCTCCACAGGCGTGGCGGCTTTTGACCGCATCGGCGCCATGACCCGCCGCAATGAGGAGGCGGATCGCGTTCCGCAGCCCTTCGACCGGGAGCGAGATGGCCTGGTAATGGGGGAGGGCGCGGCAGTGCTGGTGCTGGAGCGCGAGACGGATGCACGTGCCCGGGGAGCCAATATCCACGCGGAGCTGGCTGGCTACGGTTCCACCGCCGATGCTTACCATGTCACTGCTCCCCATGAGGAGGGCGAGGGAGGCGCCGCTGCGATACGCCAGGCTCTTGCCTCCGCCGGTGCGAATGATGATGAGGTCGGGTATATCAGTGCCCATGGGACCGGGACTCCCCTGAATGATCGATCCGAGACGCGCGCTGTCAAGAATGCCCTGGGTGAGCTCGCCTACAAGATCCCCATTTCTTCGACCAAATCCATGACCGGTCACATGATGGGCGCCACCGGCGCGCTGGAGGCGATTTTCTGTATTCAGGCGGTGCGGGAGGGGATCCTGCCTCCCACCATACACTATCAGACCCCTGATCCCGAGTGTGACCTGGATTACATCCCCAACGCCGCCCGCGAAAAGAAGGTCACCTTGGCGCTCAGCAATGCTTTCGGTTTTGGCGGTCACAATGCTGTGCTTGCCATCCGGGCCTATTCCTGATCCTTTGGGTCCCGGAGGATTCCTCACCTTTTCACCCGGAAATTGTATGCTATAATGCGCAGTCGCGTCTGAAATCATAACCACGTAAGGAAGAACGAAAATGGCAGATCTGCTGAAGGCCGTCGAGGCCAAAACCAACGAGAATATCCCAGTGCTGCGCCCCGGCGATTCCGTCAGCGTGCATGTCCGCATCAAGGAAGGCGACCGCGAGCGCATCCAGGAGTTCAAGGGCACCGTCATCCGCCTGCGCAAGAGCGGCAACGAGGCATCCGTCACCGTGCGCCGCATGGCCAGCAATGGCATTGGTGTGGAGCGCACCTTCCTGCTCCGCTCCCCGCGCATCGACAAGATTGTGGTCGAGCGCCATGGCCAGGTCCGTCGCGCCCAGCTCTACTTCATGCGCGGTCGCACCGGCAAATCCGCCCGCCTCAAGCAGAAGTTCGACTGACCCAGTTCGATCCAAAGGGCGCAGGCATCTGCGCTCTTTGTCTTTAAGGAGCCTGCTCATGGCCAGACCTCTGATCGGCATCACGGCGCGCAATGGCCGCGACTCGGATGGGCATCCCACCTCCACCCTGCAGCATTCCTATATCAACGCAATCGAGGAGGCCGGGGGATTGCCCGTCCCGGTTCCCTGCCATCTCCCCGAGGAAGTTGTCCATGATCTGTATGACCGCCTGGATGGGGTGCTCTTTTCCGGCGGCGGTGACATTTCCCTGCAGTTTTTCGCCGGAACCCCCCATCCCCGCATCGACGGCGTGGACGAAGCCCGCGACCGGGCGGAACTGGTTCTGCTTCGTGCCGCGGCCTCCCAGGGAAAACCCCTGCTGGGCATCTGCCGCGGCGCCCAGGTGATGAATGTAGCCCTGGGCGGCACACTATATACTCATATCCCCGGGCAGCTACCCAATGCCCTCGACCACGATTATCCCGGCAGCCTGCGGAGGGAGCTCGTTCACCCGGTGCAGGTGGAGGAAACTTCTTTTGCTGCCCATATCTTCGGCGAAACGCTGCTGCACGTCAACAGCCTGCACCACCAGGGATTAAGGGACATCGCCTCCTCCCTCCATGTTGCGGGTCGCTCCCCGGATGGCCTGGTCGAGGTGGTGGAACTGCCGGATCATCCTTATGCGATCGCCGTCCAGTGGCACCCTGAATGGCTCACAGACCAGCCTGCCATGCAGCGCCTGTTCCGCTCCTTCGTGGAAGCGGCGCGCAAGCCGGGTTAGCTTCCCGTCTCTTCCCGCTTTCTACGTTTGCCTTTATCATCCTCGATCATGCCATCTTCCTTGAAATATCAGCCCATCGGCGTCTTTGACTCGGGCGTCGGCGGGCTTTCCGTGCTGCGGAGCATTCGGCAGAGTCTGCCTGCCGAGGACCTGATTTATTTCGGCGACCAGAGGCATGTTCCGTACGGGGCGCGCCCCATGGAGCAGATCCAGGCTTTTTCCGAGGCTATCACCCGTTTCCTGCTGGAGAGCGGGTCTAAACTCATTGTAGTGGCATGCAACACTGCTTCTGCGGCCGCGCTGAAATACCTGCGGGGAAATTACCCCCGCCTTCCCTTTGTAGGCATGGAGCCTGCGGTCAAGCCGGCTGCCGAGCATACCCACAGCGGTGTAGTAGGTGTGCTTGCCACCCCGGCCACCTTCCAGGGCGCTTTGTACGCCTCGGTTGTGGAGCGCTTTGCCCGCGGCGTGCAGGTGCTCCAGGATACCTGTCCCGGCCTGGTAGCCCAGATCGAGGCCGGAGACCTTGCCGGCCCGCGCACGCGCTCCATCCTGGAGGCTGCCCTGCGGCCTATGCTTGAGAAGGACATCGATACGGTGGTGCTGGGATGCACGCACTATCCCTTCGTCATCCCGCTCATTGAGGACGTCGTCGGGCCGGGAGTTCGCGTCATTGACCCTGCGCCCGCGGTGGCGCGCCAGGCCGGGCGGCTTCTGGAGGCTGGCGGAATGAAGCACCCTCCCGGGGCGATCGGCTCCGTTCGCTTTATCACCTCCGGCCCTGCCGAGGGAATGAAATCCCTTCTGCCTCTGCTATTTGGCGGAACGGGCGAGGTGGAGATCGCCTGCTGGCGCTCGGATTTTGAAGTGGTCTTGTGCTGAGCTTTCTCAGCCCATCCTGATCTCAGCTCCCATCGTTTCCATATCAGCGAACAATCGCAGCGGCTCTGCGATCTGGCCCATCATGTGCAATCCCGGCCGTCTCGCCGATCCATCCAGGTATTGCTTCAAATAAGCGACGACTGGAATAGCCGTCAGCTCGTAGCCATCGGCGTGAGCAACGCTGGCGCGCACCGTGATGGGGCCGCCGTTCTTCGTGCCTTGTGCCTCCACGGCGATCCTGACCTCATAGGGCGGCTTGGTCTGCTGCATCGCCCACCACATCAACTTTCCCAATGGCCGCAGCCCGCGCTTCGGTGCGATCTTCAACCCCACCATGACGACCGGTGTGATGAGCAGGTCGGCGATCCAGTTTGAGCCGGAGATATAGAAGCCGGTGTCCTTCAGTGTGGGGTAGAGCTCGGGCAGGCAGCGCAGTTCCTCGAAAAACATGGAGTAACAGGTCCTCTCCCCGATTCCCGCCCCAAAGTCAATTTTTCTCATTTCCCACTTTTTCGGCTCGGTCCACTTCCCATCTTTATAAACCCGCGCGTCATAGTCGATAAAGGCCTCCATCAATTCATCCACGGCGTCGGTAAGAGGGTAGCCCGGTCCGATGCTCAAATATCCAGCTGTGACCGCCTTCTCGATCTGATCCATCTGGCTGGCAGCGTAGCGCACCATCGCCGCGGGCAGGCCGGGATGGAAACCCGCCTCGGTCACGAAGCATCGCCCCGCTGCCCGGATCTCCGCCTCAGCGCGTTGCAGGGCCTCTAGCTTGCGGTTGGAGAACTGGACATCCAGATAGTCTGTCCCTGCTTGCAGGCATGCCAGGATAACCGTTTCGGCCTGGTGTGTGGTAGGCGCGGCCACCAGGCAGAGGTCGACGCCCTGGAGAGCCTGCTTGAGCGATTCACCGTCCGCAGCGTCCGCCCACTGCGCACTGACCCTTGTATCGTTCAGGTCCGCGGCCAGCGCCCGCGCTTTATCCATGCTTCGCCCCGCCAGGACGATACGTGCCTCTGTCTGGGCAAGCAGGTGCTTTGCCAGCAGCCTGCCGGTCTCGCCATATCCTCCAAGGATCAGGATCGTGGTCATGTGTCACCTTCCCAGGATCAAGAATCTGACGAACTTCCACATGTCCTGCCAGCGCGGCCAAAAAGCTGGCGTCTTTCTCCGGTAATCTTCATAATCCTGGCCGAACCTGCTGATCAGTTCTTTCTCCTCCACCAGCCGTACCCAACCCCACAGGAATAGGGACAGAATCAGTGCCAGTGTCAGGGCAAACCAGCTTCCGTTCAGCAGGGCCAGTCCGAGCGAGATCCTCACCGCCGCTCCATAGATAGGATGCCTCAGCAAGCCATAGATGGCGCTCTCTGTCCGGTGTCCCTCCTCGCGGAAGTACACATAGGTCATCGTCAGGCTGTCGATCCCGAGTGCCAGGACGGAGCGCAGCCAGAGCAGCACGCCCACCAGGATGAGCAGCCAGCCCAGGGCGCGGCCTACGGGGTCCAGCAGCCACCCCGGGACCATGGGTCCGCCAATGAAGCGGATACGCACGATCACTGCCACAATGATCGTCAGCCCGGGGATGATGAAGCTCTTGAATCCCCGCGCGTAGGCGGCTTCACCGTACTGCTCGATGAGCGGCTCCCTCAACCGGAAGAACAGGTAGAGGCACAGGAATCCCGCTGCCAGTGCCAGCACCTCGGCATCCAGCATCCACAATCCCATGAAGACATCGCTCATCACAAAGAGCTGGCTGATCAGGAGGAACAGGAGCACCGGTACTGCCAGGATGCGCAGGATTCCCCACAGGCTGCGGAGGTCTGGCAGGTGTTTCCTCAGCCTCTCGAGGTCCGCCGGGAAATTTGTTCTGGGTTCCATGCTTTCTCCGTTGGCGTATCTGTTCTTAATGTTAAGCGAAAACAGGGTCTTGTACAAATGAGATTCCTTGCAGTATCCCCCGAACATATTTTGTTCTTACTGATCGGCTCCTTCCACCCCCAATTCTTTGGGGGTCGGGTGATTTCCCTTCAACGCCTCGAAGGTCAGCAGTGTGGGATCCAGCCGCCTGCCTATACAATAGCGTTCGAAGATTCCCAGGTAGCTTTGCTCCACCGCGTGCTCGATCTTCAAACCCAATCGGTGCGTCATGGCCCGTATGGATATCGTGTCTGGTCCCTCGATCTCCACAAAATCCCCGTAAGGCAGCTCGTCCAGCATGATTTCGCAGCCACCGAGTTCATACACCCGGCGATATTTTTCATAGATGGCGCTTTGCACGAAACCCAGGGCCTCCAGCATCTGCCGTACCGCCTCCGCATCGCTGACCGTGACCTCCAGTTCGGTGCGGCTCAGCACGCCCTCTTGCGAGGTCCCTCTTCCCTTGAACGTCAGGCGGGCCAGCCTGTCCTGCCTCAGCCTTAACACTTGCCCGGAGGCTCTCAATCTGCCGTCCGGGTGATCGAAGCGCCGGTTTATCTCCAGGGTTCGCGGCTGGATGAGTCGCACCCCTGAATCCTGCAGGCGTCCCTCGATCTTCGGCAGTGAGTGCACGAAGAACTTGACTTCGATCTCCTGCCCGTCCATCTCACTGTACGCTGAGAAGGGTCTGCTTCTGCTCCACCTTTTCGCCCGCCTTGATCTTGATGCGGCCGATGGTTCCGGAGCGCGGGCATTTCAGCTCGTTTTGCATCTTCATGGATTCAAGCACCACCAGTACCTGGCCCTTCTCCACCTTCTGGCCTTCCTCCACATTGACGCTCACCACCAGCCCCGGCATGGGAGCCTTCATCTGGTACTCGGCGCCCTCCGCCACTGCGCCGCCGCCCGCCACCCTCAGGCGTTTCTCGCGCTCATCTTCCACTTCCACAGAGAACTGGCGCCCCAGCAGCAGCACCTGCCAGTCACCGTCCTCGCCGGGGTACACAAAGGATTCATACGACTTGCCGTCCACGATCAGCGAGAAAACCGGCTGCCCGCTCACCGTGACGAAATCCACGGGCACCACGCGCTCCCCGATGCGGATGTGCTTCTCATCGAGGATCTCGATGGTGTATTCCTTGCCTTCGATCGTCGCAATATACTTCATAAGGCCGCCTCTAGCGGTGCATCCGTTCCCAGCGTCCCACCCATTTCCAGTTGCTGGTATCGCGTTCGCCGCGCCGGACCACATGCGCGGACAGCTCGTTCTCGCGGTGGGCCGCCAGCGTGGCAAGGATGGCGGCGATCTCGGTATGCTCCTCGGTGATTCCTCCGCCGGCCTCCTCCATCGAGAACCGCTCCTCCACGAAGCGCGTATCGTATTGACCCGCCATGAAGCGGTGTGAATCCATCATCGTTTGGTGGAAGGGGATGTTGGTGCGCACGCCCACGATCCGGTATTCCTCCAGTGCGCGGCGCATCCGCAGGATGGCCTGGGCACGCGTCTCGCCCCACACGATCAGTTTGGCGATCATCGGATCATAGAAGGGCGTGATCTCAAAGCCCGGATATACCCCGGTATCGATCCGCACGCCCGGCCCGGTGGGGAGCAGGCTGTGGGTGATCCGGCCCGTGGAGGGCAGAAAATTGTTGTAGGGGTCTTCGGCGTTGATGCGGCACTCAATGGCGTGCCCGTTGAACTGGATCTGATCTTGCGTGTAGCTTAGCTGGCGGCCGCGCGCAACCCGGAGCTGCTCTGCCACGATATCCACCCCTGTGACCATCTCCGTGATGGGATGCTCCACTTGCAGGCGGGTGTTCATCTCGAGGAAATAGAAGTTCCGGTCCTTGTCCACCAGGAATTCGATCGTGCCGGCATTCTGGTAATCCACCGCCTGGGCGGCCTTCACGGCTACCGCGCCCATGCGCTCTCGAAGCTCCTCGTCCATGAAGGGGGACAGGGATTCCTCGATCAGCTTCTGGTGCCGCCTCTGCAGGGAGCATTCGCGCTCCCCCAGGTGGATCACGTTGCCCTGTGTATCGGCCATGATCTGGAACTCGATGTGTCGCGCGCCCTCCACCAGTTTCTCCAGGTATACGTTCCCGTCCCCAAAGGCCGCTTCCGCCTCCCGCCGCGCCGAGTGGAGCAGAAGCGGCATCTCCTCCAGGCTTCCGACCTCACGCATGCCCTTGCCGCCACCGCCCGCAGTGGCCTTGATAAGCAGCGGAAAACCGATCTTCGGCGCGATTCCCAGAAGATCCTCATCAGTCAGGTTGCCCACATCCTCGGTTCCCGGCACCACCGGCACCCCTGCCTTGATGACCGTCGCACGCGCCTCGGCTTTGTCGCCCATCGCCGCGATCGAGGAAGGCTTCGGCCCGATGAAGGCCAGGCCCTGCTCGAGGCAGGCTTCTGCGAAGTCTTCACGCTCCGCAAGGAAACCATATCCCGGGTGGATCGCATCCGCCCCGGATCTCTTTGCGACCTGCAGGATCTTGTCCGCCCTCAGGTAGGATTCGCGTGAGGGGGCGGGTCCCAGCAGGTAAGCCTCATCCGCGTGGCGCACATGAAGTGCATGACGGTCTGCCTCGGAATAAACTGCCACCGTCTCAATCCCCAGTTCCCGGCAGGCGCGGATGATCCGCACGGCGATCTCGCCCCGGTTTGCAACCAGTACTTTTTTAAACATGGGTCTCCATCGGCTTGCAGGTCAGAGAGGGATATTCCCGTGCTTCTTGGCCGGGCTGGTGTCGCGCTTGTTGCTCAGCATCTCGAGGGCATTGATCAGCCGCGGACGTGTTTCCTTCGGCTCGATCACATCGTCCACGTAGCCGCGCTCGGCTGCCACATAGGGGCTGGCGAATTTCTCACGGTAGTTCGCTACCAGTTCTGCCTTGCGTTTGAGGGGGTCCTCTGCCTTTTCAATCTCACGCCGGAAGATGATGTTGACCGCTCCATCCGGGCCCATCACCGCGATCTCTGCGGAAGGCCAGGCCAGGTTCACATCGCTGCGGATGTGCTTCGAGGACATCACGCAGTATGCGCCGCCGTAGGCCTTGCGCGTGATGACCGTCAGCTTGGGGACGGTCGCTTCACAGTAGGCGTAGAGCAGTTTTGCGCCCGAACGGATGATGCCGTGGTGCTCCTGGATCGTTCCCGGGAGGAAGCCGGGCACATCCTCGAAGGTGATGATCGGTATGTTGAAGGAATCGCAGAAGCGCACGAAGCGCGCCCCTTTCTCGCTGGCGTCGATGTCGAGCACGCCCGCCAGCACCGCCGGTTGGTTGGCAACGATGCCCACCGAATGCCCGCCCAGTCGCGCAAATCCCACCACGATGTTTTGCGCGTAGTTCTCGTGGACCTCAAAGAACTGCCCGTTGTCCACGATCAACTGGATGACCTCCTTGATGTCATACGGTTTTCCGGCGTCATCCGGGATGATCTGGTTCAGGGCCTCATCCATCCGCAGCGGGTCATCACCCGGCACGAAAGGCGGGTCTTCCATATTGTTCTGAGGCAGGTATCCCAGCAGTTTGCGGATCAGGTAAAGAGTGTCGGCTTCGCTGTCCGCGGCCACGTGGCACACTCCCGACTTCTCGGAATGGATGCTGGCGCCGCCCAGCCCTTCGAAGGACACCTCCTCGTGCGTGACCGTCTTGACCACATCCGGCCCGGTGACGAACATGTAGGAGGAATTCTTGACCATGAAGATGAAGTCGGTCAGGGCGGGGGAGTAGACCGCGCCGCCTGCGCAGGGTCCCATGATGGCGGAGATCTGCGGGACGACGCCTGAGGCCATGGTGTTGCGCAGGAAGATGTCCGCGTAGCCTGCCAGGGCCACCACGCCTTCCTGGATGCGCGCGCCGCCCGAGTCGTTCAAGCCGATCACGGGCGCGCCGTTCTTCATCG
>CAZSPX010000107.1:0-9896 GCA_964608885.1 uncultured Anaerolineaceae bacterium | reverse complement strand
GTGGAGAGCGTCGTGCAGCGCGAGACCCGCACTGCCGACCAGGGCGTGGGAGAGTAAGCCATGATCCAGCAGGAATCCCGTCTCAAAGTCGCCGATAACACCGGCGCGCGTGAGCTGCTCGTCATCCACGTGCTGGGAGGCTCCACCCGCAAGGTGGGCGCCATCGGCGATGTGGTCGTGGCAACGGTCAAATCTGCCACGCCCCAGGGCTCGGTCAAGAAAAGCGAAGTGGTGCGCGCCGTGATCGTCCGCTGCACCAAGGAATGGCGCCGCGAGGATGGTTCCTACATCCGCTTCGACGATAACGCTGCGGTGATTTTGGATGCGGACGGCGCCAACCCGCGCGGCAGCCGCATCTTTGGCCCGGTGGCTCGCGAGCTGCGTGAGAAGGGCTATATGAAGATCGTATCGCTGGCTCCGGAAGTCCTGTAGGCCGGCGTGGGAGAGTAAGCATGAGAGTTAAGATCCGCAAAGGCGACACCGTGGAGATCATCAGCGGCCGCCTCGAAGACAAGGGCAAGCGCGGTGAGGTCATCAACGTCCTGTTGGACGACCGCCGTGTGGTGGTGCAGGGTGTTAACATCCGCACCAAGCACCAGAAGAACGTGCAGACCCAGGCCGGGCGCAACATCAATCCCGGCCGCATCCAGTTCGAGGGTCCGGTGGACATCTCCAATGTGATGCTGGTCTGCCCCAAGTGCAATGAGGCCACCCGTGTCAGCGTCCAGAGGGACGAGGACGGGGCCCGGCGAGTCTGCAAAAACTGCCAGGCGCTGATCGACTAGGCCGTGGAGCAATCAGAATGAATCGTATGCAGGAACGTTACAACCAGGAAATTGCGCCGGCGCTTTTCAAATCGTTCGGTTTCCGCAACGTAATGCAGGTCCCGCGCATCCAGAAGGTGGTCGTGAACATCGGCCTGGGAGAGGCCCTGGATAACCCCAAGGCGCTCGAATCGGCCGTCTCCGACCTGATGCAGATCACCGGGCAGAAGCCGGTCACCAACAAGGCCCGCAAGAGCATCGCCAACTTCAAGTTGCGCGAAGGCCGCCTGATCGGCACGAAGGTCACGCTGCGGGGTGATCGCATGTGGGCCTTCCTTGACCGGCTCTTGAACGTGGCGCTGCCGCGTGTGCGCGACTTCCGCGGTGTCTCGGCCAACGCATTTGACGGGCGCGGCAATTACACCCTCGGGCTCAAGGACCAGCTGGTCTTCCCCGAGATCGAGTACGACAAGATCGATAAACTGCGCGGCATGGAGATCACCATCGTGACCACCGCGAAGAATGACGACGAAGCCCGGGCGCTGCTCCAAATGCTCGGGATGCCGTTCAGCAGGAAGGAAGCCTAAGGTATGGCGAAGAAATGCATGCAATATCGAGAACTGCGCCGCCGGCACGACGTGCAGGTGCGCAACCGCTGCCAGCGCTGCGGACGCCCGCGCGGCTACATCCGGCGCTTCGGCCTGTGCCGCATCTGCTTCCGTGAGCTTGCTCTGACGGGCAAAATCCCGGGTGTTGTGAAGTCATCCTGGTAGCCGGTGGAGAATAGATCATGACCATTAATGATCCAATTTCTGATATGTTGACCCGCATCCGCAATGCCGTGATGGCCGGTCATGCCCAGGTGGCAATGCCGAACTCCAAGCTCAAGGCGGAGATCGCCCGCATCCTCAAGGACGAGGGCTTCCTCGAAGGCTTTGAGGTCGTGGACGGTGAAGGCACCCCCCAGAAGGTGCTGCGCATGAAGATCAAGTATATCGGCGAGCGCCGCGAGCGCCGCTCGGTGATCTCGGGGCTGGAGCGCGTCAGCAAGCCAGGCCGCCGCATCTATACCAAGAAAACTGACATCCCGTGGGTGCTCTCGGGGATCGGCGTTGCCATCCTCTCGACCCCCAAGGGCGTGATGACCGGCGCACGCGCCCGCCAGCTGGGGGTTGGCGGCGAGATCTTGTGCAAGGTCTGGTAGGAGGTACAAGTGTCTCGCATCGGTCGTATGCCGGTTGAAATTCCCGGCGGAGTGAAGGTGGACCTTCAGGGTTCACAGGTCACCGTCAAGGGCCCCAAGGGCGAACTCCAGCGCAGCTTTTCCCCGCTGATCGGGATCGCGCTGGAGAATAACCAGCTTGTCATCTCGCGCCGGTCCGATAACCCGGCCGAGCGTGCCCTGCACGGGACCACGCGTGCCGTGCTGGCGAACATGATCCACGGAGTCAGCAGCGGGTTCGAGGTTGTCCTGGAAGTGGAAGGCGTGGGCTACCGCGCCGAGATGGACGGGAAGAACCTGGTGCTGCATGTGGGCTACTCTCACCCGGTGAAGATGGAGCCCCCGGCGGGGATCGCATTTGAAACGGATGCCAAGACCCGCAGCATCAAGGTCACTGGTTTTGACAAGGAACAGGTCGGTCAGACGGCCGCCAACATCCGCAAGGTGCGCCCCCCGGAGCCCTATCACGGGAAGGGCCTGCGCTATCGCGGCGAGCGTGTCCGCCGCAAGGCCGGCAAAGCCGGGAAAGGAGCCAAGTAAGCCATGGCCAAGAGTCGTTCCGCCGCCCGCATTCACCGGCATGTTCGCGTCCGCGTGAAGGTTTCCGGCACCTCCGGGCGCCCGCGCCTGAATGTGTTCCGCAGCCTGAGCGAGATCTACGCACAGATCATCGATGACAGCGCCGGCAATACCCTGGTCGCCGCCTCCTCGGTGGATAAGGAGCTGCGCGAGAAAATGAAGGGGTTGAAGAAGGCCGAGCAGGCCAAGCTCGTCGGCCAGACCGTGGCCGAACGGGCTAAAAGCAAAGGGATCGAAACGGTCGTTTTTGACCGCGGAGGGTTCCGCTATGTCGGCCGGATCAAGGCCCTGGCTGATGGTGCCCGCGAGGGCGGGCTGCAATTTTAGTCAAGGCTGGATGGAGTAGATTATGTCGGAAACTCAACGTACCGATCAGCAGTTCGAGGCCGCCGAGGCCTTTGAGGAGCGCGTCATCGAGATCGCGCGCGTTTCGAAAGTGGTCAAAGGTGGTCGCCGCTTCCAGTTCCGCGTGACCGTGGTCATCGGCGATAAGAAGGGTACCGTGGGAATGGGCATCGGCAAGGCCAACGCCGTCCCGGATGCCATGCGCAAAGCTTCGGAGCGGGCCCGCAAGGACCTGCATCTTGTGCGCCTTTCCGGGACGACCGTCCCGCACCAGACCCTGGGCCGTGTGGCTGGCGCCCGCGTCATGCTCAAGCCGGCCTCTGCCGGTACCGGCGTGATCGCAGCCGGCGGCGTGCGCGCCGTCCTGGAAATGGCCGGGGTGCGCGACATCCTGACCAAGTCGATGGGCAGCGCCAACGTCCTGAACGTCGTCATGGCCACCTTCGATGCGCTGAACCAGATGAAATCCCCCCAGGAAGAGGCCGCCCGCCGCGGCAAGCGCGTGGAGGACCTGTTGCCCTTCTGGGAGCGGAGGAAACAGAATGCCTAAGAAAGCCACCACCGGCAAGACCCTGCGTGTGACCCTGGTCCGCAGCCCCATCGGCTTCACCAAGGACCAGAAGGCCACTGTGAAGGCGCTGGGTCTGCGCCGCATGCACCAGACGGTGGAGCACAAGGACTCTCCCGCCCTGCGCGGCATGCTTAATAAGATCATTCATTTGCTGAAGATTGAAGAGTAGGTAAACGATGAAGCTGCACGATCTCAAGCCCAATGAGGGCTCCAAAAAGAACCGCAAGCGTGTGGGCCGGGGCATCTCGGCCGGCCAGGGCAAGACGGCCGGCCGCGGTACCAAGGGCCAGGGCTCGCGCTCCGGCGAGGGGGGCCACCTCTATCGCCAGGGCGGCAACCTGCCCTTCTACCGCCGCCTGCCGTTCATCCGTGGCGAAGGGTTCACCCCGCCCAACCAGGTCGAGTTCAACGAAGTCAACCTGGACCAGCTCTCGGAGGCCTTCAAGGCCAATGCCGAGGTGACCCCGGATGCGCTCGGTGAAGCCCACCTGCTGCGCGACTCCCGCAACCCGATTGTGGTCCTGGGCCGCGGCGAGATCTCCGTTCCGTTGAAGGTACGCGTACACCGCGTCAGCGCCGGCGCCAAGGCCAAGATCGAGAAGGCTGGCGGCAGCGTCGAGCTGATCGGTTAGATCCTGCACAAGGAACCTCTTTCATGAAGACCACCTTTTCGGGTTGGCGTTATCTCTGGAAGTCCGAGGATATCCGGCGCAAGCTCATCATCACTGTTGTGCTGCTGGCGGTTTATCGCATCGCGGCCAACGTACCGGTGCCGGGCGTGGACCGGACCGTTCTGGATGCCTTCCGCACCACCTCCTCGGGCAGCGGGAACTTCCTGGATTTCCTGGACCTCCTCTCGGGCGGGACTGTTTCCAATTTCTCCCTGCTCTCGATGGGCGTGTACCCCTATATCACTGCCCAGATCATCCTGCAGCTGCTCATCCCGATCATCCCCGCTCTCCAGCGCCGGATGGAAGAGGATCCGCGCGAAGGCCGCCGCTGGATGGAGAAGTGGACGTACTTCCTGTCCGTTCCCATGGCCGCCCTCTCCGCCATCGGGCAGATCAACATCTTTAATTCCCTCTCGCAGCAGGCGCTGCAGCAGACCATCCTGCCCTTCGGGTTCACTGGTGACCTCCTGCTTCCCTCGCTGACCGTCCTGCTCGCCATGACGGCTGGGACCATGTTCGCCATCTGGATCGGTGAGCTGATCTCCGAGTTCGGGATCCGCGGCCAGGGCCTCTCACTGGTGATCTTTGCCGGTATTGTGGCCCGCATGCCGGTCAACCTGGCCTCCCTGATGGCGGATCAGCAGACCCGCATCTTCATGATCATCTTCACGCTGGTGATCATCATCCTGACGGTCTTCGCCATTGTGTATGTGCAGCAGGGCCGCCGCAACGTGCCGGTCATGTACCCGGGCCGCCGCATGGGCGGCAGCCGGATGTCCATGCCCGTCAAGGGCACGCTGCCCCTCATGGTGAACCTGGCCGGTATGATCCCGTTGATCTTCGCCAGCGCCATCCTGCAGTTCCCGGCCATCATCGCCAGCTATTTCACCCGCAATCCCAACGCTTCCGTGGCCGCCTTCTTTACCGGCATGCAGAACTTCTTTGGCGGAACCGGGACCAGCAACTGGGGCTACTGGGTGCTCTACTTCCTGATGGTGGTGATCTTTACCTTCTTCTATACCTCGGTGCTGTTCGACCAGCAGAACTACGGCGAGAACCTGAAGCGCGTGGGCGCCAACATTCCGGGCGTGCACACCGGTGCGCCGACCCAGAAGTATCTGAGCCGGGTCCAGCGGCGCATTACCCTGCCTGGCGCATTCTTCCTGGGTGTGGTCGCCATCATGCCCTTCCTGCTCAGCCTGCTGCTGCAGGCCTTCGGGATCGCCAGCGCCAGCTCCTCGGCCGGGCTCTTCCTGGTCTCATCGTCCGGCCTGCTGATCGTGGTCGGCGTGGTGCGCGACACCTTCATGAACATCGATGCAGAGCTGAAGCTGCACGGGTATCAAGACTCGCTGCTCGTCAGATAGGAATTGTTGAATGCCCACCTACATCGTCTTGCTCGGACCTCCAGGCGTTGGAAAAGGCACCCAGGCCAAGATTCTCTCCGAGAAGATGGGTCTGCCGCAGGTCTCCTCCGGGGACCTTTTCCGGGAGAACCTGAAGGGTGAGACCGGGCTGGGCAAGCTGGCCAAGTCCTACATGGACAAGGGTGAGCTGGTCCCCGACGATGTGACCATCGCCATGGTGCGCGAGCGCCTCTCCCGCCCGGACTGCAGGGACGGAGCCATCCTGGATGGCTTTCCCCGCACACCGGTGCAGGCCGAGGCCCTGGAATCCATGCTGGCTGGCTTCAACGGCCGCGTGGACGCGGTCCCCTACATCTCGGCCGACGAGGCGGTGCTGGTGGAGCGCATCAGCGGGCGTTGGACCTGCCGGTCGAACGGGCACATCTTCCATCAGAAGTTCAATCCGCCCCGGCAGCCCGGCATCTGCGATGAGGATGGATCAGAGCTGTATCAGCGCGAGGACGACAGGCCGGAAACGGTCAAGAACCGCATCCAGGTCTATCTCTCGCAGACCGCGCCGCTGATCGATTTTTACCGCCAGCGCGGCACGCTGGTTGAAGTGGACGGTGCTCAGGACGTGGAGGCAGTGACCCGCGACCTGCTGGCTGCCCTGGAGAAGAAGACCAGGCAATGAACTGGGCGCGACAGATACACCTTAAGACCCCCGCCGAGATCCAGATCATGCGCGAGGCGGGGCACATCAATGCGAGTGTCCTGGCTGCTGCCAGAGAACTTTTACAACCCGGTGTGACCACAGCCGACCTCAACGCGGCTGCTGAGGAAGTGCTGCGGAAACACGGATGTACATCGCCTTTCAAGGGCTACGGCTATCCGCCATACCCGGCCTCGGTGACGATCTCCATCAACGATGAGCTGGTGCACGGCATCCCCAACAAGAAGCGCAAGCTGAAGGAAGGGGATATCGTCTCGGTGGATAGCGGGACGATCTACCAGGGTTATGTCGCCGACTCCGCCTTCACGGGCGGGGTGGGGCAGATCTCCCCCGAGGCCCAGGCCCTGCTGGACGTCACCCAGGGCGCGCTGCAGGCCGGCATCGAAATGATGCGGGTCGGCAATCGCTCCGGAGACGTCTCGGCGGCGATACAGCAGTACGTTGAAAGCCGTGGCTTTTTCCTGACGCGCGAGTACACCGGCCACGGCGTTGGGCGTGAGATGCACGAAGGCCCGCAGGTGCCCAATTACGGGACCCCGGGGACCGGCGTTGCCCTCCGCCCGGGCATGACCATCGCCATCGAGCCGATGGTCCTTGTTGGAACCGGAGAAACGCGCGTTTTGCCCGACCAGTGGACCGTCGTTTCGGCGGATGGGTCACTGACGGCGCACTTCGAACACAGTGTCGCCGTTACCGAAGGAGACCCCCTCATCCTGACTGTCCTGTGACACTCCCGCAGGCGGCGTCTGTACTGGACGGAACAAAAGAGAGCAAGTATAATCAGTTCTTTGGCTGTACCCAATGGCAGTCATCGAGCAAGGAGAAAGTACCGATCATGAAAGTATCACCCTCCATTCGCAAGCGCTGCTCCAAGTGCCGCATTGTGCGGCGCAAGGGGCGTGTATTTGTCATTTGCGAAAATCCCAAACACAAGCAGCGACAGGGATAGGATTTGAAACATGGCGAGAATTGAAGGCGTTGACCTGCCCCGCAACAAGCGGGTGGAAGTGGGCCTGACCTATATTTTTGGGATCGGCCCGACGCGCGCCCAGGAGATCCTTGAGCATACCAGGGTGAACCCGGATACGCGTGTGAAGGACCTCAGCGAAGCCGATGTTGCGGCTCTGCGTGAGTATATTGGCAAGAATTTCAAGGTCGAAGGCGACCTGCGCCGCGAAGTTCAGATGAACATCAAGCGCCTGATCGAGATCGGGTCGTATCGCGGCCTGCGCCACCGCCGCAACCTGCCCGTGAACGGGCAGCGCACGCGCACCAACTCGCGCACTCGCAAGGGCACCAAGAAGACGGTGGCCGGGCGCGGGCGCCGGCGCGGCGGCAAGAAATAATCCTGACCCGAAAGGTATAAACAAGAATGGCTCAGAGTGTTCGTTCCGCACGGCGCGCTTCCGGCGCCAAAAAAGGAAAGCGCACCCTGTCCTCCGGGCAGGTGCATATCTTTGCTTCGTTCAATAATACGATCGTTACCGTGACCGACCCCGAGGGGAACACGGTTGCCTGGGGCAGCGCCGGCTTGGCCGGGTTCAAGGGCTCCCGCAAGAGCACGCCCTTCGCCGCCCGCCTGGCAGCCGAGCAGGCCGTCAAGGCCGCCCAGTCCCTCGGTATCCAGGAAGTCGAACTCTTCGTCAAGGGCCCCGGCCCCGGCCGCGAGAACGCCATCCGCGCCGTACAGTCCATGGGCATGAAGGTTCGTTCCATCTCGGATATCACGCCGGTGCCTCACAACGGCTGCCGGCCTCCGAAGAAGCGTCGCGTCTAGTACTTTGGTGAGGTAGCAACATATGTCGAAAACTCTTGGACCGGTATGCAGATTATGCCGGCGTGAAGGCGAAAAACTTTATCTGAAAGGCGAGCGCTGCTTTACACCCAAGTGCGCGGTGGACAAGCGCGCCTTTGCCCCCGGCCAGCACGGCCGCACCAATACCCGCGGCGGCAACCGCACCGGGCGCGAGTCCGACTTTGCCCGCCAGCTGCGCGCCAAGCAAAAAGCGCGCCGCATTTACGGCGTGCTCGAGCGCCAGTTCCGCCGCTACATTGAGACCGCCCAGGGGCGCCGCGGTCTGACAGGTTTGAACCTGCTCCAGATCCTGGAATCCCGCCTGGATAACGTCATTTTCCGGCTCGGTTTTGCCTCGAGCCGCGCCCAGGCACGCCTGCTGGTCACCCACGGCCACTTCACCGTGAACGGCCGCCGCACGGATGTGCCCTCCATGCTGCTCAAGGAAGGCGATCTGATCTCGGTGCGCGAGGGCTCCGGCTCTCTCACCTACTTCAAGAACCTGAACGCCGAGAACCAGAACTCGCCTGCCTGGCTGTCCCGCGATCTGAAGAAGATGTCGGGCACCGTAGGCCGCCTGCCCGAGCGTGCGGAGATCGATGGCAGCCTGAATGAACAGCTCATCGTCGAATACTACTCGCGACGCTAATCCGCTGGTTGCTTCAGGGGCCGGGATCCCGGCCCCGTGCAGTGTGTATACAAGGGAGAGGTGAACCGTGACTGGTATCTCGAATATGGTCATGCCGAAGATCGAGCGCGAAGCCGAGGCTCGGAACTATGGCAAATTTACGATCAGCCCGCTGGAGCGCGGCTACGGCGTCACGCTGGGCAACGCCCTGCGCCGCATCCTGCTCTCCTCGCTGGATGGCGCGGCTGTGACCTCTGTCCGGATCGCGGACGTTTTGCACGAATTCAGCGACATCCCCGGCGTGCGGGAGGACGTCATCCAGGTGATGCTGCAGGTCAAGCAGCTGCGCATCAAGCTGGACGGCGTGGACAGTACCCGCATGCACCTGGAAGTGCGCGGTGAAGGCACGGTGACTGCCGCCGACATCATCACGCCCGCGGAAGTGGAGATCGTGAACCCCGATCTGTACCTCTTCACGGTGGACAATAACAAGACCCGCCTGGATATCGAGTTCACGGTCGAGCGCGGCCGGGGCTATTCCCCGTCCAATGACCGCAGCGGCCACATGCCCATCGGCGAGCTGCCCGTGGACGCCATTTACAGCCCGGTCAAGCGCGTCAATTGGGAGGTCACCTCGGCCCGCGTGGGTCAGAGCACCAACTACGACAAGCTGGTCCTCGATATCTGGACCGACGGCACCCTCACGCCTGAGCGCGCCCTGAGCACTTCGGCCAAGATACTCATTGACCACCTGCGCTACATCGCCGGGATCAACGAAGAGACCCTGACGGTGCCTGTGGAGCGCGAGGTGGCCGGGAGCCGCCTGACCAGCGAAATGGCCGAGACCCCTGTCGAGGCGCTCGATCTCTCGGTGCGGGTTTTCAACTCCCTCAAGCGCACCGGTATTACCACCGTGGGCGATGTGCTGGACCTGCTCGAAAAGGGCGAAACAGCGGTTATGTCCATCCGCAACTTCGGTGAAAAGAGCCTGGACGAGCTGCGCCAGAAGATGCGCGAAAAGGGCTTTATGAAAGACGAGACAACTCCCACGGAGTAATGGAAAGATGCGACACTCAGTTTCCGGTTATAAATTGGGCCGCACCAAGGGCGCTCGGATCGCCCTGCGGCGGAATTTGATCAAGCAGTTCTTTACGCACGAGCGGATCCAGACCACGCGCGCCAAGGCCGCCGCCATCCGCGGCGACGCCGAGCGCCTGATCACGCTTGCCCGCAACAGCGCGC
>CAZSPX010000106.1:0-9942 GCA_964608885.1 uncultured Anaerolineaceae bacterium | reverse complement strand
GGATAGTGTAACACCTGGAGTCGACTCCAAGTCAAGGGTTTTCGTAGTGCTCCGAGGTTCAAATATGATCGGAAGCCTTGCTCCCGGGTGGTATCATCCTCACCATGACATCAATAGACGCCTTCTCTGGACTTGAGCCTGCCGCTCTATGGACTCACTTCTCTCGAATTACGGAGATCCCCCGGCCCTCCGGTCAGGAGTCCCGGATCGTCGATTGGCTTTCAGGCTGGGCGGGCAGCCGGGGTTTCTCCTCCCGCCGGGACGCAGCCGGGAATCTGTGTGTCTATGTTCCGGCTGCGCAGGATGCGCGCGCCGCCCGGACGATTGCGCTTCAGGCCCACCTGGACATGGTCTGTGTGCGCTCCGAAAACACTGATTCTGACCCCGCCCGTGGCCGCATCGAGATCCTCCGTGAAGGCGACTGGATCGTGGCTCCCAACTCCACCCTCGGCGCGGACAACGGGATCGGGATCGCGGCGGCCATGTGTCTTGCAGAGAGCAGGTCTGTGCCTCATGGCCCCCTTGAGCTTCTCTTCACCGTTGAGGAAGAGACCACCTTCAAGGGAGCGGATGAGCTCGACCCCGCCCTGATCCATGCTGACGTGATGCTTAACCTTGATTCGGAATCCACGCAGGAACTGTATATTGGCTGCGCCGGCTCTGCATGGACCCTCCTCCGTTATCCCGCCCCCTCTCGATCTGTTCCTGAAGGCTGGCCTGTCGTGGACATATCCCTTTCCGGGCTGACCGGCGGGCATTCAGGGATAGACATCCACAAGAACCATCTGAATGCCATCAAGGGAATGGTCTCGCTCCTCAAAAGCCTGTCCTTTCCGTATCACCTTTGCAGGCTTGAAGGCGGCGACGCCTTCAATGCCATCCCCATTTGGGCGCATGCCGCACTTTCGCTGCCGCCTGCCCAGGTCCATGCCCTCGAAGCCGCCATCGAAGATGCACGTGCCCGGCTTTCGGCCCGCTTCTCTCTTACCGATCCCGCGCTTTCACTCTCCATGTCCCCCCTCGATCCACAGGACATCCGCTGCTGGGGCGATGAGAGCCGTGACCGCCTGCTGGACCTCCTCGCCGCTCTCCCATCTGGCGTCCTGGCCATGGAGCAGCACGCTGCTCATATTGTTGAGACCTCCAGCAACCTGGGACTTGTCGCTCTGAAGGATGATGTTCTGGAGATCCACTCCCTGTCCCGGTCCACGGTCCTGGATGCTCAGGAGGAAGCGGTCGCCTCGATCGAAGCCGCCGCCCGGTTGGCCGGGGCGGGGTTCGCCATCATCCCGCCCGTCAATGACCCCTGGCGTCTCCCCGATGCTTCTCCCCTGTTGAGGGTGGTAAAAACCGCCTATGAGAATGTCTTCCACCGCGAACCGCCCCTGGTCACGGTCCACGGGGTTGTCGAGTGCGGGACCATCCAGCAGCGCATCCCGGGCCTCGAAGTCCTCTCTCTGGGTCCGGAGATCCGCTATCCTCACCGGCCGGGAGAGCGCGTCAGCATCTCCTCGGTGGGCGAGTTCTATGCGCTGCTCTGTGAAGTTGTCCGCAGGCTGGCGGCCTAGAGGCTTTTGTTCATCTATCCGGTGAAGGGCTCCTGGCCCGCGTCAAACGGTGCACGCTCTTTCCTCTGATCGCAGGCAAACTCTATGTTCGCCGGGAGTCACGGTTCGCAAACCAGGAGGGGGAGCCAATAGCCCCTGGCTGCCCGGGCAGGCAGGGTATCAGTGACTGTACACGCCAGGATACCGCTCATGTCGTACAGGCGAAGGGTGATATTGGCAGGAATTCCCGGATCTGTGTTTTGGACGTAGACGGCGGAGTTGTATGAGCCGTCGAAAGCGGCCCTGAAAAGCATTGGCAGATGGGCTTTCAAGCTTCCCGCAGCCTGCCCGTTGTAGGTCAGCACCTCGCTGCCCACATGAGGCCGCCCGACTGCTGCGATATTGCGGTCGGAGGTGATAACCGCCGCACCCACCCAGCCGTCCGGCAGGCAGCTCTGGCCGGGGAGCCAGTAGCCTTTGGAAGCCAGCGGCTCGATCGTGTCGTCCACGCTGCAGGCCGGGCTGCCATCGCTGCTGTAGTAGTGGATCGTAATGCTGGCTGGCAGCTCGTCCACGTTTTGCACGTAAAAAGCCGAATCATACGCGCCGCCGAAGGCCTTCCTGAACAGCATTGGCAGGTACACACTGGTGCTGCCGTTCGAGGACCCGCTGTAGGCGGTCACCTGGGCGCCAATGTGCGGGCGGCCAACGGTCACAATGTTGACATTGGAGCTGACCACCGCGCCTCCCACCCAGCCATCCGGCAGGCACGCCTCCGCCGGCACCCAGTAGCCCTTGGATGCCAGGGGAAGCAGGCTGTCCTGCCGGGTGCAGGTGGCGGTCCCGGCGCTGTCAATATACTGGATCGTCAGGTTGGCTTTTTCGGTATCGTCCGCGTTCTGGACGTAGAAAGCCGCATCGTAGGACCCCCATGCGTTCTTGAACAGCATTGGCAGGTAGGAGCGGGTGCTGCCCGCCTCGAAGCCGTTATAGGTCATTACCTGCGCGCCCACGTGCGGCCGTCCCACCGCAGCGACCGGTTGGTCCGAGGTGACGATCACCCCGCCCACCCAGCCGTCCGGCAGACAGCCCTGCCCCGGGACCCAGTAGCCCTTTGAGGCCAGCGGTTCGACCGTGTCGGTGGTGGTGCAATCCAGGTGGCCGGTGCTGTCATGATATTCCATCCGGATGGCCGCGCTGTGGGTGGGGTCCAGGTTCTGCACATAGAATGCCGAGTTGTACGAGCCCCAGGCATTCTTGAACAGCATCGGCACAAGGACCTTCAGGCCTCCTGCAGCAGCTCCACCATAGGCCATGACCTGGTCTCCCACGTGAGGCCTTCCCACCGCCGCGATGTTCCGGTCCGATTCCACGCTGACAGCGCCCACCCAGCCGGGAATATAGTCCTGGTGGGTTTGGTCCGCGGCCAGGTAGGAATAGGTCCTGCTGGCCGGGATGAAGGTGAAGCCTGTCCGGGAGGGCGTCACCGTCCCGCTCCAGCCGTACAGCACCGTGATCGAGTAGCTGCCGTTGGCATCCGTCGTGACCGTCCTGGGTCCGCCATCGTTGTAGCTCAGCATCACGCCGCCCATTCCCGCATTCCCCGAAATGGTAAAGTTTCCATCGAATTCAAAGGCCCCGATATCCGGCGCGTTGCCCACGAAAGCGTCGTTGATGCCTGGCAGGAGGACCCCGCGGTCGACATTCGGGCTGGTGGGCTGGAGCGAAAAATCCCCGCCGCCCGGGTTCACGAATCCCGGCAGGGCTTCGAATCCGCTGCACTCGAGTCCGGTCGCGTTGCACAGGTCCGTCACATGAGAGTAGAGCACGTTCTCCCACTTGAAATGTGCGCCTGTGCGCGTGATGTACCAGTTGTCATGGTTCCAGTCATGGCCTGTCGATCCGGTGGCCACCTCATAGACCCCGTATCCGCTGCTCTGGAAAATATTGTTGCGCGTGGTCGCATGATGCACCGGGCTGATCATGTCCATTGCAGGGATGCCGGCCGCGGTCGACCAGATCGTGTTCTGGTAGATCAGCACGAAGCCGTCGGAGTTCCGGTCCCATTTGAAGGCCCGGCCGGTGTAATGGGTCAGCAGTGAATGTAATATCCACGTGGGACCCTGTGTAACCGGGGCCAGTGAATACCCCACAAAGACCGAATCGAGGGTATTGTTCCGAAAGCGGTGGTTGATGCAGGCCCCTTCCGGCTCGAACGCATCGTCGCCAATGTGATGGATATGGTTGTTGTAGATGTCTGCGTCGAATGCCAGCGCGGGATTCTCCAGCGCCGCGGAGGAACCGGTATAGATGCCGTTGAAGAAGTTGTGCAGCTCGTTGCCGCGCACGATGGCGCCGGTGCGCCCCCGGACCACGATCGCGGTGCCCTCCATCGAGCTCCCCTTGACCGCCTTCCACGGCCACTCGTTGACCGGAGGATCGTAAATTTCATTGTTCTCGATGCGGGTGTCGTTGCCCTGGCTGTCGCTGCCGTTCCAATTGATGAAGATCCCCAGCTGCATGCCGTGGATCCGGTTATCGCGGATGACCACGTGGGAGGCGTTCGTTGTGCATACCCCGCAGCCGCTCGTGAAGGCTCCGTAGAATCGCATTTCGAACCCTTCGATCCACAGCCACTCGCGCCCGGTTGCCTGGAACGCGCGGCTGAGGGTGGGGATCTGCCAGCTGTGCCCGGCGGGATCGTCCAGGCTGCGGATGTACAGCCTCATGGTTAAGGCCTCGAAGACCCAGCCCTCGCTCATAGGCGTCTTGCCGTGTCCCATGCCCTTGTTCAGGCTGGCGAGGTCGTCATAGGCATAGAAGCGCTGCTGGTCGCGCGCCAGGTAGGAAACAGGCCCCGTGACGGTTGTGAAATAAACGTGGCTTGTCCCGGTCGGCGTCCATATGCTGCCCGTCCGGTTCTGGGAGCCGTCCACGATGGCCCCGCTTCCCTGCGCCTTTACCTGGATCCAGTTCGCTGCGCTTCCCGAGGCGGGAAAGGATACCTCCTCGTGGTAGATGCCATCCGCGACCAGCACCTGCGTGCCCGGGACTGCATGGTTGACCCCCTCCTGGATCGTCCGGAACGGCGCCGAGGGGGAGCCATCCCCTCCGGCAGGAGCGGAGGCGTCCACGTGCAGGACCGCCGCGGGCGTGAAGACCAGCGCCTCCGGCTGCGTGGTGACCGACCCGCTGATCTCCGATCCCCCGGCGATGACCCGGATATCGTAGGCAGTGCTTTCAGTGAGTCCGAACAGGCTTCCGACCAAACGGCCATCCGGGATGCGCATCAGGGGGTGGCCGGTACGCCATGCGCTCTCGCCGCTCTGGCGGTACATCAATTGAGCGGCCTCAGGCAGGCCGCTGCCGCTGGCCGTCACGCCGACGGTTTCAATGTTCGCATACAGGTCCAATCTGCTGAAGGCGGCGGGGCTGTCGCCGGGCCGCCTCGCGGACACGCCTCCCACCGGCAGCAGGCTGATCAGGACCAGGATGCTGACCGCTCTTCGTAGTTGGCTCAGGGGACTGGGAAGCATGGGCTGCTCCTTGTGCGGGGTTGACGCTATACACGCAGTATAGGGAATATCCCTTCGAAAGACAAGGGATGATCGTCGCTCCGTAGGTCCCGGGGACCCTCCCCTCCCGGGGGTTAGGGAGAGCAGGGAGGGTGGTTCTCTGCCTTCTGTTGTTCACCAACCGGATTGTCCTTCTCGTTGCTTGAAATAATCACCGCGCTTGCTATAATGAAATTAATCACAATATAACCCCATCGCAGCACTGGCAGCCGAACTTCATACCGCCCGGGAGGGTGTCATGAAACCACGGTTCCCCCTGTTCCTTGCGCTTCTGGCTCTTGCCAGCCTCACCTGCCAGGCCGTTTCCCGGGTCGCGCTCCCACAGCCCCGATCCCAGTCTATTGACCCTGCCGCCCTCGCTCGCGCTGGGGCGCGCCTCACTGTGCTTCTCGAGCAGGAAAAAGAGTACGGCGAGCTATATGACCTGGACACCGACCAGAATGGCGCTTTTGATGAGGTGATCTATCACTTCCCTCCGCGCCCGCTGGAGACCGATGTCCGGCTGCAGACCAATCTCATCTATTCCTCCGGCGAGACCGCTTCTGTCCCCCAACCCGGCATCTACTACAAAGCCTACCTGCTCTTTCCTGAAAACCTCAGCGGGCAGGAAAAGCAGGTCCGCTTTACTTTCGAGATCCCCAAGTATTTTGCCCGCAGCGTGGATGAGCTCAGCTTCCAGCCTCAGCCCTCCCGGATCGTCAATCCCGACCCGGTTGTCCTCTATGACATGACCCTCCCCGCCCAGTCCGCCCGGAATGCTTTCCACCTCGCCGCACCCTCTCAACTCCTTCAAGAGCAGGAGGCCCAGGCGATCTACATTGGCTCCACCATAGGCGACCCCATCGTCAGCTATATTATTGCCAAAGAGCGCCTGCGTGCGAATGCCCTTGCGGAGATGCGCGAGGCCTGTAAGGCCGTCCCTCCTGAGCTCAAGAGCATTTGTTACCTTTCCATGGTCGCGGACTTCAAGGACATCATCGGAAAAGGGGAAATGGAGCAGATCTGCATCGGCGAAGTCACCGGCTACGAGCGCCGCCTGTGTCTCTCCCTCGCCCGCGACAGCGCCGCCGAGTGCGATAGCCTCTCTGCTGAGGAAGACATCTTTGCTTGCAAGGGTTTTTACGTCCGCCAGAAGTGCAAGGGTCTGGATGGCGGCGAGCTGCAGGCCTGCCTGCGCGATACCTCCATTTCCAGCAAGGCTCCGCTTGGCTGCGCGGACCTCCAGGACCCCGATATCCGCAATGATTGTTTCGCCCGCGCAGGTGGGGATGCCTCCTACTGCAAACAGATCAACAACACCGCCCGCCGCGAGGCCTGCGAGAAGGCCCTCCGCGCCGCGGTCCCATCCGGCCCCATCTCCATTGATCCCGGCGGCTGGTTCACCATGGAGAATGCTGCCGGGGAATGCAGACCTTTCTATGCCCTCTTTCCGGAATACAAAGCTGGCATGTCCACTGGCTTCGATTACGACGGCGTCGGGACCCTGAGCTGTGCGATGGACGCCTCCGACCCCGGGCTGGATGACGTGCTCAGCGAGGTCAGCATTCAGATCTGGGCCGATCCGAGTATCGAGGTCGCCCGGCAGAAGTGGGCCGACGAGACCGACGGCTACTCCTATGCCGGCAAGAAGCATCAGGAGCAGACCAACACGAACCCCGATTTGACCTTCACCTTCGGCGCGGACACCTATTTCACTGTCCTCAAGCGGCCTTCCCTCAGTGGACCGCCCATCTATACGATGGCAGGCGGCAGTCTCTACCAGAACGGCCGCATTGCCTTCAACTTTGACGCCTATGCCAGTTCCCCCGCTCGCTGGCAGCAGGTGGAAGCTGTCTTCAAGCAGCTCATCGACCGCATGCTCCGCTAGGCTCCTGCCTCTCCGCTTGGTGACAGGTGTTGGGAAAATCCGGCCTCGATTGGCCGGGATCAGGGTGCAAGTGGCGATTCCATCCCCCTACCTGCCCCGGATTCAGGACCTGCAGATATTTTCTGGTTGTTTTCGATCCCGGAATTTGCTATGATTGGATAAGAAAGTACCTGCGCTGAAAGTTCCTCAGGAAGATCGTTTGAAGTAAATCCCTCTCTAGCCCCGTTTGTAAGTTCGGGCGGCGATGATCTGGTAACTTGAGTTGGACGCTTGATAGGTTGCCAGGGAGCCAACAGCGAAACCGGCCTGTTCTGGCCGGTTATTTTTTTACCTTCTCGTTCTTAAAGGTACTGAGCGACACCGTGTGATGTCACGATCTGATGCCTTTTGGAAGGAGAAAGGTTCCATGAAACTCAAGATCAGTAATCTCTCCAAACAGTACCGCCGTGATATCTGGGGCCTGCGTGATTTCAGCCTCGAGGTCGGCCCCGGGGTGATCGGTTTGCTGGGGCCAAATGGCGCTGGCAAGTCCACGCTCATGCGCATGCTCGCCACCATCACACAGCCGACCGAAGGCACGGTCAAGTGGAATGACACCGACATCGTCAAATCGCCAGATGCGTTGCGCGAGGTGCTCGGCTATCTGCCACAGGATTTCGGCGTCTATCCCAACCTGACCGGTGTGGAATTCCTCGAATACATGGCGGCCATCAAAGGAATGGACGCCAAAACCGCCCGCCGCCGCATCGAGGAACTGCTAGTGGTGGTCAACCTGGTCAACGCGGCGAAGCGTCCGCTCGGCGGGTACTCCGGCGGGATGAAACAGCGCGTGGGCATTGTCCAGGCATTGCTCAATGATCCGCAACTGCTAATCGTGGATGAACCCACCGTCGGTCTCGACCCCGAGGAGCGCGTGCGCTTCCGCAACCTGCTCTCGGACCTGGCTGGTGAGCGCATCATCATTCTCTCGACGCACATCGTCTCGGATGTGGAAGCCACTGCCACCGAGATTGTCATCATCAACAAAGGACGCAAGATCGAGCATGCCGCGCCGGAGAAACTGCTGCAATTGCTTGAAGGTAAAGTCTGGGAGTGGGTCGTCCCCTCTGAAGCATTGACCGCGCTCAAGCAGAAAGCCCTCATCAGCGGGACCATCCGCCGCGAAAACGGGATCCAGGTGCGGGTGGTGAGCGAAGCGAGTCCTGCATCCGAAGCAGAACGGGTCTCGCCGAGTCTCGAAGACGTGTATTTGCATCTCGTCACGGGGAATGGAGCCAGGCAATGAACACCCTGCGCATCCTCTACCATCTGGCGCGCGCCGATTTCCTCGAACGCATCCGCCGTTATAGTTTTATGCTCATGCTTGGGTTGGTGGTCTGGATTGGCTATCTCTCCGCCAGCGGACAGTTTCCCATGTGGGTGACTCCTGATTATGTCGGTGTCACCAACTCCGCCTGGGCTGGCGGTATCATGACCATCACTGTTACGAGCCTTTTAAGCTTTGTGGGCTTCTACATTGTGAAGGGTTCGGTTAACCGCGATTACACCACCGGCGTCGGGCAGATCATGGCGACCACACCGCTCAACCGGCCGCTGTACATGCTGGGAAAATGGCTGAGCAACTTTGCCGTGGTCGGGGTCACGATCCTGATCGTGCTGCTGGAAGGGGTTGCAATGACCCTGCTGGCAGGCGCAAAAGGGTTCAACCTTGTAACGCTGGCGGCGCCGCTCGTGATCATTGCCCTGCCGACCATGGGACTGGTCGCCGCTCTCGCCGTGCTGTTCGAGTCCATCAGTTGGTTGCGCGGCGGGCTGGGAAATATCGTTTACTTTCTCGTATTCATGGCACTCATTACCTTGAGTGTGATAGGCATGGTAACGAACGAGTTGGGAACACCCATGCCTGCCAACCCGTACATTGATTTTACCGGGCAACAGACTATCGGCGAGAATATCGCACAAGCCGCCAAAGCCGCCTATCCCGAATGTACGGGTACGTTATCGTTTGTGGGCGGCGCCTCCATACCGAACCCCAAATACTTCACGTGGGAAGGCATGACTTGGACCTCGGACATCTTGCTCTCGCGCCTCATCTTTCTGCTCATCGCTGTGGGATTGGTGATGGCCTCCGCGCTGTTCTTCGACCGCTTCAATCCCTCGCACCTTTTGCTCGTCAAGAGGATGAAACCCTCATCCGACTCCCTCCAGCCCACCGCGACCAGCGCAGCGAAACCCACCCCGAACGTCCGCCTGACCCCACTCGCCGACAAACACCCCCATTTCCGCTTCGGCGCACTCTTCCTCGCCGAATTGAAACTTTTCCTGAAAGGTCAGCGCTGGTGGTGGTATGTAATCGCCGCCGGGTTGGTAATCGCCCAGTTGTTCACCTCTCTCGAAGTGACTCGTACCCTTCTGCTTGTCGTCTGGGTCTGGCACATTCTCATCCTGAGCGGACTCGGCTGTCGCGAAAACCGCTACGACACACGCCAGATCGTCTTTGCCGCCCCGCATCCCATTGCCAATCAGTTGCCCGCTGCCTGGCTCTCTGCCTTTGTTGTTACCGCGATATTAGGCTCCGGTGCGCTGATCAAATTCATCCTGATGGGTGAAACCGTCAGCGTTCTGGGCTGGTTGACCGGCATAGTCTTCATCCCATCGCTGGCACTGGCGCTCGGCACATTGACCGGTTCCGGCAAAGCCTTTGAAGCGGTTTATGTGGTATGGGTATATGCGATCTACCAAAGAGTACCTGCCCTCGATTTTATGGGAATGACCCCGGATAGCTCGTGGTACATCTACGTTCCGATGGCGCTTGTCCTGCTCGCCATTGCGGCTCTGGCAAGACAGCGGCAGTTGACGGCGAAGAGCATCTCGAAGTAAGCCATCCATTCACATCACACAATTACTGAAGGAATGGCATCCAGGGGTGACTGTAGTCATGAGGCTCCAAACT
>CAZSPX010000105.1:0-9952 GCA_964608885.1 uncultured Anaerolineaceae bacterium | reverse complement strand
GGCGTACTTGGCCTTGGCCAGCACAAGGTCGAGGTTGGCAAGATTCTCCACGCTGTACTTGATCTCGGTGGCGTACCCCCCGATGAGGCCGGAGAGCTCGGCCAGGATGCGGCGTTCCTCGTCGCGCTCCTGCAGCTCCAACTCGCGCACGGTGTTGTTCAGCTCCACAACCGGCAGCGGCTCGATGAACAGCGTGGCGCCCGAGGAAGACTGGTCGTGGATCACGGCCTTGATCTGCCCCTTGAACTCGGCGCGCAGCGGGATGACGTAACGGCCGTCGCGCTGGGTGATGATCTGCTCCTGCAGCTTGGAAGCGGAATCGGTCAGGTACTTCTGCAGGCGCGACATCAGGCGGTCGCGGGCCACACGCACCTCGCGGCGAAGGCGCGCCAGCTTCTCCGAGGCCGAATCGAGCACCTCGCCGCGCTCGGAGAGCACGCGCGTGATGCCGTCCACGATGCCATGCGGCTCCATCAGCCCGAGGGCGATGGCGGAAAGGCGCGGGTATTCGCTGGTCTTTTTCTCCAGAGCCTTGCGCAACTCGCGGCAGGAGATCAGCGTGGACTTGACATCCAATAGCTGCTGGGGATCGAGCACACCGCCGCGCGCCGCCAGGTCTGCCGCGGCGCGGATATCGTGCGCGCCGCCGATGCCGATATCCTGGATGGCGAGCAGCCTGCGCGCCTCGCTGGTCTCGGCCAGGCGGGCCAGGGCGAGGTCATACGAGGAGGTGGGCTGAAGCTCCCGCGCCAGCTGGATGGAGGCCGAGAAATCGCAGAACTCCGCCAGGCGGGCAAGGATCTTGGGATATTCGAGGACGGTGAGGGTCTTGGAGTCCATGGCAGGGGAATTATAAACGAGGGATGCAAAGCGTCAGCCTGCCGCCAGGCACTTCCACCCCCTCAGCCCGCTCCAGATCTTTTTGAATAATTCAATTACGCCTCAATTCCCCCCAAAGCCGGTATATGTGGGGGAGAGAGGCGGGAAAAGAGGGAATCCGTCCATATATGGGGGTAAAGCGGGGAGGAATTGAACCGCGAAAATTTTCATTTCTGCACTGTGCTGCGGAGGCACAGGCGGGGAAATGGGAAATTTTTCCATACATACATTATAGAACACATGTTCTTATTTGTCAAGGTCTACAAGAATGATTCATGGTATTTCCCCAATCCCGCAGTTACCAGTAAATCAAAAAGTATCAAGCACACGAAATATTGCTTTTCTGTGTTATACTCCGCCAGCTTTGAGCTTGGGCTCAGGGCAATGCTTCCGGGAAATTGTTTTGATCGCTCTGAATGGTGGCCCGACGCAATCTGGTCGGGCTTTTTTGTTGGGCGGACGGGCCTGAAAAGGCCGCCCGCGTTGGCAGGAAGATCGGCGGAGTCATCAAAGCAGTTCAACAGGCTGGAAGGCCGCAAGGCCTCCAGACATGAAAAGGATTTTGATGACAACCGAATTTACCACTCTCAACCTGCGCCCCGAACTGGAGCAGGCCATTCTCGAACTGGGTTATACCGAGCCCACCCCCATCCAAGCCGGGATGATCCCGCTGATGCTGACCGGTGTGGACGTGATCGGCCAGGCCCAGACCGGCACCGGCAAGACCGCCGCTTTCGCCCTCCCCATCCTGCACAACTTCGAGCACGGCCGCCTGCCCCGGGCGCTTGTCCTCGCGCCCACCCGTGAGCTTGCCCTCCAGGTGGCAGAGGCCATGAACGCGTACGGGAAACACCTGCCGGCGCGCGTGCTGGCCGTCTACGGCGGGCAGCCCTACGGCCCGCAGATCAACAACCTGCGGCGCGGCGTGGATATCATTGTCGGCACGCCCGGGCGCATCCTGGACCTGATGGAGCGCAAGGTGCTCGACCTGGGCGGCGTCCGCACGGTGGTGCTGGACGAGGCCGACGAGATGCTCAACATGGGCTTCATCGAGGACGTGGAGTCCATCCTGGCGGCCACGCCTGAAGGCCGGCAGACCGCCCTGTTCAGCGCCACGCTGCCGGTGCGCATCCGCAAGCTGGCCGAGCGCTTCATGCGCGAGCCGCAGTCCGTCACAGTCAAGCGCAGCACGCTCACGGTCGCTGAGACAGAGCAGCGCTATTACCTGGTGCAGGAATCCGACAAGCTGCAGGCGGTCACGAACCTGCTGGAGATGGAAGACCCCGCCAGCGTGCTGATCTTCGCGCGCACCCGGGCCGAGACCGGCCAACTGGCAGGCGACCTGACCCGGCGCGGCTTCCCCGCCGAGGCGCTCAACGGCGATTTGGAGCAGAACGCCCGCGAGCGCATCCTGGGCCGATTTCGCGAGAACCAGATCAAGGTGCTGGTGGCCACGGATGTGGCTGCGCGCGGACTGGATATCGATGACATCTCGCACGTGATCAACTACCAACTGCCCGATGACCCCGAGGTGTATGTCCACCGCATCGGGCGGACCGGGCGCGCCGGCAAGACCGGCATCGCCATCTCGCTCTTCACCCCGCGCGAGAAGCGCCGGCTGCGCGAGATCGAGTCATTCACAAAGCAGACGCTCACGCGTGCCAGCCTGCCCACCGCTGAGGATATCCACTCACTGCGCGAACAGAAGGTGATCGAGTTGATGAAGGTCTGGCTGGGGAGGGGCCGCTACCAGCGCGAGCGCGAGATGGTGGCGCAATTGGTCGCTGAGGGACATGACCCGCTGGAGGTGGCCGCGGCGGCCCTCAAGCTGGCGCGCTCCACTGAAAAGCAGCGCCCGGTCGCAACGGTGACTGAGGCCGTGGAAAAGCCGGCCTTCCGGAGCGACAGCCCTGCGTATGCGCGTCGTTCCGCCACCCGGGGGAGAGACTCGCACGAGCAGGGCATGATCCGCCTGAAGATGCGCAAGGGCAAGATGCACGGCGTCCGCCCGAACGACGTGGTGGGGACCATCGCCTACCAGGCCGAGATCCCGGGGTCGGCGATCGGGAAGATCCGCATCGAGGACCAGTTCACCTTCGTGGATGTGCCCGAGGTGCTGGTGGAGAAGGTGATGATCCACAACGGCAACTACCGCATCGGCAAGCACAAGTTCGCCCTCGAGATGGCTTAGCCGCTCAAGTCCCCCTGATCGATCTGCTGTACACAAATCCCCCGGCTCACCGGGGGATTTTTCGTCTGCCTATTCCTTCGTCTCCGCCGATTTATGCTTCTTCCTCTGCCGGGACATGGCCGCCCGGGCGGTACGCGCCAGCTTCAGATAATCCTCGTGCAGCAGCTCCATCTCCTCGTCGTCCATCTCCTCCAGGTCAATGATCTCGTTCTTGGCGCCGCTGAGGGAGCGGATCAACTCATCCAGCTTGAGCTGCAGCGCCTCGGTGTCGCGGTTCTGGGCGTTTTGGATCAGGAAGACCATCAGGAAGGTGATGATGGTGGTGCCGGTATTAATGACGAGCTGCCAGGTGTCGCTGAAGTGGAAGAGAGGCCCGGTCACGGCCCAGATGAGGATGATGCCAAGGGCGGTCAGGAAGGCAGCGGGCCGGCCGGTGTAATGAGAGATCACCCGCGCCCAATGGGTGAACAGGGCGCTCAGGGAATTGGACCTGGGAGGGGTCTTGGGTTTGACCATCAGCCATTCTCCGGGGAGGGCTCTGCCGGGGCGGGAAGGGCGGGAACCTGGGCAGTCTTCCAGGTGCGATATTGCGACAGGTCGCGTTCCAGCGCCATGAGCGAAGCCCCCACGATGGCCGCGTCATCGATCTCGCCGATCAGGGGCAGAAAATCCGGCATGAGATCGAAGGGGTTGAACACATACAGCAGCACGAAGACCACCGCCGCGATCACGCCGTAGGGGATCCTGCGGTAGCGGCCGGTCCAGTAATCCTTGACGATGGCGAGCAGCAGCCGGGCATCTTCAATGAAGCGGGCCAGCGGCCCGCGCCCGGCGAACTTTCTGCCGATCTCGCGCGACTTGTCGATCACCTTCAGAAAATCCCGGGTGGTCACCTTGCGGGCGCCTTCCTTGATGATCTTTTCATTTGACGTCTCTGTCATGGGTCGCGATCCTTTCGTGGGGGGTGCAGGAGGGAATATACTCCAAATTGATACACCCTCACCCATGTTAACGAAAAACGCCAGCCGGAGTTGTGCACAGGAGGGGCCGGGTGGGAGGCGGTATAATGCCCGCTATGGATGAAAATTTAACCCCTGTCAAAAAGGAAGAGACCGTCACCTTCAAGCTCAGCCATTTTTACGCGCTGCTGGTGCTGCTGGCCTTCGTGGTCGGCATCCTGGTGGGCTACATGGCCTGGGGGCGGAACTCGGGTGTGGCAGTGACAGCGGCACAGGCCACGCAGGCGCCCGCGGCCGCGCCGGGAGGACCGGTGGTCGAGGCGCCCGTCACACCGCAGCAGCCGCAATATGTTCGCTATGATATCCCCACCGAGGGATTCCCCAGCCTGGGACCCGCGGATGCGCCCATCACCATTGTGGAGTTCAGCGACTTCGAGTGCCCCTTCTGCCGGCGCTTCCAGCAGGAGACGTATACGGCGCTGCTGGACTCCTACCAGGGGCAGATCCGCTTCGTCTACCGCAACCTGCCGCTGACCTCCATCCACCCGGATGCCTTCCCCGCCGCGGTGGCGGCCCTGTGCGCCGGTGAACAGGATGCCTTCTTCCCCTATCACGACAAGCTGTTCAGCTCCGACCAACTCGGCGAGGAGACCTATCTCAAGTATGCCGGCGATCTGGGCCTGGATACGACCGCCTTCCAGGCCTGTCTTGGCAGCGGGAAGTTTGACCAGGCCATCCAGGCCGACTCGGACTTCGCCATCAAGCTGGGCATCAATTCCACGCCCACGTTCTTCATCAACGGGCTGGCGGTGGTAGGCGCCCAGCCGCTGGATGTCTTCAAGCAGGTGATCGACAAGGAACTGGCCGGCGAGATCCCGCAGTAGGCGGGTGCGCACAGGGAGAGAGCATGAAAAAATTCGTTGCGGTGGCGGGCAATATCGGCGTGGGCAAATCCACGCTGGTGACCATGTTGTGCAAAACCCTGGGCTGGGAGCCGTTCTTCGAGCCGGTGACCGAGAACCCCTACCTGGCGGACTTCTACGCCGACATGAAGACCTGGGCCTTCCACTCACAGATCTTCTTCCTCACCCACCGGCTGCGCTCGCACTTCCTGCTCTCCCAACGCGATGGCTCCGTGATCCAGGACCGCAGCCTGTATGAAGATGCCGAGATCTTCGCCCGCAACCTCTACCTGCAGGGGCACATCGCGGCGCGCGACTACCAGTCCTACCGCGAGCTGTATGAGACGGCTTCGCAATTCCTCCCGGCGCCGGACCTGGTGGTGTATTTGCGGGCCTCCGTGCCCACCCTGCTGGAGCGCATCTCGCACCGCGGGCGCGACTACGAGCGCACCATCACCGCGGAATACCTGGACAGCCTCAACGGGCTCTACGAGCAGTGGATCGAGAACTTCACGCTCTGCCCCATGCTCTCGGTGCCCGCCGATGACCTGGACTACGTGGCCCACCCCGGTCACCTGCGGCTGATCGTCGACAAGGTGGAGGAGAAACTGACCGGCAAGGAGGAGGTGGTCTTCGAGGCCGACGAGGTGGCCCGGGCCGCCGAAGATTAGAAGGGGATGAGAAGTTGTCTGGTCATCTTAAGCTTTCCACCCCCCATATTTACCGCCCCCGGGGGGCGTTAAATGCGATAGTGGCCTTCGCAAACTGTGGATAAGTCGCGTTTATCTGTGGATAACTGCCCTCCATTGTGGACAAATGGCTCAATTGTTCGAAATATCGCAGCAAATCACACAAAAACCGACCCCCATATATGGGGGTCGGTTTCAATGCATGGCAAGATATGGAGGGGTGTGGAAAAGGCCTTTTTTAAGGAAATTTTTCTCCCCCGATTTTCCACAATTCCATCCCGCCGGGATGGAGGCGGAAAGGCCAACCTCTGGGGGAGGCAGACCCGCCTTGCTCCACATCTTGGACACTGCAGCGATTATCCACATCTTCCACAGCCCCTACTAAGAATACTATATCCATATATAATACAAATATACCGTTGATATTAAGTGGCAAGTCCTGTAAAATCCGGATACCAACCCCATCCAAGATCCAACTCATTTGGGAGCAACACAATGGATATGATCAAGGTCTCAGCCAACTCCCGTACGTCTGCTGTAGCTGGGGCGATCGCCGGTGTGATCCGTGAGAACCGGCGCGCTGAAGTGCAAGCCATCGGCGCCGGCGCGGTCAACCAGGCCATCAAGGCTTTGGTGCTTGCCACGGGTTACCTGAAGAACGACGGGATCGATGTGGTGTGCGTCCCCGAGTTCGTTGATGTGGAGATCGAAGACAAGGTGCGCACGGCCATCAAGCTGGTCGTGGATCCGCGCTGAAGCGGGACTCAAGTACCCTTCCCTTTTTTACAGGTTGACAGGCACAGGGTGGTATATAATGAGGCCAGGCCGGTTTTGGCCTGGCTTGTTATGCTTGCATAGAGGGTGACCCGAAGCCATGAATCGCTCTGATCGAACGCTGCGGCTCCTGCTCCCGCTGGCCCTGCTCCTGGGGTTGCTGGCCGGGACGGCCGGCCCGCGGGTGATCCGCGGAAGGGCGGCGCCGCAGTATGTGCCGGGCGGGGGCGTGGTGATCAGCGAGTTCAGGACCCTGGGACCGATTGTTTCACCTGCCACCGACCCGGTGGGTGAATTAAACGAATTCATCGAGATCTTCAACCGCACGGCTGCACCGGTGGATATCAGCGGTTGGAGCCTTATGTTGGTTTCCACGGGTACCGGCGGACTATCCACAACCGTCCCCTTTGGTTCCGCGGGCACGATCGGGCCCGGCGAGCGCAGGCTGATCGTTAACTCTCAGGCAGATCCTGCCCTGACGGGAGATTGGTCCTATACCGGAGACCTCCCCAACAATGGAGGCATCGCCCTGCGGAACGCCTCGAATCAAACGATCGACAGCGTGGCCTTGAGCAATATCCCGGGATACCTGGAGGGCACGACCCCTCTTTCCCCGATGGGAACCGGCAATGCGGCGCAAAGCTACCAGCGCATTGATGCGGCCTGTACAGACAATAATAATAACTCCGCCGATCTTACTCTCTCAAGTACGGTGGATCCGCAAGGCAGCACAGCCGGTGCAACTCCCTGTGCGACTCTGTACTACGCCGCCACGGTCTCGATTGGAACCGTAACTCCCAATTCCTCCCCAGTGGGAACAGCCTACACCGTGAATTTCACGGTGGCAGCTCCCGCAGGTCCGGGCAGCATCCCGGTCCCGGCCGGAAATGTAACTGTCAGTGATGGGACGGCCACCTGCACGGGAACCGTGGCATCCGGAAGCTGCTCTCTCACCAGCACCACCGTAGGCGGCAAGAACCTGGTGGCAACCTATGCCGGCGATGCGACAAACTACGTTGCAAGCTCTTCGCCTCCCGTGCCCCATCAAGTCACGCAGATGGGGACCACCACCTCCATCACCTCCGACAATCCCGATCCATCACCGGTCAACGGCGCTTACATTGTGCAATATACGGTCTCTCCAGCGCAGACCAGCGCCGTCTCTCCCGCCGGGGCCGTGACCGTCAGCGATGGGACGGCCAGCTGCTCGGCCACGGTGGCGGCCGGGCAGTGCTCGCTTACCAGCACCACCGCCGGTGCCAAGACGCTGACCGCGACCTACTCAGGCGATTCGAATTTCCAGGGAAGTGTTTCAGCCACTGTAACCCATACCGTTACAGCGGCTGCCGCCACCCCCACGCCGCTGCCGACCCAGTTCACGGTGGTGATCAATGAGGTAGCCTGGTCAGGCACCCGCGCGGATGCCGACCACGAGTGGATCGAGCTCTATAACCGAAGCGGGCGCGATATCGATCTGAGCGGCTGGTATATCCAGGTCACCAGCTTCGACCGCATCATCAACCTGAGCCCCAAGATCCTCCCGGCAGGAGGCTATTACCTGATCGAGCGCGACGAAGCCGCGACCACGGTGACTGCCGACCAGGTGGATGCATGGGAACCGCTCCTGGAGGATGATTTCGAAATCCTCTCCCTGTTCGCTCCCACCACGGGAGGCTCCCGGCTGATCGACCAGACCTATGTGACCCGCAGCCAGTGGCCGGCGGGGAGCGTGACCAATGCCCGCAGCATGGAGCGGCGCGTGTACACCACTGTCCCCGGGGCGGTCTGGGTCACCTATGCGGGGACGCACGTTTCCACCGACCCCAAGGATGTGAACGGCAACTTCATCAATGGGACTCCCGGCCGGGCCAACTGGAACCTCTCGGTCACGCTGACGCCCTCGGCCACGCCGACGCGCATCGTCACCCGGGTGCCCACCCGCACCAAGCCGCCCCAGCCGCGCCCGGTGATCAACGAGTTCCTGCCGCGCGCCAACTTCGATTGGAACCAGGACGGCAGGGTGGATGTGTACGATGAGTTCGTGGAGGTGGCCAACATCGGCCCGGCGGACTGGAACACGGGCGGCTGGCGCATGGACACCGGCGAGGACTCAGAGACGTTCGTGCTTCCCCAGACCGTTGTCAAACCGGGTGGACGCGCATTGTTCTATGGGCGGCAGAGCGGCCTGCGCCTGACGGACGGCGGCGCCACCCTGCGCCTGCTGAGCAACACCGGCGTGATCTACGACGCCCAGACTTACACAGTGGTCAAGACGCCGGATAAGAGCTGGTGCCGGATGAAGGATCTATCAGGCTCCTGGTTCGATGATTGCTTCCCCACGCCGAACCTCCCCAATTCACGCGAGGGCGCTCTGCCCGCCCTCCCGCCCGGGACGGGGCTGGAGACGCCTCTCTGCCGCCTGGCAGATACCCTGCCGGAGGAATTCGTCCTGGCGGAGTGCAATCCCTATGGTGAGGCGATGTGGAACAGTCGCTACTGGGACCTTTCCGGATGGACCGGCGAGCAGATGGTGCCCCAGGCCGGCAGCAAGTGGGAGATCTTTATCGAATAACATGTCACTGCGAGGAGCGAAACTGGCGCCCCTCGCACCAGTTAGCGACTTGGCAATCTTTCCCTGAATTGACCGGCGCCCATGGGGTTGAAAATGACCGGAAGCAGTACTGTGTTTATAGCCTGACCATATCAATCACCAGAAAAGATTGCTTCGTCACCGGCAGTCCGCTTCGCGGTCTGCCTCAGTTCCTCGCAATGACAGATAAAAGCGGCCTGCAATTCGCAGGCCGCTTTGTTCTACTCAATAAGGCTGCAACATGCAGGCTTACATGTGCTTGATGATCGCGTCCGCGAACTCCGAGCACTTGACCTCGGTGGCGTTGTCCATCAGGCGGGCGAAGTCGTAGGTCACGATCTTGTCGTTGATGGCGCCTTCCATTCCCTTGACGATCAGGTCCGCGACCTCCGTCCAGCCCATGTAGCGGAACATCATCTCGCCCGAGAGGATCACCGAGCCCGGGTTGACCTTGTCCAGGTCGGCGTACTTGGGGGCGGTGCCGTGGGTGGCCTCGAAGATGGCGTGACCGGTCTCGTAGTTGATATTGGCGCCGGGAGCGATGCCGATGCCGCCCACCTGTGCCGCCAGCGCGTCGGAGAGGTAGTCGCCGTTCAGGTTCAGCGTGGCGATCACGTCATAGTCGCGCGGGCGGATCAGGGTGAACTGCAGGCTGACGTCGGCGATCGAGTCCTTGACCAGCAGCATGGACTTCCACTTCCCGTCCCCGTGCGTGTCCCACAGCTTCAGCGCCTCCTCGACCTCGCGCTGGATGTCGTTCTGCTGCTCGGGCGACATCATCTCGAAGCCGGGGTCCACCATGCGGGCGTTCTCTTCCACGGTCAGCTTGGGGTTCTTCTCGCGGTTGCCCAGGATCCAGGTCTCCCGCTCGGTGACAATGCGGTCGCGGAACTCGCGCCGCGCCACGCTGTAGCCCCAGTCCTTGAAGGCCCCTTCGGTGAACTTCATGATGTTGCCCTTGTGGACGA
>CAZSPX010000104.1:0-10001 GCA_964608885.1 uncultured Anaerolineaceae bacterium | reverse complement strand
CCAGGGCTGTATGAAAAATGCACAGTTCAGGAACGCTAAAAAATCGGAGTCCCCGCCATTTCTAAACTTAGGTTGTGGCAGATTTAATGTTTACGATTGTCCCACATAAACCTTTCGAAAATGAAAGGTTATTGACAATTGATATTATACACCTGACAGGCTGCTGGAGGTCACCAGCCCCCCTTTAAAAAGCCCCTTTTTCCACTCCCCCATTCGGGTCATCCCCGGCTATTTCTTCTTTCGGATGTGCCCGGGGGAGAGCACCAGCGGCATCTGCTGTCCCTTGAGGAGCTGCAAAAGTACGCGCACCCGCTCGCTCCCTGAGACACGGGCATCAAAGATGGCCGAATACCCTGCAAATGGGCCTTCCTGGATCACCACGCCGTCACCCTGCTTCAGACCCTCAAGCACCTCCCCGCCTGCCGCGTTGACCTGCTCCAGCCGCCGGCGGATCGCGATGATCAGGCCCTCCGGTATAGGCGCCGGCTCTTCCCCGAAAGAGACCAACCCCACCGAGTACGGCATCCAGGAGACGCTCGAATACCCCACCTTCGGGAGATCCACTTGTATGAACATATAGCCGGGGAAATAGGCCTTGACCTTGCGCGCCCGGGGATTGACCGGCTGCACGCGGATCTGTGGAAAATAGACCTCGAAGCCGCGCGCCGTAGCCTCCCGCCACAGGGCTTCCTCCTTGTTCGGCTTGCTGCGCAGGGCATACCATTGTTCACTCATACTGATCGTTTCTCGCCTTAATAAATGAGGAGTCGGGTTCAGCCTGGATCTGCCTGTGACAGGGCCGGAATGAGGACAGATTGATCTCAGGCTATCCAATTGGGAGCGCTTATATCACCGGACAGGCTCCAGGGGTTTCCCCCTTCGCACAGTCGATATGACCCGTCACAAGGTTCTGCTTCAGACGTACTCGCCGTGCAACTATAGCGTCTTTTAAAGCGCGAGTCAAGCCAGACCCAACGCGCTCAATTTGAAAGCGTTTTAGACCCAAAAGGGGATGGCAGCCGGGATACCGGAGATGTACACTTCATCCGTTAATAAGACTTCTTCCAGCCAGATCGCTGAGCCTCGTTATTTATGGGTATGCCCAAAAACCGTCTTTCGCTGCTTCTCTGGTCTTGTTTATATCTAGCCGTGTTTGGCTGGTTCTGGTTGGCCTACCGCAGCCTCACGCTCGGGGTGGAATGGGCAGCCTGGCTTTACCCGGAAGATCATTTCTTCGAGAACCTCGGTGCGGTTTCATTGTTTGTGGCCGGAGGGCTTTGCCTTTATGCCTTTGCGCGCGGGAAAGGCGCCGGCTGTGTATCCCTGAGGAACGGGATCTATCTTGCCCTGGCCGTTTTATTCCTGTTCGGCGCGGGCGAGGAGATCAGTTGGGGCCAGCGACTGTTCCCACCGCAGGAGCCTTCCGGGCAGACTTTCTCCGATTCGCAACCGGCCTTTGATCTACACGATCTGCCGGCTGTTGAAACCAGCCGGGTTCTATACCTGGAAAACATTGCAATCCTGCTGCTGGCAACCCTGGCTGCCGGGCTGCCGCTCGCCTGGCTGGCCCTGCCGGGACTGCGCCGCGCTCTCCACGGTCAATTCCCCGCCGTGCTACTTGGAATGGGGCCGCTCTTCCTTATAAATCAAGCACTGGTTACCTATGCCAGTGACCACTATAAGCCCTGGTATCGATACAAGATCCTACGCTTCCCCCAGGCGGTCCAGGCGATCAAGGAAAGCAACTTTGAGGTGCTGTGCGCGATCATGGCACTCATCGCTGTATGGGAATTGAGCCAATTCTTGAAGAGAAGAAGCTCATTATAAGAGGATCACCCCCAGAAGGCTGAGCAGAGAGACCAGGACCACCCAGCCATCCAGCCTTCCCACGCGTAAAGGCACGCGGCGGGAGTGTTCCGGCTGGAACGCACGCACCTCCGCAGCCAAAACAATATCCTCGGCATGGCGAAGAGCATTCGTCAGGATCGCCAGGAACATAAGCTGCAGCCCCCGCAGGCCCCGGCGGCCGCGCAAACCGCCGCGCATCCGCAGCGCTTGCCAGGCAGCCATGGAGGAACGGCGCAGGTCAGGCAGCAGGTTGGCTGCCACACCCAACGAAAACCCCAGGCCGCGCAAGCCCCCGCGTTCCAGCAATCCCGCAATCTCGGTAATATCCACCGAGGCCGAGAAGCCATCCGCGGCCAGCAGAATAAGCGCGGCGCGCAGGACCATGTGGACGGAATGGAGCAGGGTCAGGCTCGCTACCGGAAAACCCAGGATATGGATGTCGGGCTCTTCGCGAAGCCCTCCGAACAGGATGTTCATAACCAGGATCCCGCCCAGGATAAGGAGCCAACGAGAACCGGTGATGCGCTTCAGCGCGAACGGGTAAAGCCATGCCAGCACTGCCAATGTGAGGAGCGCGGCGGGAATACCGCGCTCCCCGGCAGGCAAAAGAGCCATCCCCAGCGCCCACAGGAACACAGTCAGGTGTCCCAGGCTTCCAAAGCCGGGTCTCCGAACGACCTGCGCGGCGGGATGACCGGTTGACAGCATTATTTGATCACCGTGATGGTCGTCAGCATCCGCACATTGAGCTTACCGCCTTCATTCGGAAGCACCATTCGGAAAGCGCCATCCTCCTCCGTGAGGGTCCCGCCTGAAGTGGCAAATGCGACGACAGTGTCCGCAGCAGTAAACTGGGCAGGCTCATAATTGGCGCTGAAGCCATCCGAGGCAGTGGCCTTGACGGCAGCCAGACTGGCCGGGTCAAAGCCCGCAGCAGTGATCAACGCGCTCAGTGGGACACCTATGTAGGTGATGTCTTTGGCGATGACCTCGACTGTGCCAAGGGCCTTCAGGTCATCCATGCTGAACGACTTGGAGGCGGCGCCATCGGTCACGATGAGAGCGGATCCGTTCACCGGCGCAGCAGCCGGCGCGCAGGCAGCCAGTATGAGGGTCACCACAAGAGCCAGGCCAAAAATACGGTTCATTCGATTCTCCTTCAAAAAGATTTGATCAATCACCCGCCGGCAAAGGGCTTCCCAGCCGTGCCTTGAGAGCCAGGCCGAGCTTCCAGGCCAGCCCTCCACCCAATCCACCAGCAAGCAAATGCACAACCACGAGGGCGACCACGATCCCAACGACTGCCTGAGCCGGAAGCCGGAAGAGCCGACTGCCCGAGTCCATAAGGTCCAGCCAGACAATGAAAAGACTGCGCCCGAAGAACACCAAACCTGTGAAGAACGGCTGGATCACGGTCCACAGGGCAGCCCCCATGCAGACCGCCATGAATGCTCCAAGGGATGGCCGCACAAGCAGATCCAGGACCACCTCGGCAATGACCGCCTCCGCCAGGATACCCACCATCGGACCAAGCACCACACTGCCAATACTGAACAGTTTCAGGATCATGGCGATCACGCCAATGAAGAGGGATGATCCCCGGCGGGGGACGAAAAGCCGTCCTATGCACAGAAGCATGGCACCGACGATCGAAAGCGTCATGCCAGTAAGGGGCAGGTCGATGGCATGCAGAACCGACCCGAGTGTTATCTCCACCAGCCCCCATAAGGCTCCGAAAACGGCCATGAGCACCAACTCACGGGTTGAGAATTTCATCGTCTTTCTCCTTTCAACGGCTTTCTCACGATCATGCTCACCAGCCTGCGCTGATCCTGTGGATCGCGGCGGCGCGGGAGCTCCTCGTAATACAGCAGATCGGATTCCGGGAAGGCTGCCCGCAGTTCCCCGGTTTGCGGAAAGAACTCCCTCCGTCCTTGCTCTGTTTCCTGCCACAAAAAGGTCTCAAAAAATAGCAGCCCGCCGGGCTTGAGCGCCTTTTCAAGGGTCGGGAGAAGAGGCCGCATCAAAAAATAGAAATCGAGAATCAGATCAAAATGCTCTGCAGGCAGCCAGGCCTCGGAAAGGTCCATGACCGCCAGGGAAAGGGGAAGCGCTTCTTTTCGCGCCCCCGCCTGAGCCAAACGCAGACCGGCTTGCGCCACATCCAGACCGACGAGCCGCCAGCCGCGGCGGGCAAGGAAAATGCCGCCTGGCGAGGCGCCACAGGCGATATCCAGAGCGAGGCCCGGACTTGCAAGGAGGTGCAAGTTGTTTACAAGCAGCGGACGGGGAGTCTTATGCCCGTACTGCCGGGGATCGCGCTCATAGCGATGGTTCCATTCCGCCGCATCAGGATTCGGCATGAACAGGCTCCTCCGCCACCGGCAGGGGACGCGATTCCCGATCCAACCTGCCATCCAGAACGACGCGGCCCGATTCCAGCAGCACAACGCGCCGGGCATAACGATGGATCAATTTGTAATCATGCGAGATGAGGAGGATCGCCGTCCCCTCCAGATTAAGCCTGAGCAGCAGTTCCATCAATTGCTGAAGATGGCGCCAGTCCTGTCCCAGGGTGGGCTCATCCAGGATCACCAGGGCCGGGCGCAGCTCCAGGCAGGAGGCCAGAGCGGTCCTCTGCTGCTGGCCCACCGAGAGGGCCATGGTACGACGGGAGCGCAGATCCAGCAGATCGATCTTCTCCAGGATCTCCTCATGCACTTCCCGGTTGAAGCGATCATAATTCCGGGCTGCGAAGGCCACCTCTTCATCGACCGAATCGGTGAACAGCTGGTCGGCAGGGTTCTGGAACAGCAGGGCAATATCCAGGCCGGGACGAGAACGGGAACGACCGCGAACCAGGACCCGGCCCCTCTGTGGTTTGAGGAGTCCCGCGGAAGCCAGCGCCAGTGTGGATTTGCCTGCCCCGTTATCACCCACCAGAGCCACAAACTCGCCCGGGAAAACATCCAGGTTCACATCCTTCAACATGGGTTGTCCGTCGTACCCCGTGGTCAGGTCCTGCAGGCTGAGCACAGGCTCCGACCCGGGCGGGTGATGACCGTTGGGGATCAACAGTTCCTGCCAGGGTCTCAGGGGCTCTTCCGTGGGCCGGCGCAGGCCAAAACGCCGCAGCAACTGGTGATCATCCAGGACCTCATCGAATGGACCGCTGGCAGCGATCCGGCCCTCGTCCATTACCAGGACCCGATCCGCCAGATGGCGGACCTCCGCCAGGCGATGCTCCACAAGGATGATTGTCAATCCATACCGGAGGCGCAGCGATTCCAGGGCTGCAATCACGTTCCGGGTCCCCGGCACATCCAATGACGCCGTGGGCTCATCCAGGACAAGCACAGCAGGCCGCATGGCCAGAGCGGAGGCGATGGCCACCCGCTGGATCTGCCCGCCGGAGAGTTCCGCCGGAGACTGCTCACGCAGGCCCGCGATCCCCAGAGCCTCCAGGGCCCATTCCACGCGATCCTTCGTCTCAGCAGCCGGAAGGCCGAGATTTCGAGGCCCGAAGGCGACCTCATCCTCGACCCGCAGGTGAAAAAGATGCATGCGCGGATTCTGAAAGACCGCACCCACCTGGCGTGCAACCTCAGAGGTCCGGCAGTGCAATACATCCAGACCGCCGACCTTCACCTCTCCCCGTACAGTGGCCGGGATGGATTGGGGGATGAGGCCCGTCAGAACGCGCGCCAGGGTGCTTTTTCCACAGCCCGAGACGCCCGTAATGACCAGGCATTCCCCGGCTGCCACATCCAGGGAGATGGAGCGGAGTGCCTCATGATCCGGATAGCGCACACTCAGGTCGCGGACACGGATCATGACGGCTGATCTCCAATATCCAGCAACCGCGCCGAGGGCCAGCGGTCCTGGGCTTGCATCAGGAGCGATGGACGCACGACCACACAGGCAAGATTAAACCCGCCAGTGTCCAACACGGAAAAGGCATTGATCCATCCCCGGGCATGCATAAACTCCAGTGGACCCAGTTCATCAAGGATCAGCAGGTCGTGCCCGGCTGTGCTGATCAGCGAATTGCCCCACTCCAGCGTCTGCTCATCGAACAGCCAATCCCGGGAGGCCGCCTGCGGGTCTGCCAGCCCCGGGGTTTTGCGCACTGCCAAATGGCGGCGCATTGAGGAATGCAGGTCCACCAGGTCAATCCCGATCTTGTGCCCGTTCTCGAACACCGCGGGGGAACATACCCCGCTTACCGTCCGTCCCCGGGCGGTGGCTTCCTGTGCCAGTGCCAGGCACCAGGTGGTTTTCCCCGCTCCACTGGCTCCGGTGAGAAGGAACAGCAGCGGTGAGGCGGAGTGTTCCCATTCCGCCAGGAAATCAGAGGGAAGCAGCGGCCGGGAGGGGTTCAACGTCCTGCTCACAGGTTTGGTAATAGGCATCCCCGGCACAAGGACGGCACACAAGGCGTCCTTCCCGGAGAAGCTCGCGTTCATTGTTGATCTCTTCCCCGCACACGGCGCATACCGCCCGCGCGCCGGGGCGGCTGAGGATCTTTTCAACCGGGGTGATCAACCGGATGGATCGCACTCTGAAGAGGGTTAGTGCCGGGATGCGCTGATATCCCAGAAGTTGTGCCTCCCAGTCGCCCCCGGCTTCAGGGGCACAGGCTGCGGCCTCCCGGCGGGCATCCATTCCCGGGATCATCCGCAGGGCCATCCCGGATTGCGTATCAATAAAAGAGGCGGCCACCTTGCCATAGTCTTCGATGCGCATCGTGCGGCGGCCCACCGAGCAGCCTGTCGAGACCGCCAGGCCGTCCAGCGCACATCCGTCCGTCTCTGCGATCACGAGCAGGCGTTTGTCGGACTGGGGCAAGTCCAGGCCCAGCAGCTGCCCGGCTAGCATCCCCATCCGCACACCCAGCACCTGCCGGGGACACAGGTGACTGTGACGCGCGGCGCTTTCATCAAGAAGGGCTTGGAGTGTTTTCATGGGCCTGTCACCTCATGAGGGAAAAAAGAACCTCGCCAGGAGCGATCCCGGCGAGGCCATCTGACCTCGACCCATGCGATCATCTCCTTTCCAAGTTCATCCCGCCCTCGGGATTTCGGGAGGCCGTTCCGTTTCCAGGACGACCCTGGCCTCCTGTGAGGAGGCTGTCCGGTCTGCCCTGGCGCAAGGCTACAGGCATACCGGCTCGGAGTTTGATTTTATGATACTGCGTCAGCTTTGATCTGGCATCATCCAACAGGGTAATTATTTGAATCACCCGGTCGGGTGAGGCCATCATTTCTTCAGTTCATCCTTGAGCTTGTTGACCTCGTCCAGAACGTCCAGCTCAGCCTTCAGCTCGCCCGAAAGGGAGCTGAAATAGGCCTTCACATTGCGGATGAACTTGCCCAGCTCGCGTGCCGAACGTGCCAGCCGCTCCGGGCCCAGCACGATCGCCGCCAGTACAACGATGATGAGGAGCTCATTGCCGCCAATGCCGAAGATACTGTCCATCTCAGCCTCCCCTCCGCACCAGGGCCGCCAGCAGGATGCTGAGCACATAGAGGCCGGCAAGCGGCGCCATGACCAGTCCCATGCTGACCGGGTCTACGGTGGGGGTGACCGCAGCTGCCACCACCGCAATCCCGACCAGCGCATAACGCCAGGCTCTCAGGAGCTGCATCGCCGACACGATCTTCAATCGCGCCAGGAACATGACCACCAGCGGCAGCTCAAAGCACAGCCCGATCCAGAACATGAAACGGGTGATGAAATCGAAATAGTTCTGAGGCCGGACCTGGGTAGTGATCCCCAGGAAACTGGTAAGGAAGGGAATGGCCTGCGGCAGCATTACAAACCAGGTGAATGCCACCCCGGCAGCGAACAGAAGTGTGGCGAAGGGAACCATCAGCAGAAGCCAGCGGGTCTCGTTCTCCTTCAGGCCCGGCAGAACGAAACGCATGATCTGGTAGACCACCACGGGCATTCCCAGGATCACACCGCCAAGGATCGAGACCTTCATGAAGATGCTGATGTTCTCAGTGATCTCGATGGCAACCAAAGCCTGCCGGCCGCCCAGCGGCGCGGCCAGGAAGTCAATGATGGGCTCCACAAAGGTGAAACAGATCCCCGTCGTGAGCCCCAGCGCCAGGAAAGCCTTGAAGAGACGACTGCGCAGCTCATTGAGGTGCTGCAGCAGGGGCGCAGAAGTCTCCATCTGCACGCTGGCCTTGCGATGGGCGCGGCCAAAGGCGCGCAGGTAATCCGACCAGCCGCGCTTCGGCTTCTTGGAAGGAACGACTTCAGCGCTCACAGCCGGATCTAGCCTTTTTCTTCCTTGTTCACGGTTTCTTCGGGTTTCGCATCTTCCTGCAAACCGCTGCGGAAAGCCCGCACGCCCTTGCCCAATTCACCGGCGATCTTGCCGATGCGCCCAACGCCGAAGATCAGGATGACGATCACCAGGATGATGATCAGTTCGGGGGTTCCCATGTGAAACATTGTTGTGCTCCTTAGATGTCTGTGGATAAACGGAAGGTCTGCGGGGTGGTGACATCCACTTTCAGCTCGCGCACCACGCGATCTCCGCCGCGGATCTCGATCACGTTACTGGATATGCCGATCTCAATTTCCAGCTTCTTCAAAGCCTTGATCCATTCAACCGGGAACTCCAGATAACCGAGCTCGTGGTTGTGGCTGGCGCCGTGATACCCGGCTTTTTCAAGCGCCCGCTGCACGGGAGGAATGGTATCACCGAACACCTTGGCCGATTTCAGGAAATAATCCCGTTGGGAAAAGTACAGGTTCGGGAGTCCCGGGTGCTGGGTGTTTTGACGATAGATCTGCCCGGTATGCTTGTTCTCCAGGGAACAATAATGCACACCCATCTTCAAACCCTGCTGCATGGCGAACTCCACCAGGTCCAGGCAGACGGACTCGCTGCCAGCCACGGGAAGCCCGCCGGCATACCAGTAATCATAGAGCACCCGGAAGGGGCGGGCCTTGATCCTGTATCCCCTTGCGCGGAATATCTCCGCATTGTTGAGCGGGAAGCATAGCTCCAAAAGATTGATCCCAAAGATCCCCAGGGCTTCCAGCCGCAGAAGGACGGTCTTCATTTCCTCCAGCGAATCGGGCAGGACCGGCATCTCGACCATCACATTGGGAATATATTCCCGCGCCAGTGCGATCCGGTCGTAGGTATGTGTTTGTCCCCTGGCGAGGTCATGCATGCGGATACTGAAGCGTATCTCATCCAGCCCGGCAGCTTTGAGGTTCTCCAGCGTCTCACGGTCAATGTGGTCACCGCTGGTGTACAGGCGCGTGAATGCAGAGGGAAATGTTTCCCGCGCGTGAGAAAAGAAGCGATAGGCCTCGGCCTTATGGAGCAGAGGCTCACCGCCCGTCAATGCCAGGTGCTTGATGCGCGGGCTGGTCTTATGGAGCTCATCCAGTTCAGCCACCGTATCGCGGGTATGCTCGCGGTAATACTCGAAATCCTCCTGGTTGGGATTAAAGCAGTAGAAGCAATCGCGATGGCAGTTTAATGAGACAAAGAAGGTCTGGCTTGTGACGCCGACCTGACATGCCTGGCAGGAGGGCGAAAGGTGGTTGACTACAACACTTTTGTCATCATTGCGCAGGTTTGCGCCTTTCTGGCGCAGCTGCTCAATTCGCTCCCGAGCCTGCGCACTTCCATCCTGCTCTTCAGTCTCCACCCCCATCCCCTGCACCTGGTGCATGAAATCCGCATAGATCTGCACATAGCGCCCGGCATAGGCGCGCAGCGCAGGATCCCTGACCCCGGCAAGCGTGTCAGCCGTAATGTCCAGTTTCATGAGCGGGTGCCTTTTTTTGCGAGGGTGACCTGTGACTTCAATCCCGGCGGCATGACCGACCCGAAGGGATGTGAACGACGAAACTCGCACAGAGCGCACAACTTCACGCCTGGCCGCGCCGCCATCCATGACCCGCAGCGTTCACAGCGCACAAGGCTTCCGGTCTGCAGAAGGACAGGCCCGGTGGGTTCGAAGACCTGGCGGAAACCGGGCCCGGATTCCACGGTAATGGCTGCTGGAGCGCAGACCCGGGCGCACAGCTCACAATCAATACAGGCCCGCGGGGAAAACGAGAGACTGAAGGTCTTTCCTGCATCGTCCCTATCGAAGTGTAACGCCTGCGTCGGGCAA
>CAZSPX010000103.1:0-10017 GCA_964608885.1 uncultured Anaerolineaceae bacterium | reverse complement strand
GGCCATGTCCAACGCTCCGAAGGGGCTGGCGCCCGCCGGGTAGGAACCCACGCGGGTGGTATCGCGGATCAGGGCGTTGAAGTTGGCATAGCGCGGGCTGGGAGGCTCATCGCCCCAGGGATAGGTCCGCTGGTCGTCGCCGCGTGCAGCGCGCTCCCATTCCGCCTCGGTGGGAAGGCGCCGGCCCGCCCACGCGCAGTAGGCGCTTGCGTCCCCCCAGGTGAGCTGGATCACGGGGTAATCCTGGAACTCGGGGGTCCCGAAATAGGCAGTCCGCTGGGCGGAGGAGGGTTTCTGCGGCGGGCGGCAGACGCCCGCCTGCACGCACAGGGCGTACATGCCGTTGGTCACTTCGGTCTGGTCCAGCCAGAAGGCGCTCATGCTGACGTCATGATACGGAAGCTCATCGTCATCGGCATAGACATCCAGCCCGCCCATATGCAGCGTCCCAGCCGGGACGAAGACCTGGGTCATGCCGTCTGTGGGGGAAAGGCGGGTCTGGTACGCAACCGCCGTGGGGGTGAGAGGCGGGGCGGGGAAGGTGGCGGTCGCCACGGTCACCGCCGTGGAGGTGGGGGTGGCTGTGGGGGATGCCAGCACCACAGGGATATCGGTGCTGGCGAGGGCCGGGGAGGCGGTCTGTGGTGCCGCGCAGGCAGACAGGAACAACAGAGAGAGAAGGATCAGTTTTTTCACTTATTTATTGCCCGCTCATGAACTTGATGGCATATTCTGCATCCGTATAACCGGGGTGGATGGAGAGCGCCTTGTCCCAGGCGCTGCGCGCCCCGCTGAAATCATCCTTGCGATAAAGGCCCCACCCGTACCAGAGCCAGGTCTCCTCGGACATCTCAGTCACGCCCCGGGCGTAATCCGTGAGCGCCAGGAGGTCATCAATGCGGTTGGATTGGAAGTAGGCGATGAACGGCCCGAACTGGTAGCGGAACATCCTGAGAGGCAGGCCGATCTGGCGCGCTTTGTCGTACGAGACCCCGGCCTCCTCGTAGCGCTCAAAATAGACCTGGTTGCTGCCCAGGTTGAACCACGCATAGGCATCCCCGGGGTCGGCTTGCGCTGCGGCCTGGGCCGCATCGAGGGCGTGCTGGCGGTTGGCGTCGGGGTCCCAGTCTGCGCCGAGGATGGATTGGATCTCCGGCTCCTCGCCTGCCACATAGAAGAAGAGGTAGAGGTAGTTGAAAGGCTTCCACTCCTCCTCGAGCTGGCTGTATGAGACGGTGCGGTCAGCTCCATGATAGGAGTCCTGCACGGTGAAGGTCTGCGCGGCGTCATCATAGCCGGTGAGCAGCAGGTAGTGTGCCGCCCACAGGTCGTCGTTGGGACCCAGGGCATCGTTGGGATCGAGGGCGGTGGTGCCTTCCACGATCACGGGGTAGTTGGCCGCCAGCATCCGGCGCAGCAGGTCGATGCTGCCGCCCACGCGGTACTCGATATTGAGCCAGCCCGCGTTGTTGCGGACGTAGTACACCAGCTCCTCAGGGTTGACGTTGCGGTCCTGCAGGACCGGCTTGATCTGCGCGGCGATCTCCTCCTGGCTGCCATTCCAGCCGTACATGTGCATGGCCATGGAGAGGGTGGCGGGCCCGCAGTTGTTGGGGGTCTGCTTTTCGTAGGGCGGGCTTGCAAGGGATACCTGCGCGGGCAGGGGCGCAGCGGTGGGAGTGGGGGTGAGGCTGGCCGCGGGTGCGGTAGCCAGGACCGGCTGGGTCGGTGTGACGGGTGCAGGGGTGAACGGCAGCGCGGTGGGCACCGGCCCTGGCGGATTCACCACGTTTTTCACGTACAGGCCGAGCTTCTCGGCCCGCCAATCCACTGCCAGTTTAACCGAAGGGATCTGATAACCTATGAACGCCAACAGGAGCGATCCTACCAGCGCGATAAGCGCAACACGTACCGGTTTGTACATGGCCGGAAGTCTACCATGCCTGCCTGAGAAGCGTCTGAGCCGCCCTCACGCGGAGGAGCGGCGCGCGTACCAATCCCGGGCGCTTTCAAAGAGCTCCGCCAGCGGGTGCAGGGATTCCACAGGCACCGCCAGGTTCTTGCTGTGCATGCGCGCGTACTGGAAGACTCTCTCGCCGGGGAGGACCGGGACGGCCCGCTCGCTGAACTCTGCGCGGGTGAGGTATCCGGCCAGCAGGATGCCCATCCCGTAGAGCTGGATATTCTCCCACTGGCCCGGGCGGACCAGGCAGGTCTCGCCGAGGGTGGGGCTGTGGACGCCGATCCGCCCGGTGATGGGCCGGTCGGACTCGAGGCAGGCGAGGGAGTAAAAGGCCTCCCCGGTCACCACGCGGGTGCGGGGAGGAAGGTCCACACGGCTGCTCAGGGGATTGCGGGCGGCGTCCTGCCCGTAAAGCTGGAGCGAGAGCGGCTCCGCACCTTCGGATTTCAGCGCCAGCGTCCCGAGCGGATTCCAATTGCGCGGCTGCCTCCAGGCAGACGGCAGGCAGAAGACCAGGCGGGCGGAATTCCCGCGCTGGAGGGCGCGGGCGGTCTCAGGTGGGGAGGCCGCCGCGAGAGCCTGGACGAACGCGAACAGGTACAGGTCATGCGGGCCGTGCCCTTCGGCGGCATGCAGGTCGGAGGGCACCAGCGCGGGCGCCTTCAGCAGAACGCCCGGCTCGCGCCGTATCCGGGTGATCTGGTCCCTGTGACTGATGAGAAAGGATTTGATATCGCAGCGGCGGCCGCCCAGGGATACGTCATAGCGCTCGGGATCACTGAAGGGAGCAGCCTCGCGGACGGCAAAGGGGAGGCCAAGGCCCGTCAGGTGGCGGCGGAAGGCCAGTTCCACGGAGGCGCCTGCCGCGATGCGCCGGAGCCGCTCTGCAGCCGAGGCCTCCCGATGCAAGCGCAGGTGGGGAAGCACCCGCAGGGCATAGGCGGTCCCGCCCTCGACCAGGTCGGGTGTGAAAGGAAGGGGGAGAAGGTCGGCGGCGGTGATCATCCGGCTTGCCGCAGCTTAATCCTGATCGTTTCGGAACTGCAGGCAGTAATGGTGATGGGTATTGCTCACCCAGGCGGAGCCCAGGCCATAAGGGGCCAGCCGCTGGTTGTCCTGGAGCCAGAGACGCTCATCCTTGAGCGTGAAGACCCTGCCGAGCTCGCGGCCGAGGTCCCAGGCCAGGGGGTAGATGCGGCCGCCTTTTTTAACGTTCTTGACGATGACCGTCAGGTAGGCCCTGGGTGCAAGGATGGGTTTCAACCCGGCATAGATCCCCACCAGCGCCTGGAGGAAGCGCTCATAGTCCTGGATATTCCCCAGGTCCTGAGGGTCATCGGAATAGGTGACATCCAGGTCCTGCGTGCCGCGCCTCTTCCTCTGGGTGGCCGCGCCGCGCGCGTGGAGCATGTCCCAGTAGGGCGGGGAGGTCAGGACATAATGGATGAGGGGCAGCGAAAAACCGCCCGCGGCGGCTGCGTCGCCGTGATAGAGCCTCGCTTCCAGCCCATCGGCGGAGCGGGCCAACCGGAGGCGCTCCTCCTCGATCAGGGAGCCGGCGATCTGCGCGTAGCGGGGGTTCAGCTCGATGCCGTAGGAATTGCGCCCGGCCCGCAGGGCCGCCACGAGGGTGGAGCCGGTACCGGCCATCGGGTCGAGCACGTTCTGCCCCTGCTTGGTGAAAAACTCTATGAATTCCTGCGCCATGGTCTCGGGGAACTTGGCCGGGTGGACCAGGACACCCTTCTTGCGCGGCGGCGGGTTGTGAATGAACCAAGATTTCTGAAACTTGAGCCAGGACTTGGGGTCGAGGTCGTTCAGCTTGTTGGGCATGGAGAAATTATAACGTGCGCCGCGTGTCCGGGATCAACCGCCTGGCTTCGGGGTGGGCGGGGGCGGAGCATACTCCACATCCTGGATCGCCAGGTCGGAGAAGCTGATCGTTACCGGTGTATCGCCCGCCGAACGCGCGAAGACCCCGATCGTGCCGGAGCGGTAGTTCGTATTGCGCACCGTGAACTGGTAGCGCCCGTTGAGGAACAGCCTCATCTCGCTGCCGACCGCCCACAGGCCGATGCGCACCTCCCCGGGCGAGCCGCGCGGCGCGTCCCCGCTGGGGACCTCCTCCTGGAGAGACTGGCGCGTGCCCACGCTGACCCGGTCGGCGCGCACGGTCCCGTTGCAGGTGAGCGAGAAACGGTAGTAGGCTACCGCGGTGGCGCGCACCAGCAGGCCGTAGTCATCGCCGCCGCGGCACAGGTTAAGCCGGGCGGTGATCTCAGCGTAAAAATCACCGAGCACGGGGCCGCGGCGCAGGCTGAGCATATAGACCTCGGGCTGCACCGCCAGGGTCAGGCGGTTGCGGTCCACGCTGGCGCGGCCGTCATCCGACACGGCGGTATTCCACACCTCTTCATCGGTAAAGGAGTCGCTCAGGGTGATCTGACCCAGGCCGGGACGCATCTCGGGCGTGGCGGTCTGGGTGGCATAGGGCGGGGAGGTGTTGGTGGCGGTGGCAGGGAACCAGTCGATGGTGGGGGTCCCGGTCGGCTCCACGATCGTCGGGGTGAGGGTGGGCGTCACAGCCGCCTGGAGGCCGCCGGGCAGGTCCAGCACGGAACAAGCCGCCAGGGCGGCGCACAGCAGCAGGGAAGCCAGGAAACGACGTGTAAAAATCATGCCGATTTGGTGACAAATCACAAGTTATTTCAGACCCGACTTATTGTACAATACGCGGGCTCATCATTCCACTGCGTGCGCGCAGCCCGGAGGCCCGAACCGCCGCCCTCCGGTGGACCCCCACCCGGGTCCGCGTGCACCGAAACAAGGAGTACTCATGGCAGAGAAACTCGTGCTGGTCACCGGAGCCTGCGGCGAGATCGGGCAGGCGCTGGTGCAAAACCTGGCAGAGCGGGGGGGCTTTCGCATCGTGACCTCGGACCTGGCGCCGATGCCGGATTCGATCAGGACCATGGCTTCGGAGCACGTGCAGGGGGACCTGGTGTACAAGGTCAAGACCTTCTACGATTACGATTTTGATCTCATCTTCCACCTGGCGGCCTCGCTCTCCTCCAAGGCCGAAGTGGCGACCGAGGAAGCCCACCGCATCAACGTGGAGGGCACCATGCAGCTCCTGATGCTGGCGGCCTACCGCTCTGAGAAATACAGGAAGGAAGTGAAGTTCCTGTTCCCCAGCTCCATCGCGGCCTACGGCATGCCCGACCTTGAGACCAAGAGCCGCGCGGGCTGCGTGATCGAGGGCGAGTGGAACATGCCCCATACGATGTACGGCTGCAACAAACTGTACTGCGAGAAGCTGGGCATGTATTACAGCCGCTACTTCGGGCAGAAGCACCTGGACGAGGCCCCGCCGAAGATGCTCGATTTCCGCGCCATCCGCTTCCCGGGACTGATCTCCGCCTTCACCCTTCCCAGCGGCGGGACGAGCGATTACGGCCCCGAGATGCTGCATGCCGCCGCGCAGGGGAAGGATTACGCCTGCTTCGTGCGCGAGGATACAAAGATCTCGTTCATGGCCATGCCGGACGCGATCAAATCGCTGATGATGCTGACCGAGACGCCGCGCGAGAAGCTCTCGCACACCGTTTATAACATCGCGGCCTTCGCCCTGACCGCGGGGCAGTTCCGCGACCGCGCCCTGGAAGCCTTCCCGGGCGCAAGGATCAGCTTCGAGCCCAACCCGCGCCGCCAGGGGATCGTTGATTCGTGGCCCGAGGATCTGAACGACTCGATGGCCCGCAGCGAATGGGGCTGGCAGCCCGATTACGACGCGGACGCCTTCTTCAACGACTATTTCCTCCCGCAGATCCGCAAGCGCTACGGGCTGTGAAAGCCACAGGCCGCCCGATCCGGGCGGCCTGTTCATTTAAACGTAAGTGTCAGCTCATTCCCAGGCGCGGCTGACGAGGCTCACCAGCTGTTCCATGCCCTGGCGGAGGGGCGCGGTGTGGATGAACTCGCGCGCGCTGTGGGCGCCTCCGCCGGTGGTGACTCCCACCACCACGGCCGGGATGCCGCGGCTGAGGGGGATGTTCGCATCGGTGGAACCGGAGGTCAGGTTGGGGTCGATGCCCTGCTCGCGCAGGCAGCGCGCCGCCAACTGCACGAGGCGGTGGTCGGCGGGGATCTCACCCGGGGGACGCTGGCTGGTGACGCGGGCTTCCATCTTGACGCCCGGGCGCTCGGAACCGGAGATCAGTCTCTCGGCCTGCGCGGCCAGGAGCGACAACCCGTGGGGGTCCTCCGAGCGCAGGTCCAGGTCGAACCAGGCCTCCGCCGCCAGGGTATTGACGGTGGTCCCACCGGCAATCACGCCCACATTGAGGGTGGTGCGGGGCTGCACCGGCACGGGCAGCGAGCTGAGCTGGGTGACCAGCCGCGCCAGCTCGTGGATGGCGGAGGGCTGGCCGTAATCGGACCAGGAATGGCCGCCGGCCGTGCGGGCGGTGACGTGGTAGCGGCGCACGCCGATGGCGCGATGATAGACATGCCCCAGCGCCAGGCCTTCGATGATGAGATAGCCGAGCACATCCGCGCCAAAGCGCTCCACCACGCCGCGCATGCCGCGCAGGTCGCCCAGACCTTCCTCGCCCACATCCGCGCACAGCCACAGGTCGCCCCCCGGGGTCAACCTGCGCTCGCGCATCAGCCAGGCCAGCCCGAAGAGGGCGGCCACACCGGTGGAGTTATCCCCGAGGCCGGGCCCGTGGATCTTCCCGTGCTCGCGCTTCAACTCCAGGTTCGTGCCCAATGGGAAGACCGTATCCATGTGCGCCACGGCCACCAGGGGAGGTCCGCTGCCTCTCCCCGGCAGGCAGGCGTACACATTGCCCAGCGGATCCTGGGATACCTCGGCGAGGCCCTCATCCTCGAACAGGCGGCGGATGAGGGACCCGCGTTCCTGCTCGGCGAAGGTGGGAGCCGGGGTCTGCTGGATCCGGATGGCGAGATCGAGGATCTTTTCAATCATGCGTTCAGACCTCCCGGATCATGTCACTGAGGGCCTGGAAGCGGGCCTCGGCCAGCCCGGGCAGCACCTCAAGCGGATACAGGGCGCCCGCGCCTTCCAGCTTGAGGGAGGCTGAAACGCTGCCGCGCAGGGCGGCTTCCAAAGGGTCGAAGGCCCGCTGGAAACCTGCCAGGCAGCCTCCCGCAAAGGCGCTGCCCGCGCCGGTGGGGTCCACGCGGCGCGAGTCATAGGCGGGAATCTCCCAGCGGCGCCTGGCCCCGCCATCATAGACCAGGGGTCCCTGCGCGCCGCGCTTGACGATGATGATCTCGCAGCCGTAGCCGGCGACCGCCTCGACCATCTCCCACAGATCGTGGGTCTCACCCCAGAAGAGCGCCCGCAGCTCGCCCTCGGAGGGCAGGAAGATGGTGATGCCCTGCAGGAGCAGGCGCAGGTCGCGCATCAGGCGGGGGTTCATGGTGAGCCGCGCCGGGTCCAGGCTGATCGTAGCGACGGTCCCGCCGCGGAACGCGGCAGCCAGCTGGCTCTGGGCAGTGAATTCCATCGGGCAGATATGCACGGCGCGCGCATCCAGGTATTCGCGGGGGATGTCGGCCACGCCCGGCGTGAGGGGGTCGGGCTTCCTGGGAACCTGCTTCGTTTCCGAGGGGGGCTGGTAGCCCAGCAGGGCCTTGGGGAAGGTCATCTGCCGGCGGGCAAAGTGCGAGACCGGGCTGGCCTCGCTGCCATGCTCAAAATCGGTGTAGGCGATAAAGTAGCGCATGTCATAGCTGCCCGGCAGGATGTGGATGCCGCGGGTGTCGAAGCCCCGGGTCTCCAAATCCTTCAGCCAGGTGCGCGGCAGGTCCTCGCCGACGCGCGCCAGCAGCCCGATATCCTTCTCCCAGATGGCCAGGCCTCCGGCGGCATACAGCAGGTCACCGCCGGGCGAATCCAGCAATGGCACGCCGGAAGCGGGAAGGATGTACTCACGTTGAAAGCGTCCGGCGACGACAAAGGAGGGATCCATGGGCGGCTCAGGGTTGGACGGTGAAGGGGGATTTGACGGGGACGGTGGGCCGCTCGATGGGAAGCAGGAAAGAAAAAGTGCTGCCCCGGCCCTCGCTGCTCTCGGCCCAGATGCGCCCGTTATGCATCTCGATCATGGCGCGCGCCACTGAAAGGCCCAGCCCCATCCCGCCGTAGCGGCGGGTGAGGTGGGATTCCACCTGGACGAAGCGCTCGAAGATGCGCGATAGCTCGGAGGCAGGAATGCCGATGCCATCGTCCACCACCGAGACCTTGACATGCCCGGGAACGGCCTCGGCGGTGATGAGGACGTGCCCGCCTTTGTCGGTGAAGGTGAGCGCATTCTTGACCAGGTTGCTCAGCGCAATGGCCACCTTGCTGCCCTCGGCCTCCACCCACAGCTCGCCGGCCGGGACGTCCGCCCTCAGCTCAATGCCTTTCTCGCGGGCCAACGGCTCGAAACTGGAAGCGACCTCCCCGATGATCTCCTGCATCGAGACCCTGCGGAGGCGGACGCGCGCCGTGCCCGACTGGTAGTTGTCCACGCTGGCAAGGCTCTCGATGATCTCCTTGAGCCGGCTGGCATTGCGGATGATGGTCTCCACCTGCTCGGAATAGCGCTCGTCCAGCATCTCGCGCAGGAAGGTGGCATGCCCGAGGATCAAGCCCAGCGGAGTGCGCAGCTCGTGGGAGCTGATGCCGATGAATTCACTCTTCAGGCGGTCAAGCTGGGCGATCTCATCCAGGGACTGCTGGATGCGCTTCTCGAGCCGGTCATTCCGCAGCGCGCCAGCGGCCAGGGCGGCCAGTGTTTCAAGGGTGAGGACCTGTGAGGGAGTGTAGGGTCCCTTCTCCCGGCGGTTCAAAACCTCCAGGACCCCCAGCACCTCTCCCTGGTATTTGACGGGCACGGCCAGGAGCGAGCGGGCTGTGATCCCGCGGGCTGCATCCGCCAGGGGGAAGTGCCTCTCGTCCTGGCCCAGGTCGGGGATGTTGGCTGGCGAGCTGCTGCGGACCACCCATCCCTCGGGCGTGGAATCCACCGGCAGGTGAAAGGAGGCGGCCAGTTCCGGGGCGGAGGGGGGCATCACCAGGAAGCGCAGGCGGCCGGTCTCGCGGTCAAAATCCAGCAGGGAAGCGGCCTCCGAGCCGGTCATCTGTGCCGCGGCTGACGCCAGGTCCCGGAGCCAGGCGGCCCGGTCCGGGGCAGTGCCCAGTCCGCGGACCAGTTCGGCCAGGCGTTCCATTTCTTCAGGGGGGATTGCCGGTATCTCCACGATTCCGTACCTGCGGTAAGATTATACATCACGCCTCCCGGGGGACGGATGCGTGGCCATATCATCAGTGCTATAAGGAGATGACTTTATGGGCAGGAAGAAGGTCAGGGTCGCGATCATCGGCGTGGGCAACTGCGCCTCCTCTCTGGTGCAGGGCGTCCAGTTCTACAGGGAGGCGTCCGATGAGGCGGTCATCCCGGGCATCATGCATGCCCGGGTGGGGGGGTATCACATCAGTGATATCGAGTTCACGCTGGGCATTGACGTGAACATCACCAAGGTCGGCAAGGACCTGAGCGAGGCGATCTTTGCGGAACCCAACAACACCTACAAGTTCTGCGAGGTGCCGAAGCTGAACGTGCCGGTGGTGCGCGGCATGACGCATGACGGGCTGGGCAAGTATTTGTCCCAGGTGATCACGCGTGCTCCGGGCCCGACCGCCGATATTGTGAGGCTGCTGCGCGAGACGAAGACCGATGTGGTGGTGAACTTCCTGCCGGTGGGCTCGGAGATGGCCACCAAGTGGTACGTGGAGCAGGCCATCGAGGCGGGCTGCGCCTTCGTGAACGGCATCCCGGTCTTCATCGCTTCGTCTGAATACTGGGGCAAGCGCTTCCGCGACGCGGGACTGCCGGTGCTGGGCGATGACATCAAATCGCAAGTGGGCGCGACCATCGTGCACCGCGTGCTGACCTCGCTGTTCGTGGACCGGGGTGTGCGCATTGACCGCACCTACCAGCTCAACTTCGGCGGCAACACCGACTTCCTCAACATGCTCG
>CAZSPX010000102.1:0-10021 GCA_964608885.1 uncultured Anaerolineaceae bacterium | reverse complement strand
TCCGGCGCTTCATCCTGCGCCCCTCCACGTTGACCACGCGTGACACGACCCTGCTCAACCCGCGCGCCCGCTTCGGCATTATGCGCGATTCCGCCATTGTCGCATCCTTCATCTTCATCCACAACTCTGCCCGCCTGCTGGGCGAATCCTTCCATCTTGCCGCACAGGGTCACGCGGACGCCTGGCAGCCTATCATCTCCTTGGTGGCCGGGCTTTGGTCCGGTGCGCAGCCCGGAGCGCTGGTCTTTGGCGAGCATCTCATGTTCTGGCTCTCGCTCGGCGCGGTGGTGGCTTTCCTGCCGTACTTCCCCTATTCCAAGCACCTCCACCTGTTCTTTGCGCCCATCAATTATGCCCTCAAGCCGGAGCGCCGCTCCATCGGCGAGCTGAGCTACATCAACCTGGAGGACCAGTCCATCGAGCAGTTCGGTGCGGCAAAGATGAAGGACCTGGGCTGGGAGCAGATCATGGACAGCTACGCCTGCATCATGTGCTTCCGCTGCCAGGAGGTCTGCCCCGCCTATAACACAGGAAAGGTCCTCTCGCCCGCCGCCCTCGAGATCAACAAGCGCTATCACCTGAATCAGGGCGGCGCCACGGATGTGGCCATGCTCGACCTGATCCCCGCCGAGGCGGTCTGGGCCTGCACCTCCTGCGGGGCCTGCATCGATATCTGCCCGGTGGGCAATGAGCCCATGCGCGACATCCTGGACATGCGCCGCAACCTCTCCATGATGGAAAGCGCCTTCCCCAAACAGCTCGAGACGGCCTTCAAGGGGATGGAGCGCAACATGAACCCCTGGAACGTCAGCCAGGCGGACCGCATGAAGTGGGCCGAAGGGCTGAAGGTTCCCACCATCGAGCAGAACCCCGAACCTGATATCCTCTGGTGGGTGGGGTGCGCGCCCGCCACAGATACGCGCGCCCGCAAAACCGCCCAGGCCTTCGCAAAGATCCTCGACGCCGCGGGTGTGAACTATGCCGTGCTGGGGCGCAGTGAGCAGTGCAACGGCGATTCGGCCAGGCGCGCCGGGCGCGAGGACATCTTCTTCGGGCTGGCCTCCGCCAACGTGGAGATCCTCAACGAGGTGGCCCCCAAGCGCATCGTGACCACCTGCCCTCACTGCCTGCACACCCTCAAGAACGAGTACCCGGCCTTCGGCGGGAACTACACCGTCATCCATCACACGCAGTTCATCAATGAGCTGGTCGGCGCAGGCAAACTGAAGCTCTCAGTCTCACCGGATAAATTCACGGTCACCTTCCACGATCCCTGCTATCTTGGGCGGCACAACGGCATCCTGGAGGCGCCCCGCCAGGCGCTGCAGGAGGCGGGCGTTCTCACCATTGAGATGCCCCGCAATGAGCGGAAATCCTTCTGCTGTGGGGCGGGCGGTGCGCAGATGTGGAAGGAGGAGGAGCCCGGAACGGAGCGCGTCAACACCGCGCGCTTCGATCAGGCCAAAGCGACCGGAGCGGATACCCTGGCCGTGGGCTGCCCCTTCTGCATGACCATGCTGAGCGACGCCGCCCGGGCCGAGGACAGCGGGATGCAGGTGCTCGATATCGCCGAGATCGTGGCGGAGCGCATCCAGTAACCTGACCGTCCCGCAGGCAGTTGGCGCCGCATCCACTCGCCTGCGGACCTTTGTATCGACCGGGACATTTTTGTTTTCCGTTATAATCCCGGCACGACCAGTCTTATTGATTGCAGGAGAGAGACATGCCCCAGAAGCAGGGCTCTGTTGCGTTACCCATTTCGCGTGAAGAGCTGCTACATGATTACCGGCTGGCCTACCAGAGCAGGCAAGCCTCACTGATCGGCCGCAGGGAGGTGCTGAGCGGCAAGGCCAAGTTCGGAATCTTCGGGGACGGCAAGGAGCTGGCCAACCTTGCCATTGCCCGTGCCTTCCGCAGGGGGGATTGGCGCTCCGGTTACTACCGCGACCAGACCTGGATGTTCTCCCTGGGGGTGATGAGCCTCCAGGAATTTTTTGCCCAGCTGTATGCCCATGCCGATCTCCTGGCCGAGTCCAACACCGGCGGGCGGGCCATGAATGCCCACTTTGCCTCCCGCTATCTGGCCGCCGACGGCTCCTGGCTGGACCAGACCCGTCTCTACAACGTGGCCGCGGACGTCTCCCCCACCGGCACGCAGATGCCACGCAGCGTGGGCCTGGCGTATGCCTCTGTCCTGTACCGGGCGCTTCCGGAGCTGAAGCAGTTCTCCAAATTTTCTCATGACGGGGATGAGGTCGTCTTCGCCACCATCGGGAACGCATCCACGGCCGAGGGCATGTTCTGGGAATCGGTCAATGCCATCGGGGTGCTCAAGGCGCCCGCCATCATTACCATCTATGACGACGGCTACGGCATCTCGGTGCCCAACCAGTTCCAGATGGTCAAGGAGAACATCGGCACCATCCTGAGCGGGTTCCAGCGCGATCCCTGCCCGGATGAAGACTGCCTGCACGGCTATGACCTGTACTCGGTGCGCGCCTGGGATTACCCTGCCCTGCTCGAAACCTACGCCAATGCCGCCTCCATCGCCCGCGAGTTCCACATCCCGGCGCTGGTGCATGTCACCGAGGTGACCCAGCCCCAGGGACATTCCACCTCCGGCAGCCATGAGCGCTACAAGACTCCCGAGCGCCTGCAGTTCGAGCAGGAGTTCGACTGCGTGACCCGCATGCGCCGCTGGATCATCGAAACGGATGCGGCCGGCGAGGAGGATCTGGAGAAGCTCGAAAAGGAGGACCGCGAAGCGGTGGAAGGGATCCGCCGGGCCGCCTGGGAGGCCTATCTTGCACCGATCCTCGAAGAGCGGGGCCAGGTGATGGACATCCTGGATGAGATCGCCGGCAGCTCCCCGCAGGCCCCCGCGCTGAAACAGATCCGCGACCGTCTGGCGGGTCTGCCCACGGTCGGGCGGCGCGAGATCCACGCCGCTGCGCACGAGGCCCTGCGCCGGTTGCGGGAGGAAGACAATCCCTCCAAACAAGTTCTTGTCCAATGGAAGAACGAGCAGGACCAGGTCAACCGCGAGCGCTACAGCTCGCATCTCTACACCGGCCGCGCGGAACAGGTCGCCCCGGTCGCGCCGGAATATTCCGAATCATCTCCCACCGTGATGGGCTTCGAGGTCATGAACGCCGCCTTTGATCACTTCCTGGAGCGCGACCCGCGCCTCATCGCCTTCGGCGAGGATGTCGGCCTATTGGGGGATGTCAACCAGGGCTTCAAGGGGCTGCAGGAGAAATACGGCGAATGGCGGGTGAGCGACACCGGCATTCGCGAGGCCACCATCCTGGGACAGGCCATCGGCATGGCGATGCGCGGGCTGCGGCCCATCTGCGAGATCCAATACCTCGATTACCTGCTCTATGCGCTGCAGACCATGTCCGACGACCTGGCAACCCTCGCCTGGCGCACGGCCGGCGGGCAGCGGGCGCCGGTCATTGTGCGCACGCGCGGCCACCGCTTGGAGGGCATCTGGCACTCAGGCTCGCTTATGTCGGGCATCCTGGATCTGGTGCGCGGCATGCACGTGCTGGTGCCGCGCGATATGACCCGCGCGGCAGGCTTCTACAACACCATCCTCCAGGCTGACGAGCCGGCCATCATCGTGGAGGTGCTGAACGGGTACCGGGTCAAGGAGAGGCTGCCCGATAATATCGGCGAATACACCACCCCGCTGGGCGTTCCGGAAGTGATCCGCCCGGGGAGCGATGTGACCCTGGTCACCTATGGCGCCTGCTGCCGCGTTGCCCTCGATGCGGCCGCGAAGCTGGCCGGGGCCGGAATCGAGACCGAGGTGATCGATGTCCAGTCCCTGCTGCCCTTCGACCTGCACGGGGTCATCGTCAAATCGCTGGAAAAGACCTCCCGCATCCTGTTCGTGGATGAGGATGTCCCCGGCGGGGCTACGGCCTATATGCTGCAGGAGGTCATCGAGAAGCAGGGCGGTTATTTCCACCTCGATTCGGCGCCCCGCACGCTCACCGGACAGGCACACCGCCCGGCCTATGGCAGCGATGGGGACTACTGGTCGAAACCCAATCCGGAGACGGTCTTCGATGCGGTCTATGAAATGATGCACGAGACGGATCCTGGGCGGTTCCCGGCGATCAAATAGAGTTCTGGCGAGGAAAAATGGCAACCAAGGTACTGGTACCGCTTTTGGGTGAGGGCGTGGAAGAGGTCACGGTCATCAAGTGGCTCAAGCAGGAGGGTGATCCGGTCAGGGAACTGGAACCTCTTCTGGAGGTGAACACCGACAAGGTGGATACCGAGATCCCTGCGCCTGCGGCCGGGACGGTCTTGAAGATCATGCTGGATGAAGGCACACCCGCCAAGGTGGGCCAGGTGCTGGCCTTCATAGGCAAACCCGGCGAGGCCCTCGAGGAGACGCCTGCCCCCGCGAAGACAGACAAGACCCCTGCGAAGCAGGAGACCGCCGCACCCGCGCCTGCTCCTGTTACTACCCCCGCGCGCGAAATGGGATTCATCTCGCCAGTGGTGGCAAAGATCGCCGCGGAGCACGGTGTGAACCTTCACCAGGTGACGGGCACGGGCCTGAACGGGCGCATCACCAAGAACGATGTGCTGGCCTTTGTCCAGGCTCCGGCCAGGAGCAAGCCATCCGCTCCTGCCCCGGTCGCTCCGCCCGCTGCAGCCGCGGGTGACCAGTTGATCAAGCACAGCGTCATCCGCCGGCAGATCGCCGAGCACATGGTTCATTCCAAGCATACCGCCCCGCACGTGCTGACGGTCATGGAGGCCGATATGAGCCGGGTGGTGAAGCACCGCCTTGCTCACAGGGAGACCTTTGCCCGCGACGGCGTCAAGCTGACATTCACCCCCTATTTCATGCTCGCCATCGTCGAGGCCCTGAAGGCCTATCCCAACGCCAACTCCTCCTGGACCGAGGAAGGCCTGCTGATCCGCCGCGCCATCAACCTGGGCATGGCCACTTCACTGGGCGAGGAGGGGCTGATCGTACCGGTCATCAAGAACGCCGACCACCTCTCGCTGCTGGCGATGGCACATGCGGTCAATGACCTGGCCGAGCGCGCCCGCGCCAAAAAGCTCCAGCCCGATGAGGTCAAGGGCGGGACCTTCACACTGACCAATCACGGGGTGAGCGGGTCGCTCTTCGCCTTCCCGGTCATCAACCAGCCCCAGAGCGGCATCCTGGGAGTGGGCGCCATGCAAAAGCGCGTGGTGGTCATTGAGGATGCGATCGCCATCCGCCCGATGGTGTACCTCTCCTTCGTCTTTGATCACCGCATTCTGGATGGAGCCTCCGCGGACTGGTTCCTGATGAAGGTCAAGGATACGCTGGAGAACTGGGCGCCTTGAGAGCGACTACAGATCCAACTGGGAAACTCATTATTGACATAGACCATTTGTTCTAGTATTATATTTAAGATTATATTCCCGGGAGATGGTCATGTCGAAACGATTAGAAGTCACGATCGCGCCGCTCACGCCTGATCGCTGGGACGACCTGGTCACCCTCTTCGGTGAGCACGGCGCCTGCGACGACTGCTGGTGCATGACTTGGCGGATCCGCCGCAGGGATTATGATCGGTTGCGAAACGCAGACCGGCGGGAAGCCCTGCACCGGTTGACGCAAAACGAGATCGCTCCCGGCCTGCTGGCCTATGCGGACGGGAGGCCGGTCGGCTGGTGCTCTGTGGGACCCCGCGAATCCTACGAGGCTCTGGAGCATTCACGCAAGTACAGGCGCCTGGACGACCAGCCCGTCTGGTCCATCGTTTGCTTTTTCATGGACAGCTCCGCCCGCGGGCAGGGCCTGATGGCCGCTCTCCTCCAGGCCGCGGTTGCCTATGCCCGGGAACATGGTGCAAGGATCGTGGAAGCCTATCCGACCGATATGCAGTCGGAGGACATGGCCGGACAGCGGTTGAGCGGGTACGGGGGCTATATGGGGATCGCCTCTGTGTTCCACAAGGCGGGGTTCAGGGAGGTTGCCCGCCCCTCCGGGACCAAGCTCATCATGCGGTATTCGATCAAATGAGGAGTCAGCATGGAATTTGAAAGCAATGAGTTCGATCTGCAGGTCAATGAGCGGACCGCCCGCGCCTATGCCGCCGTCCCGGAGGGCGGCGGTCCTGGCGTGCTGGTACTGCACGCCTGGTGGGGGCTGAAACCTTTCTTTAAACAGTTCTGCGACCGGCTGGCATCGGAGGGGTTCACCGCACTGGCGCCCGACCTCTATCAGGGCCGCACCGCCAGGACGATCGAGGAGGCTAAAGACCTGCTCGGGCAGCGCGACACCGGGTTCATGATCGAGATCGTGCAGGCGGCCGCCGGACGCTTAGCCGCACTCACCGGGGATCAATTCGGCGCGGTGGGTTTCTCAATGGGCGCCGCCTGGGCGCTTGTAACCGCCGCCAATGAGCCTGCCCTCCGGGCGGTCGTACTCTTCTACGGTGCGGAAGCCGTTGAATTCCAAAACGTGGAAGCCAGCGTGCTTGGCCACTTTGCAGAGGAAGACGAGTGGGAGCCGCTCGAAGGCGTGCGCCTCATGGAGGCGGATATGAAGACTGCCGGGGTGGAGGTTGAACTGCACATTTATCCGGGAGTCCATCACTGGTTCATGGAAGATGACCGCCCCGAATACGACCCCCAGGCCGCTGCGAAAGCCTGGGAAAGGTCGATCGCTTTTCTAAAGGATAAGTTGGGATAACGCTCCGCTCCTTCCCCCTGGAAGGAGCTTTTCATAATATAGGATCCATTTCCTGCATGATCGTGACAGACTGCACGAGGCATAAGCGCGGTACGCATTATCGGGTAAAATCCAATTGCTACAGTCATCCGCGGCTGTGCACCTTTCCTGCCAGCCGCAAGGGTGCAGCACTTCTCATCGCGGACTGTAATTTTCCCGGGTCGGCATTTCAAAGAAAAAACATCATCCAATCTCGAGGGAGATCCCAATGACTGAACAATTCGATGTGGTGGTCGTCGGAGCCGGGCCTGCGGGCTATGTGGCGGCGATCCGTGCTGCCCAGCTCAAGAAGAAAGTTGCCATCGTGGACAAGCAGTGGCTGGGCGGGGTGTGCTTGAACGTCGGGTGCATCCCTTCCAAATCCCTGCTGCGCAATGCGGAGATCGCCCACATCCTGCGCGAGCGGGGCAAGGATTTCGGCTTTTCGCTGGAGAACCTGAAATTCGATTACGGCGTAGCGGTCAAGCGCTCGCGCCAGAACTCCGACCGTCTCACCAAAGGTGTCGGCTTTCTGATGAAGAAGAACGGCATCACGGTCTTCATGGGGGAGGCCCGCTTCAAGTCGAAGGATACGCTGAGCGTGACGGACAAAGACGGCAAGGTCACCGAGCTCAAGGCCGCGGACATCATCGTTGCCACGGGCGCTTCTGCAGCCGTCCCCGCGGCGTGGAAGGTGGATGGAAAGAAAGTCCTCACCTACCTGGAGGCCATCCTGCAGGAGGGGCTCCCCAAATCGGTGATCATCATCGGCTCGGGCGCCATCGGCGTGGAGTTCGCCACCGTCTGGAACTCCTACGGCGTGGAAACCACCATCGTGGAGATGCTGCCGCGCCTCGTTCCACTGGAGGATGAGGAGGTCAGCGCCGAGTTGAAGAAGGCCTTCGACAAGCGCGGCATCAAATCCCTGATCGGGCACAAGGTCGAATCGGTAGAGGCGACTGATGCGGGTGTCAAGGTCAAGGTCAGCGCGGAGGGCAAGGAAACCGTGCTGGAGGCTGCTCAGGCTCTGGTGGCCATCGGATTTCGTCCCAACTCCAGGGGCTTTGGGCTGGAGGAGGTCGGCGTCAAGATCAACGAACGCGGCTTCATCGAAATCAACGAGAAGATGCAGACCAGCGTGCCGAACATCTACGCCATCGGCGATGTGACCGGAAAGCTAATGCTTGCGCATGTGGGCTCGGCCATGGGCATCGTGGCCGCCGAGAATATCGCCGGTGCGGAGACCGTCACCCTGGACTATGAGATGATGCCGCGCGCCACCTACTGCCAGCCGCAGATCGCTTCCTTCGGTCTCACCGAGGCCCAGGCCAAGGAACGCGGCTACGGCATCAAGATCGGCCGCTTTGCTTTTCAGCCCAACGGCAAGGCACTGGGCCTGGGCGATTACGCCGGGTGGGTGAAACTGGTGGTGGATGAGAAATACGGCGAGCTGCTGGGCGCACACTTGATCGGCCCGGAGGTCACCGAACTGCTCCCCGAACTGACCCTTGCCCACATGATGGAGCTGACCCCTCATGAGATCGCCCGCAACGTGCATGCCCATCCCACCCTTTCCGAGGTGCTGATGGAAGCCGCCCACGTGGCGGAGGGCCAGCCGATCCATATCTAGGGTGCTGAGGTCCAACAAATCGACGGCCTGCCTCACTGCGAGGCAGGCCGTTTTTCGATCTCTGGAAATGTCCTGCCATTTTCCGGGCGGTTCTATTGCCTCTTTTTCAAAATTCACCTACAATTCACCTGACCCATTTCCACCGTACTTATGTGCGGGGTAGAGGACGGCATGGAAGAAAAAACCTACACCATCACGCAGGCCCACCTGCATTTCGCCATCGATTTTCACACCCTGACCTGGGAACTGCTGGAAAAGACGGAGCGCACACAGGAGGACGATGAGCGCATGGAAAACTATGCGCATGCCTCACTGGCCCACTGGCGGACCGCCGGCACCGCTGTCCGCCACCAGCGCGGGGAATGGCTGCTGGCCCGGGTCTATTCCGTGCTCAACCGGCCACAAGCAGCCATCAAACACGCCTTCCGCTGCGCCGAGATCCTGCACGATAACCCCGAGGAGATGCAGGATTTCGATACCGCCTTCGTCTATGAGGCAGTTGCGCGCGCACACGCCATCGCTGGCGAATGGAAGGAGACCCAGCGATTCCTTTTGAAGGCCCAGGAAGCCGGGGAAAAGATCGCCGACCCCGAGGACCGCGAGATATTCTTCAGCCAATTAAGAGCCGAGCCCTGGAATGGGATGGATTTTCAGTAGGCCGGCCGCGAAAGAAACCTCTCAGGCCCGAATCATCGTCAACAGCATCTTGAAGCGCGCCGCAGCCCTCAGGGCATGCGGCTTCCCCGCGGGCAGGATGATGATCTGCCCCGCCTGTACCAGGAACGGCTCACCTGAGAGAAAGACTTCGGCTTCGCCGTCCAGGACATGGGCCAGCGCATCGAAAGGGGCGGTATGCTCGCTCAACTCCTGGCCGGCATCGAACGCGAACAGGGTGACGTTCCCGGCTTCCTGCTTGGTGATCTGGCGGCTGACGATGGAACCCTCCTGGTACTGCGCCAGGTCTGCAAGTTGAAGCACGGCAGCTTTGGGGGCGGTTGACATGGAAAGTGATACTCCTTTGATTCAGGGTTCAAGACAGGCGGGGATGGAATCGACGGGCCCGTCAGGGCTCTGGGTCTGCCCGTTCTCATAGAGCTTGACGTATTGAATTCCTTCGAACTGCTTCAAATTGACGCGCATCACATCGGCGATCGTATACGTACCGCCGCCGCGGTCGCAGGTCCCATTGAGATAGACACGGGCTATGCCGTCTGCGATCTCGAGTTTTGAGAATCCCGTGTATCCATTGAAGAGACTGATCCAGCCATAGGAGCGCTCCGTAGCGCCGGGTCCCTTGAAGTATTCCACCAGCGCGGTCCGCGGAGCGCCTGAGGAGAGCGTCCAGCGCTTTCCTGCCACCTCATAAGGGGAAGTACCCGCATCCAGCCTGCGCTTGTCCACGAAGAAAACATCGATGATCCGGTACACCGGCGTGGCGGTGGGACGCAAGGTGCGCGTGACCGTCGGCGTGCGGCTGGGTGTGGGAGTGCGCGAGGGCGTAGGCGTACGCGTGGGTGTACGCGTGATGGTGGGCGTGGCAGTCACTGTGGGACTGGGCGTGAAGGACGGCGACAGGCAGGCAGGCTCGGAGTCGTTCTGTCCGGCCGGGTTGAGCGTGCCGCCGTTCTGGTCGAAAATCTTCACGAACCTGACCTCGG
>CAZSPX010000101.1:6937-10058 GCA_964608885.1 uncultured Anaerolineaceae bacterium | reverse complement strand
AAGCTGCCCATCCCGGATGACTGGACGCCCGCCTACAAGGAATACCTGGCCCAGTACCAGCCCATTGACCAGCTCTTCCCCTGGTCGCCGCGCCGCCTCGAGTACCTGCTGGAGGATATCGGCGAGGAGGCCGGGCTGAAGAAGCACCTCTCCTTTGATATGTGCCGCTGGACCTCGGCCCTCACCGATTACCAGTCCGGCGTGGAGGTGGACAAGATCCGCCAGAAGATGGGCGTCTCCAAGATCCAGTGGCGCGAGATCCACCTCAAGCTGCGCCAGCTCAACGACGAGATCAGATAGCACCTGCATGTCGCTGCGAGAGAGTGGCGCCCATCGCGCCACGACCGAAGCAGCCCCCTGATTGATCGCTGTACGGCTACAAGCCCGGTCGGGAGACCGGGCTTTCCATGCAGGGGCGGTCCCTGACGGGATGCTGCGCCCCTACGATCACCATTTATTTTTCGGAGAGATCGATCGGGTTTCCACTACCCCTTGTCAACGCGAAATACACGATCTTGCGCGAGACCGGCGTGAGCCGGAAGGGGTGCGCAGGGCGGTAGCCCGGCACCCAGACCACCGCATCCCCCGAGCAGAGCAGCGGCCAGCGCTCGCGGGCGCGCTGCGGCACCTTCTCATTGACCAGGAAATCCGAGAGCTTCTGGGAATGGCCCTCCATGCCCAGCGGCTCGAAGCGGTCCCCCGGGCGGCGGGCGCGCAGCTCCAGGTCGCCGGGGAGGCTCTCCGCATCCAGCCAGACCTGGAAGGCGTCCTGGTTGGTGACGGCCTGCTCGCGCGCCAGGGCGGGCAGCCGCCAGTTCTCGCCGCTCAGCCTCCAGCCAGCGGGCAGCTCCACCACGCAGGGCGGCTCGAGCCTGAAGGAGGCCGGCTCCCCGGGCAGCTGCGGCCACTGGTCATAAGGAAGGGCAGCCCCGGGCCCGCCGAGGTAGAGGTTCTCCCCCTCCCGCACGAGCTTCAATCCGCCGGTCAGGTCGGTCTGCACGGCAGCCGGGTCGTGGATGAAGGCGGTCAGGCGCTCCAGCATGGCATAGCTCGTTTCCTGCGCGGGCTGCACGGCGGCCACGGCACGCCGCAGCAGGTTGCGCTGCATGCCCCCCGAGCGTTTTAGAAGCTGCGCCAGGTCGAAGACCACCAGCTCCGGCTCGAGGCGGCTCACGCATTCCGCCCAGGCCGCCTCCACCGCCTCATGCAGCAGCGCATGGTCGGCCTTGAGGGTCTGCACAGAGCGCCAGACGGCCTCGCGGAACTTCGGGTTGTAGGTCTCCAGGGTGGGGATCAGCAGCTTGCGCAGGCGGTTGCGGGTAAAGGTAAGCGAGTTATTGCTGGGGTCCATCACGGGCTGCAAGCCGTGCAGGGTGCAGAAGGCAAGCGTCTCCTCACGCCACACATCCAGCAGCGGTCGCACCAGCGGGATCTCCGCATCGAAGGATGGCAGGACCGCGCGGTGGGACATGCCTTTCAGGCCGGTGAGGCCGGAGCCGCGCAGGAAGTGCATCAGCACCGTCTCCACCTGGTCATCAGCGGTGTGACCCGCTGCCACTGCCTGGGCCTCGAGCCGGCGCGCCTGCCCGAACAGGAAGGTATAGCGCAGGTGGCGCGCCGCCTCCTCCACCGACATGCCGTGAGACCCGGCGTAGGCCTGCACATCCCCGCCGTCCGTTACGAACGGGACCCCCAGCCGGGAGGCCGTCTCCTCCACCAGCTTCGCTTCAGAATCCGATTCAGGCCTCAGCCTGTGGTTGAAATGCGCCGCAATGACGGGATAGCCCGCCTGCCGCATGGCTTCCAGCAGGCACAGGCTGTCGGGCCCGCCCGAGACTCCCGCCACGATGGGGCGGCTCTTGTCCAGCCCGCACTGCCCCCTCAGGATGATCTCGATGTTCTCCAGCATGCGTGCCTTCGTCCCGTGCGAAGTGAACCGGGTTACAGCTCGTACAGCTCCACCAGCACGCCCCCGGTCGCCTCGGGATGGATGAAGGCGTAGCGCTTGCCGTCCGCCCCGGTGCGCGGCTCCTCATTGATGAGCCGGATGCCCTTCTCTTTCAGGCGGGCCAGCATCGCCGTGATATCGTCCACCTCCAGGCAGAGATGGTGCATCCCCGGGCCGCGCTTCGCCAGGTATTTGGCGATGCCTGAGTCCTGCGTGGTCGGCATGACCAGCTCCACCTCCGCGCCGGCCAGCGGGAGGAAGGCCACCTGCGACTGCTCGACAGGGACATCCCTCAGCTCGTGCAGCTCGATGCCCAGCCCGTCCCTCCAGAAGGCGAGCGACTTCTCCATATCCTGGACGACAACCGCAACATGATGGATGGCTTTGATCGTGGGCATTCCTTGTTTTTCTCCGTAAGGTTTTTGGGAAGGGCAGCACCCGTCCCGTTTTATTCCGGGCGTTCCAGCATGTCCATGTAGGCGCCCTCCAGCAGGTCCACCGGCAGGACGCCGAGGCGCTTCATCAGGTCCCGGGCGATGCGCTCGCCCTCCGCCTCGGCCTGGCCCTCCGCCAGCACCACCTCCAGCTCCATGAACTGCCCCAGCCCCTGCACATCGTCCACGTGGATGCGGGTCTGCCCGGCGAGGTAGAGATAGCGCGTCTTCCTGACCTCGCCGCGGATGCCGTAGGCCAGGGAGAGGGTCTGCTTCAGACCGGCAGGGTCATGTGTCTCGTGGATGTGATAGTTGGAGCGCTTGGGGCCGTCCTGGTCGCTGCGCTCGTAGTAGATCAGTTGGGCGGGACGCCCCTGGAGCTCGCGCAGCTTGAGACGCCCGCGCGGTGTGACGAAGAAGGTGTCCACCTGGGGGATCACCTCGCAGGGCGTATCGCTGAGGGCGGCAGCGCGCAGGCGCAGCTCCTCGAAATCCCGCACCCGGGCCTTGATCTCGATGTTGGAAGGCATGGGCCTATTGTACCGTTTTTAATTCGTCTCGTTGCGAAGCCGCAGAGATGAGGCTATCGGCTTGTGCGCGCGGGACGAATCAACCCCCTGACCCATAGATGATCTAACAAAACCAATGAGGGGCTTTGGTTTTGGATGCAAACCGTAGGGGCGCACATCGTCCCCGAAGCAGAGCGGAGGGGAGCGGTGCTGCGCCCTCGGGCGGTGCA
>CAZSPX010000101.1:0-6837 GCA_964608885.1 uncultured Anaerolineaceae bacterium | reverse complement strand
CCTTGCCTACTCCTCCACCACCAGCCGCAGGTAGGATCCCTCGCGCCTTCCCGGCAGCCCCGTCACCAGGTGATAGATGGCGGTCAGCTCCAGCGCGAAGGGCAGGTAGCCGCCGTAGCCCAGCAGGGGCATCTCGAACACGTGCAGCCAGTCCCCCCAGGAGATGTGATAGACCCACCTGGGGAAGGAGAGATAATTCCACATCTCCCAGAAGAAGGCGGTCAGCAGCACGCCCAGCCACAGCGCGATGACCGGGCGCCAGTCCCCGCGGCGCGTCCAATCCACCAGCGAGCGGTTGCCCAGCCAGACGTTGAGCGGCTCGAGGATGAAATACAGCGAGGTCCAGTTGAACAGGAAGAAGACCTGCGGCCAGGCCAGCAGCAGCCCCAGCATCAGCCAGCCGGTGAGAAAGTAGAGCAACACCGTGCGCGGGTGCGCGCCGATGACCGGTCCGCCCTTCAGCCGGCGCACGAACCCGAAGCCCGCGAAAAGCTCCGCGCTCTCCAGCACCGCGGGGAGGACGGTCGTGAAGCTCAGTGTGGTCCAGAAGGCATAGGCCGCCGGGCTGAACCCCTGCGTGCCCACATAGACCCAGTTCTGCGTGCGCAGGTTGAGCGCCTCGAAGAGCCACCAGGCCGGCGCGGAGACCACGAACAGGCCGAGGTATCGCGGCAGGCTGCGGGTCAGCAGGGAAGTGCCCGAGCGCGCGTACACCAGCCCGTCCATGAACAGGCAGTATCCCAGCCACAGGGGAAAGAAGCCCCAGTTGGTGCGGACCCCCGGAAGCGTCCAGTTGAGGACCCAGAACAGGCCGGCCAGGCCGAGGCCCAGCCAGCCGTGTGCCGGGAAGCTTTGTCTGGTTTCGCTCAATTGCTCACGCGCAGGAAGCCGAACAGCCGGAACATGCCGCGCATCATCGCGTGGCCGGGGTCCGAGGTCAGGAACTGGTTGGGGCAGGAACCGGGGATGACCGCGATGCCGTTCGCCCTGCACATCTCCACCGCGGACTGCGAAACGCTGGTCATGCTGGCCTGCATGCCGGGTCTTGTGCCCATGAAGCAGTGCATCCAGACGTGCTTGATGCCCAGGTCCACGCACTCCTGCACGACCTGCTCCGTGACCTTCGGGCTGGCCAGGATGAACACCGCCTCCGGCTTCTCCGGAATGGTCTTCAGGTCCGGGTAGCAGGGGTCACCTTCAAAGGCGGTGATGTGCGGGTTCACCGCAGAGACCTGGTAGCCTTTCTTCTTGAACGTGCGGTACGCCAGGTTGCAGCCGGTATCGCGCTTGTCCGAGATGCCTACCACGGCGATCCTCTTTTTCCCCAGGAAATCCTTGACGAGCCCATCGATCTTCATCGTGCCCTCCATCCGTCACAATTGTCTGACTCTACCAATCTACTCATTTCTTCGTCTCCAGCCAAGTGACGAATGGCATGATTACCCCATCCTCTCCTCCGGCCGCGCCTGCAAGCGGAGTATGCCGTATCATGGGATGGGCTTAGTGGGATAGGGAGACATGCCCTTGACCTTCCCGGCAAATGGTTGTACCATCAGCGCTTAATATTTATTGGGTCCCGGCGGGTGGGCATTTACCGGTACGGAGCGCAAGACCTCCCATTTACCGAATGTCTTTTATTCCGCCTTTATCAGCAAATTTCTTGACAGCGGCATGAACGCTGGGGCAAAGGACAGGTCGAAGGATAATCCGCCCGTTTCGGGCGTATTCTTCCGGCCATGTTTTTTAATACGGCTTGCTGCGTCAATCTCCAGGCTGCAATCTGCGTTTTGATCCGGTCATGCCGGAGCGGTTTGGAAATTGACGCAACACGCGGTGAACGCGCTGTTGAATCTGCCGGAAGGAGGTGAGACCGACACAGGAGAGCATTGTCAGCCCGGTCGCTGAACCCGCTGCGGGTTCAAAGAATTCGCCAGTTGAAATTTCGGAGGAGTGAAAGATGAAGAAACGCCTGTTCGCATTGTTCTCGGTGCTCGTGATCGCCAGCCTGGCCCTTGCGGCCTGCGGCACACCTGCCACCCCGCCTCCCGCCGCAACGCAACCCCCGGCGGCTGAGCCAACCGCCACGGAACCCCCTGCCGCTGCAGGAGAACCCGAGGTCTGCGCCGGCGACGCCTTTGGATGCGCTGTGATCAAGCCCGGTGACACCGTCAAGATCGGCATGGGCGCCCCCATGACCGGCGACAACGCCCAGTTTGGTATCGACATTTCACAGGGCGCGACGATCGCCGTGGAAGATGCCGGAGATGTCCAGGGCTTCAAGTTCGAGCTCGTGGCCGAGGATGACGGCGGCGCGCCGGAAGGCGGCGCAGCTGTTGCCAACAAGCTGGTCTCCGATCCCACGGTCGTGGCGATCGCGGGCCACATTTTCTCCGGCGCCACCGACGCGGCCATGCCCATCTACGAGAAGGCCGGCCTGCCCATGATGTCGCCTTCCGCGACCAACCCCCCGCTGACCCAGAAGGGCTCCAAGGTCTTCAACCGCCTGGTCTTCACCGATGCCGCGCAGGGCAAGTTCGCTGCGGAGTACCTGTACAACAAGCTCGGCTTCAAGAAACTGGCTGTCATGCATGATGGTCAGGCGTACGGCCAGGGCCTGGCTGAAGTCGTCCGCGACCAGTTCACCGCCCTGGGCGGCGAGGTCGTATCCTTCAACGCCATTACCCCGGGTGAATCAGACTACAGCGCCGTCCTGGCGGATGTCGCCTCCAAGGGCCCGGAAGCCATCTACTACGGCGGCTACGTGGCCGAGGCCGTGGTGATCGTCAACCAGATGAAGCAGAGCGGCCTGACGGGCGTGACCTTCTTCGGCTGCGATGGCACCTTTGGCCAGGACTTCCTGGACCGCACCGCCGCCAATGGTGAAGGCGCGTACGCCACCGCCTTGATCCCCGCAGGCTCGGATGCCAAGACCAAGTTCGACGCCACCTACCTGGCGAGGTTTGGCACCGAAGCCGGCAAGCTCTCCCCCTACAGCTGGACCGCCTATGACTCGGCTGCCGTGCTGGCCGCCACCATCAAGCAGGTTGCGGTCCTGGGCGAGGATGGCAACCTGTACATCCCGCGCGGCGCCCTCGTGGCTGCCGTCCGTGCCATCAAGGATTACAAGGGCCTCTCGGGCACGGTCACCTGTGATGCCACCGGTGAGTGCAGCGCCTCCGGTCCCACCTTCTACCAGGACCAGGGCGGCAAGTGGGTCGAGGCCAAGTAATTCGCCTCTTCCCTCTGCTGCATTGACCACTGCATAAATATGGCGTGGCAAGCCCTCGCTTGCCACGCCATATCAGTATAAAATAATCCCATTGCAGCTCTGATCCATCTGCTGTCTGGCACTACATTCCAATCCGGGAAACGCAGCCTGATGAAACAACCTGCCCAACGCGTCAAGGCCCCACTGAATACCTACCGGCTGACCCAGATCATCCTGGGGATCCTGTTTTCGGGTTACCTGCTCTGGCGCTTCTACGAGGTTCTGTTCGGGAACCTCAACTATGGCCCGGATACCTGGCTGCGCTTTGCGATCGCCGGTCTCATCCTGGGCAGCGTCTATGCCCTGATCGCCATCGGGTATACGCTGGTCTACGGCATCCTCTTCATGATCAACTTCGCGCATGGCGACATCATGATGATCGGCGCGTTCGGCGGATATTTTACCTTTGAGGCCCTCAAGGCGATCCCCGCCCAGGGCGGCGCGACAAATTTCCTGAATGCCAACCCGATCCTCTCCGTGCTCCTGGCTTTCGTGGTGGGGATCTCCATCGCAGCGCTCAGCGGGTATTTCCTCGAGAGGATCGCCTACCGTCCGCTGCGCGGGGCCCCGCGTCTCGTGCCTCTGATCAGCGCCATCGGCGCCTCCATCTTCCTCGAGAATGCGGCCCAGCTGCTCTTTGGCGCCCAGCGGCGCGATTATGCCAACCCGGCCATCCTCGAACGCGGCATCGGCTGGACGCTCCTGGTGGGCGGCAAGGAGGTCATCCTGCCTTATACGGGGGTCTTTACCATCGTGCTTTCCATCCTGCTCATGATCGCCCTGTACATGCTCGTGCAGCGCACCCGCCTGGGGCGCGCCATGCGGGCCGTGGCCGAGAACAAGCCCGTGGCTGCCCTCATGGGCATCGACGTCGATGCGGTCATCAGCCGGACTTTTATTATCAGCGGCGCCCTGGCCGGGGCTGCCGGCGTCATGTGGGGCATCCACCTCGGCCTGGTCTATCACTTTGTGGGCTTTCTCCCCGGCATCAAGGCCTTCACCGCCGCGGTGCTGGGCGGCATCGGCAGCATCCCGGGAGCCATGCTGGGCGGCATGTTCCTCGGCATCGTCGAAGCCGTCGGTCCGGCATTCCTGGGGATCAGCTTCCAGCTCAAGGATGTGATCGCCTTCTCCATTCTGGTACTTATCCTGATCTTCCGTCCTTCCGGCATCCTGGGTGAAGTTCTTTCAGAGGAGAAGGTGTGATGGATACACCCCACATGCGCAGCGCCCTCAATACCGGCATCGTCTTCGGCATCCTGATCATCTTCCTTGTCCTGATCGGCTTTACCGTGATCGCCGCGGAACTGACCGGGGATGTCTTGAAACTGTCCTCCGGGCCTTTCGGCCTGACGGCGGAGATGGCCCACCTGCTCGTCTTCCTGGGCCTGCTTGGCCTGTGGGCCGGCGCACGCGGCGCGCGGAAGAGCGAGCCGGATACCTGGGGCCGGGCAGTGCTGGGCGGCCTGCTGGCCGGAGCCGTGGCCGGCCTCATGGCCGGCGCGCTGGCCTATCTCCTCGGGACGCTGGACGCGGCCGGGGTCAAGATGAGCACCTATTTCGCCCAACTGCTGCCGGCTTCGGTCAGGCTGTTCCTGCTGGGCCAGGCGCCGCTCCAGGGCGCGCTGATCTACCTGGTCTTTTTCATCCTCACGGGACTGCTCGGCGCGCTGCTGGCGCGCGGTGTGGCGCGCGCCGCCTGGCGGCAGCACCTGTGGGATCGGGCCGGCGGGTGGGTCCGCTCCCTGCTGCAGCACCCCACCGTCCTGAAACTCAGGTCTCATCCCGCCAGCCGTTATGTGTTCTACGGCCTGCTGTTGTTGTTCGTATTTCTTCTGCCCCTGCGTCTCGGCCAGTACTGGAACTATACGCTCGGCACGGTCGGGATCTATGTGCTGCTCGGCCTGGGCCTCAACATCGTGGTCGGGCTGGCCGGGCTGCTGGACCTGGGCTATGTGGCTTTCTTTGCCATCGGCGCCTATACCGTTTCCCTCCTGACCGCTCCCCAGCCGCATCACCTGCTGTGGAGTTTCTGGATCGCCCTGCCCATCGGGATCGTGCTCGCCGCCCTGGCCGGGATCCTGCTGGGCGTTCCCGTGCTGCGCCTGCGCGGCGATTATCTCGCCATCGTGACCCTGGGCTTCGGCGAGATCATCCGCATCCTGAGCCGCAGCGACCTGCTCTCGGGCTTCTCCGGAGGCCCCCGGGGGGTTACCAGCGTGGGCGGCCCGACCCTCCTTGGAAAACCGTTCAACAGCAACTCGGATTTCGTTTACCTGATCCTCCTGGCCGTGTTCCTCGCCATCTTCGTGACTCAGCGCCTGAAAAACTCGCGCGTCGGCCGGGCCTGGATCGCGATGCGCGAAGATGAGACCGTGGCCCTGGCGATGGGGATCAGCACACTCAAGCACAAGCTCCTGGCATTCGCGATCGGCGCGGCCTTTGCCGGGCTGGGGGGCGTGCTGTTCGCCTCGCGCAACCAGTTCACCGGCCCGGAGGACCATACCCTGATGGTCTCCATCAACGTCCTGTGCCTTGTGATCGTCGGCGGCATGGGCAGCATCCCGGGGGTCATCGCCGGCTCTTTTGTGCTCAAGGGGCTGCCCGAGGTCCTGCGCCAGCTCGAGAACTACCGCGTCCTGGCCTTCGGCGCGCTGCTCGTGATCATGATGATCATCCGCCCGGAAGGGTTGATCCCCTCCACCCGGCGCCGCCTGGAGGTGCATGAGGACATGCAAGCTCCGCCCGCCTCCACGCCGGACGAAGGCAGGGCGCAATGAGCACTGCCCTCGAGGTCCGCAAGGTCACCAAGCAGTTCGGCGGGCTGCTGGCGGTCAACCGGGTCGACCTGGTGGTTCCTGAGCACGCCATCGCCAGCATGATCGGCCCCAACGGCGCCGGAAAGACGACTTTCTTCAACTGCATCACCGGTTTCTACAGGCCGGATGAGGGCGATATCCTGTTCAATGGCCGGTCCCTGGTGGGGCTGGCACCCGACCAGATCACGTATCGCGGCATCTCGCGCACCTACCAGAATATCCGCGTGTTCCCCAACATGACCGCCCTGGAGAACATCATGGTCGGCGAGCATCCGCGCATGAACACCTTCTGGTTCGAGGCGCTGCTGCAAACGCCGCGCCAGCGCAGGGAAGAAGCTGCGGCTGTCGAGGAAGCCCGGCGGCTCCTGCGCTTTGTCGGCCTGGGCGGGTTCGGCGACCAGCTCGCCCGCAACCTGCCCTATGGAGCGCAGCGCCGCCTGGAGATCGCCCGCGCCCTGGCAAGCCATCCGAAGCTGGTCCTCCTGGACGAGCCCACCGCCGGGATGAACCCCAACGAGACCGATGAGATGATGCACTTCATCCGCAAGCTCCGGGATGAGCTGGGGATCACGATCTTCCTGATCGAGCATGACATGCGCATGGTCATGGGCGTCAGCGAGCAGATCACGGTGCTCGACTACGGCGAGAAGATCGCCGAGGGCACGCCGGCCGAGATCCAGCGCAACCAGCGCGTGATCGAGGACTACCTTGGCCGCGGCGCGGCCTCCGGCCTGAGCCACCCGGCAGCCG
>CAZSPX010000100.1:0-10160 GCA_964608885.1 uncultured Anaerolineaceae bacterium | reverse complement strand
CCGGTATCCGGGTTGACGGATGCGACCGTGGCACCCTCGGTGGCCAGCAGTCCCTTCAGTGAGGTGTTCAGGCGGATGTAGTAGTTTCTCCTGGCGTTGGTCATGCCGCTGATCTTTTTGGCCGGGTCGTAATTGCTCACCCACTGCTCGAGAAGTTTTTCCGTATTGGCGGTGTCTATCTCCGCTTCCGGGATGCCGGCGGACGTCAGCCAGTCCTTGATATCCTGGCGTTCCTTGTCACCCAGTTTCCCGGTGATGCGCTTGGCTGCGGCATCGCTCAGGTTGAGGGTGACCGGCTTGGTGCCAATACTGTCATAGACGTTGACGTAGATTCCCGGCTCGAAGAACGTCCCCTGGCCGATGATCCCCAGGGGCGGGTCCTTGATGACCAGCGGATAGACGATCACGCCCAGCAGGATGGCTGCGAAGATGCCAAAGCCCAGCAAAAAGCGGGGAGAGCGGAAGACTTGTTTCAGGAGGTGTTTCACGGGGCGCTCTCCTTAATCTGCCTGGGTGGCCTTGATGCGCGGGTCGATCACGCCGTAGAGGATCTCGATCAGGAAGTTCGCGATCAGCACCATGAGGGTAATGATCAGGGTCACCGCCGAGATCAGCGGGTAATCCTGCCCCAGGACCGCGTTCAGCAGGGTGGTGCCCAGCCCCGGGTAGCTGAAGACGATCTCCGCCACCAGCGCCCCGCCGACCATCGTACCAAGGGCGAGGGCCAGGCCGGTGATCTGCGGCAGCATGGCATTGCGGAACACATACCCGATGATCTTGCTGTCCTTGATGCCCATGAAGCGGCTGTACTTCACATAGTCCGTATTCAGCTCATAGATCGCCATGGACCGCATGCCGATGGCCTGCCCGCCGATGGCGATCAGCACGAGGGACCAGAACGGCAGCTGGTAATGCACGATCACCGACCAGACGAACTCCCAGCGCAAGCTGGGGATCAGGTCGAAGCCGTAGCCCCCTGAAGTTGGAAACCATTTCAGCATCACAGCAAATGGGACCAGCAGGATCACCGCCATACCGAAAGCGGGCAGGTTGCTGATGAAGATGCTGACCGGCATGAGCACCCGGTCAAAGCCGCCCCTGAGGTAGGCCGCCAGGGCGCCGAGCGTGTTCCCGATGATCCAGCCGACGATGATGGCTGGAAATTGCAGTGCAACGGTCCACCAGATGGAATTGGCAAGGATATCCGAAACGGGGCGGGGAAACTGGCTGAAGGAGGCGCCGAATTGGCCGTGCAGCACGTTGTTTACGTACAGGAAGAACTGCTCCAGCATGGTCTTGTCGGTGCCGAAGAGATCGGCATACTGTTCGTAAACCGCTTTCATACCGGTGGAACTGGACATGCCCTGGGCCAGTCGGGAAACGATGGCCGCCACCGGGTCTCCGGGCATCAGGCGCGGAAGGATGAAATTCAATACAAAGGCTGCCACAAGTGTAAGGGCGAACCAGCCGAGTTTATTGAGGAAATACTTGCGGTATCCCTTCATCGCGCACCTCGTCCATTTTTTCACATATTATACGGCAAGTGACAGCCACCCCCTCCCACGGAGGATAAAGGTGACTGTCACCTCCCTCTTCAAGCAAACAGCAGCCATGCCCCGGGTCGCGGGGCATGGCTTGTAGGAGAATGTTACTTGGCCAGTTCCAGGTTATAGAGACCTGCGATCGCCCAGCCGTCGGTCATATCGAGCGGCGGGACGGGCGGATTGGTCCCATCACCTTCGTGCGGGAAGTTGGTCCAAACGCTCTCGTTCACGGTGTGGAACGCCTGCGGGCGGTACATCAGCGTGAAGGAGGGGACGTCGGTGAGGTAGATCTTGACCAGATCGGTGTAGGCGGCCTTGATGGCGGCCGGATCGGTCATGGTCGGGATCTCCTTGATGAGCTTGTCGGCATCCGCGTTCTTGTAGCCGCCGTAGTTGCCGTTCCAGTTGTTGGTGGTCTCGGCAAACTCGGAGCTCATGATATGGCGGATGCGGCTCCAGGGCTGGGTCGGGCCGGCGCCGTCGGACCACATCATGAAGATGTCGTAGCCTTCAGCCAGCGGCCAGTTGGTGACCACGGTCTGGTAGACGGACCACTCAGGGAAGTTGGTGGTGATGTCGATGCCGATTTCCTTGCCGGCGGCTGCGACGACCTCAATGGCCGCCTGCCAGTCGGACCAGCCGTTCGGGCACAGCGCGATGTAGTGCAGTTCCTTGCCGTTGAACTCGCGATTGCCGTCGCCGTTGGTGTCCTTGATCCCGGCGTCATCGAGCAGCTTGTTGGCGCCCGCGACGTCCTTGCCGGCCCATTGCAGGTCGGCGACCGCGGCGTGGTCAAATGTTTCCTGTTCGCCGGGGGTGGGGTTCATCAGGGAGCGCGGCACCTGGGTGAAGGTGGCCGACTGGTTGGTCATGGCGTTGGCAATGATGGTGTCATAGTCCACGGCCATGGCGATGGCCTTGCGGATGGCGACCTGGTCGAGGCCGGGCGACGCCAGGTTGAAGAAGGCGGTCGGCAGGCTTGCGCCAATGCCGTAGGGGGCCTCGGGCAGGTAGGTCGAGATGGGCAGGTCCTGCTTCAGCCACAGGTCCTGGACATTGGAGTTGAACTGCTGGCTGACATCCACCTCACCGGCCTGAAGGGCGGTCGTGCCGGCGGCGTTGTCCTTGAAGATCGTGTGGGCAAGATACTTGGGGGCCGGCAGCTTGCCGAACATGCTGGCGTCCTGGCCCCAGTAATTGTCGTCCCGGATCAGGACAACCTTGGAGTCATCCGCGAAGAACTTGTGGTACGGGCCCGAATAGACCGCGTCCTCGGCCACATCGGCCATGAATTTGGCCGGATCGCCGCCAGTGCGGTCTTCCAGGGCCATCGTCCAGGCCTTCTGGATGACGTAGTTGCTGCTCAGATAGGCGTTCACGATCAGGGGGTTGATCGCCTTGCCATCGTCGCCGAGCTTGGCCTTGACCACAACGGTCTGGGGATCCGCGGCTTCGATGGTGTCAATGAAGTCCTTGTTGGCGGCGCCGAACTGGGTGTTGTACTTGACGTGCGAGGCCCAGGTGTAGGCGAAGTCATCCGCGGTGATGGGGGTGCCATCGGACCACTTGGCAGCCGGCTTGATCTTGAAGGTGATCTGGGTCATGCCGTCATCCCAGGTGTATGGGCCGTCGGCGATCAGCGGGTGCTGCTTGCCATCCAGCATGTCGTACAAGTAGGCGGTCTCGAACATCGGGACGCGCGCATTGTCCTGCTGGGCGAGGGCCATGGCGTTGTTGCAGTTGGAGGAGTAGGGGTTCCAGCATACAACCGCGCCCCACTGCTGGCCGTTGAAGTACAGGGTCTCTTCGCGGGGCAGGGTGTTCGCGTCAACCGGGGCGGCCTCGGTGGGAGCCTCGGTCATGGCGGGGGGTTCGGTCGCCTGGGCGGGCGGTTCGGTGGCCGCAGGAGGGGTGGAGGGGGCCGCACAGGCCGCGAGGACCATCGATGCGATGATCAGCAGGGACAAAACGTAGAACAGTTTCTTCATGGTGAGATTTCTCCTCATTGAGAATATAGAAAGGAACGTGCCAGATGACATGGGAGTGGTTGAGGTCCTGGTTTTACTGCTCACCTCCTTCTTATTTTGGTTGCTCTGCACGGGGAGCATATTGCGAAGTGATCTGTTTTGCGCCACAGGAATCGCGAATGATGAGTTCCGTGTCCATCACGATGTGGCGCGGCGGGTTGGGGCCGTTCTCGATGATATCGATCAACAGCTCCACCGCCCGGATACCGAACTGGACGACGGGTTGGCGGATTGTGGTCAGCTGGGTGTCGGAAAGGGTGGCAACCGGCAGGTCGTCGAACCCGACCACGGCAATATCAGCGGGGACCTTGAGCTCCGCCTCGCGGATGGCGCGCATGGCGCCAATAGCGCTCACATCCGAGGCCGCGAAGACAGCATCGGGCCGGGCGGGGAGCAGTTTCTTCATGGCATAGTAGCCGCCGGTCTCGGTGAAATCACCTTCGGCGACCAGCGACCCGTCGGTGCGGAAGCCGCGTTCGGTCAGCGCCCGGGTGTAACCGGCCTGGCGGTCCAGCCCCACGGTGCTCTGCAGCGGTCCGGTGATCGTTGCGATGCGCCGGTATCCAAGGCGGATGAGGTGCAGGACGGCGTTGTAAGTGGCAATGACATTGTCGATATCCACGTAGCTGACATTATCCGTGCGCAGTGGACGGCCAAGCACCACCTGGGGGATCTCGGCATCCACCATGCGTCCGATGATCTCCTGGTCGCCGTGCTGGCCGGCCTGGACAAGGACACCATCCAGAAGTCCCTTGCGCGTCACGCGCGTGATGATGTTCTTCTCATCCTCCTTGCTGTCCACCAGGAAGAGGGTAAGGGTGTAGTTGTGGCGGTTGCAGGCCTGGGCAATGCCTTTGACCAGATGCGGATAATAGGGGTCTGTGAAAAAGAAGGAAACGCTCTGGGGGATGACCAGACCCAGCATCCACGAACGCTGGGAGGCCAGAGCCTGTGCGGCTGCATGGGGGCGGTACCCGGTGGCTTCGATGACACCCAGGACCCGTGCCCTCACGCCATCCTTCACATTCGGGTGAGCGTTCAGCACCCGTGAAACGGTGGAACGCGAGACCCCGGCTTGTTTGGCGATGTCCTCGAGCGTCAGATCAGCCATACCTTCTCCGGAATGATACCGCTCTCAGGAATGTTATAATTCTAAAGGTCAATTTTTAAGGGAATTTGGATAATAATAGGCGATTTATGTAAGAAACTGGATGAAATTGGTACCGCTCCCAATTTTTCACATTATACAGAGATTTTTTTCACGAGTCAACCACCAGTTTTTTGGGAATTCTCAGAACTGGCCCATTCCTAAAAGGAGTTGCCCATGACCAGCCAGCCCCTGCCCAATATCCCCTGGGAGGAGAAACCTGCAGACTGCCGGGAGGTCGTCTGGCGCTATCACGCCAACCCGATCATCCCCCGCGACCTGATCCCCTCCTCCAACAGCATCTTCAACAGCGCGGTCGTGCCCTTCAGGGATGGGTTCGCGGGTGTCTTCCGCTGCGACAACCGGAAGCGCGAAATGAACCTGCACCGCGGCTTCAGCCATGACGGTCTGGATTGGAAGCTGGAGGATCCACCCATTGACTGGCAGTGCCAGGACCCTGAGCTTGGCCGCTTTGTGCACCGCTACGACCCGCGCGTGGTCTGGCTGGAGGACCGCTATTACGTGACCTGGTGCAACGGCTACCACGGACCCACCATCGGGATCGGCTACACCTTCGACTTTGAGACCTTCCAGTTCCTGGAGAATGCCCTGCTGCCCTTTAACCGCAACGGGGTGCTCTTCCCGCGCCGCATCAACGGGAAATACGTGATGTTCAGCCGCCCCAGTGACAACGGGCATACGCCCTTTGGGGATATCTTTCTCAGCCAGAGCCCGGACATGGTCCACTGGGGGGAGCATCGCTTCGTGATGGGCGTCAAGGATGGGTGGCAGAGCACCAAGATCGGTGCTGGACCGGTGCCCATCGAGACTCCCGAGGGCTGGCTGCTCTTTTATCACGGCGTGCTGACCTCCTGCAACGGGTTCGTGTACAGCTTTGGTGCGGCCCTGCTCGACCTGGACCAGCCCTGGAAGGTGATCCATCGCGGTGGCCCCTACCTGCTCTCGCCGCAAAGGCTGTACGAGTGCGTGGGGGATGTGCCCAATGTTGCCTTCCCCTGCGCAACGCTCTTTGACCCGCCCACCGGGCGGATCGCCATCTATTACGGCGGCGCGGATACGGTGACCGCCCTGGCCTTCACCCGCCTGGAGGATGTGTTGGAATTTGTTAGATCCACCTCCGACGTGTAGTTTCTCCTCACCTATCCGGTTGACCAGGGGCAGACTCCTCCAGGGATGGGGGAGTCTTTTTTGTCCGGGCAGTACAATGGAGATGGAAGGAGCCGGAATGAAGCGAAAACAGTTCACGGTGTTCTTTGCAATGCTGGCGGTCTATGCCCTCTGCGCGTTTTTCAGCTATGCGTTCTTCATGGATGAGATGGCGAGCCTTTCCAATATCCCGCTGCCGGCCACGACCATCCCGCCCCTGGTGCTCGGGCTGGCGAATGCCGGCATCGTACTGGTCGTATATGGCCTGCTGGGGTTGGCCGGGTACTGGTTCGCACAGCGGCTCGGCCTGCCGGGCATCTTTAGCGAGAATGGCGGCTGGCGGGGATGGTTTTGGATCCCGATGGGCCTCGGCCTGTTGTGCGGCCTGCTGCTGGTGGCCGCCGATGCGGCCTTCGCGGAGATCAATGGCTTCGGGCGCATTCCCCACCCGGCATTCCCCGCCTCCATCGTGGGCTCCTTGAGCGCAGGGATCGGGGAGGAGATCCTGTTCCGTGGCTTCGTCTTTGGGCTGTGGGCTTTCCTGCTGAACTGGCTCTTCAAACGCTTTCAGGGCCGCACCCTGGCGCTGTGGATCGCGAACGTCATTGCCGCGCTGGCCTTCGGGGCGGGTCACTACGGGATCGTGATGGTCATGACCGGGGCAAAGTCACTGGGGGAGTTGAATCCCGTATTGATCGTGGAGGTCCTGCTGATCAATGCCCTCATCGGTCTTCTGGCCGGGCAGAGATATATGAAGGATGGGCTGGTGGCTGCTGCAGGAGTCCACTTCTGGGCGGATGTGGTCTTTCATGTGTTGTGGGGGGCCGTCTCCTGAGCCGCGTGATTAGTGAGAATGATCTGAAGGAAAGGGTGCCCCTTATGGATCAGCGCGACCTGGATGGAGTGCCGGTGAGCTGCGAGCCGCCCTCCTCTCCTGTAGTGATCTTGGGGGCATGGACGAAGCCCCGGCTGTGCTGTAGAATGGAAATCCACGACGCACAGGCTGGAGGGCCGCATGGCAAAGAAGCGAACATCCAACAATAAAGGGTCCCCGAAGGAGAAGCGATCACCGGCGAGGAACGTCTGGCTCATGCTGACGCTGGTGCCCTTGATCATCGGCATCCTGCTCATCTTCGCCTGGGCCATGGATTTCCTCCTGCTGGAGGACCCCCAGGCCCAGCTTTTTGTGGGGATTTTCTTCTTCCTGCTCAGCTTTGCCGCTTCGAATGCGCTGCAGAAACGCCGGGGGCTGGCGATCGGCTGGGCGCTGCTGATGCTTGCCGACCTGATCCTGCTGGCCTGGCTCAACCTGTGGGCGCAGATCGCGGCGATCCTGGTGGGGGTGGCCGGGCTGGGATTCATCCTGGTGGAGTTCTACCGCCAGTACCGTCAGGGGCAGGCGGACCACCCCGCAAAATAGGTTTTCACCTCTCCAGCCGGGCGGAACAGTACGTTTTTTCGCCTAAGACTTTTCTTAGGGGGCTTAAAGCTTATCTTAGGTGCATTTCTTCACAATCTCCCTATAATATTTAAAGAATGGACTGTCATTAACCTGACAGTCTTTTATTTCCCAGACTCCCTTAGTCGTTTTTCGACATTCATCCCTGATCGAAAGGAGGCTTCACACGCGCTTGCACCCCACCAGCTCTGGAAGGTGAAATCCCTGGGAGGGGCCGGCCAAATAAAAGTGCTGCGTCCAACCGCAAGTGTCTCGTCAAACGCTATGTCAGGAGAGAATGCAATGAATTTCAAGATCAATGAAGACTGGCTGGCGACCATCATCGCCTTTGTCCTGATGATCCTGGCCATGATCAACCTCATCCAACCCGACTGGATGAAGTTCTAAGGAGAGCCGGCATGACTACTACAACTGTCAACAAACAGCAGAACACCGGCTCCATAACGGTCCGCTTCCTGGTGGGCCTTGCCATCGTCGTCGTGCTGGCTTTCGTGGCCCGCTGGCTCAAGCTGCAGGTCTATGATATCAAGAACATTGGCCTGGGCATCCCCGGCAAGGCGCTGGAATACCCCCTGTGGGCTGCGCTGATCGGCCTGGTCGCCAACGGCATCCTGAAGCTCATCAACTTCTACAACTTCCCCAAGCCCGGCTTCCGCACCGAACTGTTCCTCAAGATCGGTCTGGTTATGCTGGGCGCGACCATCAGCTTCAAGGTCATCATCACGGCTGCCGGCGGTGCCATCATCCAGGGCATCATCATGGTGGCCGCGGTGTACTTCTTCAGCTGGTGGCTGGGCGGCAAGTTCGGCCTGCCTGATACGCTGCGGGCCGTCATGTCCACCGCCGTCTCGATCTGCGGTGTCTCGGCGGCCATTGCCGCGGCCGGCTCGGTGCTGGCCAAAAAGGAAGAGATCACCTATGTGACCGCGCTGGTGATCCTCACCGCCCTGCCCCTGATGGTCATCGCCCCGGTCCTCGCAGGCTGGATGAACATGCCTGAGCCGGTTGCCGGTGCCTGGTTCGGCGGCAACGTGGATACGACTGCGGCCGTGGTCGGCGCCGGTACCATGTACGGCGAGACCGCCCAGCAGATCGCCAGCATCGTGAAGCAGACCCAGAATGTGCTGATCGGTGTGGTGGCCTTCCTCTTGGCCCTGTATTTCACCACCGTGGTGGAAAACAAGAAGGAAAAGCCCAGCGCCTCCATCATCTGGCAGCGCTTCCCCAAGTTCGTCCTGGGCTTCATCATCGCCTCCCTGATCTTCACGATGGGCTGGATCGACAAGGACGTGGCCGGCAAGGCCATTGCCGCCATGAAGGACTGGGCCTTCTGCCTGGCCTTCGTGTGCATGGGCCTGGAGCTCGAAGTTGCCGGCATCAAGAAGATGGGTTGGGCCCCGGTTGTGGTGTACCTGATCGTGACCGTCTTCAACACCCTGCTGGCCTTGGGCGTTTCCTGGCTGATCTTCGGCTGGTTGTTCCCCGTTGGCCTGTAGGCCAGAACCTGGCCTGTACGTACCTGACCGTTTTATGACCGCCTGAACAACCGGAGGGAAAAGCGGCAATCGACCGCCGCTTTTCCCTCATGCCCATCCGGCATGCGGTCGCAAGGAGAGGAAAATGGCTGAGGACTCTAAAACTCCATTGCTGGATCAACTCGAAGAAGGGCCCTGGCCGAGCTTTGTCACGGAGATGAAACGGGCGGCCCGCAAGAGCAACACCGCCAAGGACCTGCTGGGCCAGCTCGAGCGCTCATACGTGGACCGCGTCGGCCACTGGAAGCACGGCGGAATCGTGGGGGTGAAGGGATACGGCGGCGGGGTCATCGGCCGCTACTCCGACCTGCCGGAGGAGTTCCCGGGTGTGGCCGAGTTCCACACGTTCCGGGTCAACATGCCCGCCGGCTGGTTCTATACCACCGAAAAACTGCGCCAGCTCTGCGACGTGTGGGACAAGCACGGCAGCGGGCTGACCAACATGCACGGCGCCACCGGCGATATCATCCTGCTGGGCGCGCCGACGAGTGCATTACAACCTTGTTTTGACGATCTCGCGGAAATCGGCTTTGACCTGGGCGGCTCGGGCAGCGACATGCGCACGCCTTCCTGCTGCGTTGGCCCGGCCCGCTGCGAATTTGCCTGCATCGATACCCTGAACATCCTGCACAGCATCACCCAGGAGTTCCAGGATGAGCTGCATCGGCCGATGTTCCCGTATAAATCCAAGATCAAGATCTCGGGCTGCGCCAACGACTGCGTGGCCTCCGTCGCCCGCTCCGATATATCCATCATCGGCACCTGGCGCGACACCATCCGCGTGAACGATGCGGAGGTCGCCTGCTATGCCGAAGAGGGCATGGACATCCGGGGCGAGGTCGTGGATCTGTGCCCGACCCACTGCATGAAGTGGGATGCGCAGGCCAGGAAGCTTTCGATCGATGACGGCGAGTGCAACCGCTGCATGCACTGCATCAACCTGATGCCCAAGGCGCTGCGCCCCGGCACCGAGAAAGGTGCAACCATCCTGGTGGGCGGCAAGGCCCCCATCGTGCGCGGCGCCCTGCTCTCGTGGGTGATCGTCCCGTTCATGAAGATGGAAGCGCCCTATGACGAGCTCAAGGACCTGATCCGGCGCATCTGGGAATGGTGGGATGAGAACGGCAAGATGCGCGAGCGCCTGGGCGAGCTCATCAACCGGCTGGGCATGCGCGCCTTCCTGAGCGCCATGAACCTGCCGCCCTCCCCGCAGATGATCAATGCACCGCGCGCCAACCCCTATTACTTCTGGGATCCCGAGGAGGTGAAATAATGGCCAGC
>CAZSPX010000099.1:0-10165 GCA_964608885.1 uncultured Anaerolineaceae bacterium | reverse complement strand
CGTTCTCGAGGGCGATGGCGGCCTGGTTGGCAATCGTGCGCGCCAGCTCCATCTCGTTCATGCCAATGCGGCCGGGCTCTTTCATGTGAGCAAAGAGCAGCGCCCTCAGCTCAGAGCCGCCGACCAGCGGGAGCACCATCACTGAGGCGGTCTCTTCCAGAAGGGCTTCCAGGCCGGTCAGCTCTGCATCCCGGGAAACATCGTTGCTGCTGAAGACCCCCAGCGACTCGCGCAGGCGGTCGAAGAGAGGCGCATTGGGAAGGTCCCGGGGCAGGGATTGGGCGACCGCCGGCGTGGACATCTTCCACATGGCGCGCCCATGCTCCATCACCACGGCCGAGATGCGGTCCACGGCCATGGCGCGCAGCAGTTCCTCGGCGGTCAGCCCGAGGATCTGGTCAGGATCGAGCAGTCCGCTGAGCTGCGAGGAGAAGCGGTTGAGCAGCGCCAGACGCTGGGAACGGCGGTCCAACTCGCCAGCGCGGCTGAGACTGTCCTCGTACAGGCGGGCGTTTTCCATGGAGATGACCGCCTGGCTGGCAAAGGTGGTGGCAAGCTGGACGTAATCCGGATTGTAGAAAAAGGCCTGCCATTTCTCCAGGGCAATGACCCCGTCCAGCCGACCCTTGGAGATGAGCGGAATGCCCAGCCAGGAGAGGCGCGGGATCTCCACGCGCGGAAAGCGCGGGTCCTCGCGCACATCCCCCACCGCCATGGCGCGCCCGGTGCTCAGCATTTCATTGAACAGGGCGCTGTCGGAGACCGCAATGGCGAGTCCGAGGCGGCGCTCGGTATCGGGGAAGCCCACCGCCGCCGCGACCTCGAGGCGGTCCTTGTTTCGCAGCCAGAGGGTGGCCGTATCGTAAGGCACGATGGGGGCCAACTGGTCCAGGAGCGAGGCGACCAACTCCTCGCTCTTCAGGCTGGAGGTCATTGAAGCGGAGGACACATTGAGCGCCTCCAATTGACCGGCGCGCTCCTGGGCTGCCTGCACCAGGCGGACGTTCTCCAGGGAGAGGGCCACCTGCTGCGTCAGGGCCAGCAGAAGGGCCTCATCCTCCTCCTTGAAGGCGGCCACCGTATTGAAGTTATCCAGGTTGATGAGACCCAGGGCCTGCCCGCCGGCCATGATCGGAACCAGCATGCTGGCAATGGGCAGACGGCCGCCGGTCGCCTGCCGGTAAGTGAGCAGGTTGTCAGCGTTCAGCGTGTAATCGTGTGCAAAATTGATCTCGGCCACGCGGCGCGGCTTGCGGCCCTGGAACACGCTTCCGGGAAGGGCTTCGCCGCTGCGGTAATGGATGCGCATCAGGCTGGCGTTATCCACGTACCCTGAAACCGCGCGGGGGATCAACTGGTCGGCAGCGGAATTATAGAGGAAGACCACGCCAGCGTGCGCGTTGTGCAACACGCGCCGGGCGCTCTCAAGCAGGGCCTTGACGATCCCATCCGGGTCCAGGCCGACGAGCCGGCGGCTGAAGTCGAGCAGCAGATCCACTTCCTGCAGGCGGCGGCGCGTCTCGCTCAACAGGGAGATGTTCTGCAGGACCACCGAGGTCTGGCGGGAGATCTGGTAATAGACCTGGCGGTCTTCATCGGTGAAGGCCGGGATGGGCTCGGGGCTGACGGCCAGCATGGCGGCTACCGTGCGGTCCTCCACGATCACCGGCAGGCAGATGAAACCCTTGGCGCGCAGCGAGCTGAGCAGCGGCGTATCGCGCCATTCTTCATCATCCTCCAGGCTGGCGGCCAGGATGGGCTCGCCCGAGGCCAGGACCACGCGCAGGGGGTTGCGCTGGCCGAAGAGAGCGTCCACATTGGTGGCGCGCGGGATGCTTCCCAGCGTGTGGAGGAGACGCGGCCCGCCCTGGGCCTCCTCCGCCACCAGCGCTGCGGACATCCCAAGCTGGGACAGGGTCTCTCGTCCAAGGGCCATGAGGGCCGAGGATGAATCCAGCTGGCGGCTGACCGACTCGGTGATGGCCAGGCCGGCGCGGATGCGCTGGGCGCGGCGCTCCAGGTTATGCAGGGAGATGGTCTGCTCCAGGTCCTTGTGGAGCAGCAGGGGCAGGTCGTTCTGGCTGACGCTGAGCAGCTTCTGCTGGCGGCGCAGCCCGTCCGTCAGGGCTTCCACGCGTCCCTGCAGGCCATTGATGCGGCCGGAGCTGCTGATCGCCAGCGCAGCCTGCGCCGCGAACAATTCCAGCGAGTCCACGGTGGCGCGGTCCGGGCGCAGGCCGTTGGAAGGACTGTCCAGGCTGATGAGGCCCAATAACTGGCCCTGAGAATCCTCCATCGGCACCAGGAGGAAGTCATCCGGGTCCCAGGCATTGCCGGCGGCCCCCGCCTGCGGATTCTCGTAATCCGAATACACGTAATGGACATCGGCAGGCAGGATGGGCGTCTTGTCGGCAGGGACGAAATAGGAGCGGCTGATCCTGAACTCGGGTTTCATCAACTGCTGGAGGCTTGCCAGCGGCTGCTTGTGGGTGAACAACTCGGTCATCGCCTCGGTGGTGAAGCCCACTCCGGTCACACGGCGCATCAGGCCCGTCTCCGGCTCGAACAAGCTGATCAAAACGGCCTGGAAGGGAGTGGAATCGTGGATGGCCTGGGCAATGGTCTGGAGGGACTGCTCGAGAGGCTGCTCCTGGTTGAGGGCATAGCTGACGCCGGAAAGGCGCGCCAGGGTCTCGGCCCGGCGGCGCAGCAGTTCGGCGCGCTGGCGCTCCTCCTGGAAGCGGCGGGCGTTCTGGATGGCCACGGCAGCCTGCGAAGCCATCACATCCAGCGTCTCGCGGGCCGAATTCTCGAAAAAGGAGGCCCGTCGGGAATGCAAATTGATGAGGCCGAGGAGGTTCTCTCCCTGGAGGATGGGGATCGATAGAGCAGAGCGCACGCCCTCGTGAGGCGGGCGGCCGCCCCGGGCGAGGAAGTCATCGATATACACCGGCCTGGTGGTCTGCAAGACGCTGCGGTCCAGGGCGGTAAGCTGGTCGTCCGAGGGGCAGCCGACGGCCAGGTCAATGGATGTGGCCCCATCCTCCGGATCGGTCTTCAGGAGGAGGATCGCGCCGCAATCGGCACCGGTCACGCGCAGGGCCTCATCGTGGATCACTTCCAGCAGGTGCTGGGTGTCGAGCGAGGCGCCCAGCTCGCGGCTGACGCGGGCGATGCCGGTCAGCTGCTCCACGCGCTTGCGCAGGGAAGCATCCGTCTGGCCCATCAGCCCGGCGGTCTCCAGGGCAGCCGCCAGTTGACCGGCCGCCGTGGTGATGATCTGGAGGTCATACGGGCTGAAGTGGTCGGGGCGGGTGCTCCCCAGCATCAGTTCGCCGATGCTGTGGTCGCGCACGACCAGAGGCACGACCAGGGCGGACTCAAGGTTGAGGGTGGTCACCAGTGGGCGGTACATGGCCAGCACCCGCCGGTCGTCGCTTAGCCTGCCGGAGATGAAGGGCTTTCGGCTGTGCGAGACGGTCAACAGGTAGGCCGGCTCGTCCACCTGGAGCTGGGAGAAGAAGGCGATCGCCTGATCCGGTACACCCCAGACGGAGCTGGGCTGCAAGGTCAGGCAGCCGCGTTCCTCATCCAACAGGAAGATGCCCCCGGCTTCGGCATGGAAGAGCCGCACCAGCTCCTGCATCGAATATTTCAGCATCTCATCGGTGGTAGCCGAAGAGACCGAGAGGCTGGCAATATATCTCAAAGAATCGGAACGGCGGGCGCGGGAGCGGGATTCGCGCACCAGCAGGGCATTCTCGATGATCGCCCCCGCCTGGTTGCCGATGATGTTCATCAAACGCAGTTCTTCCGCAGAGAAGGGCGCCGGCCCCCCACGATGATGCGAAAGCTGCAGATAACCGGCCATGCGGCCCGCCGACACCAGCGGCACCAACGCCGAGTCGCGCAGGCTGGCCGCCACAGCCAGGTTCCCCAACCCCAGGGTGCGCCAGTTCTCATCCTGTGAGGCGTCCATCGTCATGATGGGCGTCCCCGCCAGGATCAGTTTCTCCGCCTCCGAGCCAGGCTCCACATTCGCCCGGTACATCGTCATGATGTACTCGGGCAGACCCCGGAAGGGACTCTGCGCTTCCAGGAGATGCCGGTCTTCATCGAACAGGATGAATCCCAGGATCTCCACATTGAACAGCGGGGCCGTGCTTTCCACAAGGCGGGCGAACAGGTCCCTGGGCTCCTGGATGGCGCTGACCGCCTGGGAGAGCCGGGCGAGGCCCGCCAGTTCGGCAGCACGGCGCTCCTCTTCCTCGTACAACGTGGCGTTGCGGATGGCGACCGCCGCCTGCCCGGAGATGAACTTCAGCAGGTCCAGGTCTTGCGGGCCGAAGGGAGTGGAGCCCAACTGGGCTGCCTCCACGGTACCCACCAACCGGCCTCCGGCCACCAACGGCACACCCAGGTAGGAGCGGATGGGGGTGGAAAACTCCTCGGAAGGGATCTCGGATTCGGTCAGCAGCAGGGGCTGCCGGGCAGCGATCAGCTTCTCCGTCAGGGACCCGAACTGCGAACGGGTGATGGGCATGAGCGAGTGGGAGCCGGTCACGGTGCCGCGGAAGCGGTAGGCCGCCAGGGACTTCGTCTCCTCCTCCCAGACCTTCAGCTCCAGTGCATCGGCAGGGACGAGCCGGCTGACATTATCCAGCACCGCGTAGAGCGTGGCCTGCAGGTCGAGGCTGGAGGCAATGGACTGGCTGAAATCCGCCACCACCTTCAGGATGGAGGTGGCCGAATCTCCCGCGCCTGCCAGGCTGGGAGCCAGGTCCAGCAGGCGAAGCGACACCAGCACCATGGGGATCTCCCCCGGCACCTGGTAGGAGGTGGCCTCCATCATCTTTCCGTTGACGGAGAGGCGTTTCTGATCGGGGCGGGTGCACACGGCCAGGAAATCATCCACGGGGCGCGCCCGCCGGCCCAGCCGCTCCAGTTCGGCCGGCTCACCCTCCCCCAGGCCAAAAGCCTGCCGGGCCATGCGGTTGATATACCCGATGCGGCCTCCCGGCTGGACTATGAAGACAGCATCGCTGGATTGCTGGGTTTCAGGGAAATGCAGGGCAGGGGCGGTGGTCTGTGCAACAGCAGGATCGCGCGGCAAGAGCCGCAGAACAAGCCAGACCAGGAATACAAGCACCAGTCCGCTTGTGATGAGTGCGAGATCAAGCCCCAGGCTGGCTGACATTCAGCTCCGTCCGTCTAGACGGCCGCGGTGGTATCCTGGCGGCGGGCCTCGGCGGCCAGTTCGGTGATCTCTCGGATATCTGAGAAGGTCTGGCGCGCCGGAGAAACCAGCCCGATGGAGAGGGTCATGAAGGGGACCTTCTCCACCCCCCCGCCCGGCTGCGGGGCCTGGATAAAGCCCTGCTGGCGGTCGATGAAGTTATAGTGGGTCTGCACCTCTTCCGCAAAACGGTCCTTGAGCCGCTGCTTGAGGTCATCCGCGGCGGCCTCGGTGGTGATGACAATAAAATTGTCGCCGCCTGCGTGGCCGATAAAATCGCCGGCCCCGCCCAATTCATCCACCACCTCTCCGATGAGCATGGCGGTAAAGCGCACCACATCATCGCCCGCCACAAAGCCGTACACATCCCGGAAAGGCTCGAAGTGATTGATCCTCACGTCGAGCAGCGCCCAACCTTCTTCCCGGATGATGCGGCGGAGCTGCTCCTCGATGAGGCGCCCGGCGGGCAGGCCGGAGCGCGGGTCGGTGAGGCTCTCGCGCTCGGAGCGGCGCACCGCTCCAATGACGCGCAGCTTGAGCTCCTCGATATCGAAGGGCTTGGTAATATAATCATCCGCCCCCAGCTCAAGGCCTTGCAGCTTGTCGCTGCGCTCATCCTTCTGGGTCAGGAAGATGACCGGGATGTGGCTGGTGCGGGTGCTCGTCCGCAGGTTGCGGCACACCTCGTAGCCGTCGATATCCGGCAGCATGATGTCCAATACGATCAAGTGAGGCAGGACCTTCTTGGTCTTCTCAAGGGCCTCCTGCCCGCGGTTGGCCACATCCACATCGAAATGCAGCCCCGTGAAGTAGATCTTGAGCATATTGGCGATATCCACATCGTCTTCAACGACAAGCAGGCGGGAATTTCCCATGCAAGCCTCCGAATCTATCTGCGCCGGTTCTCCCGGGCGTTCCGGCGTACCTTTTCGATCTGCTCCGCGGTCACCTCGCGCTCGAAGGAGCGGAAGCCGCTCAGACGGAAACCATGTTTCTCCGCCAGGCCGGTGATCTCCCGGACACGTCCCAGGCCGATCTCCTTGCCGACCGTATAATCCTCGAAACGGCCCTCCAGGGCCAGGATCATGGTCTCGGCCATGCAGGCATAGGCCTTGCCGGGCGGAAAACCAAAGTTAAAATGGAAGTCCACGGGGCCTGGCACGTCCACCATTCCACCGTCAATCACTAATATATCATCTCTGACCGCTGCGACCATTGCAGAAACGTCGCGGGGGCGGGCAACGTCACAGACCACGCTCCCGGGCCTCAGGGCCCGGGGATCGATCAGGCTGCCGGTGGAACTGGTCACGGTCAGGATCAGCTGCGCTTCCGAAAGCGCCTGCATATCGGTGCTGAGGGCCAATTCAGCCCGCGCCCCCGGCTGGAGGGAGGCCCGCAGCGCTTCCAGCCTGTCGAGGCTGCGAGAAATGAGCACCAGCCGGCCCACTTCGCCTGCCAGCAGCTCCGCGCACACCCGCCCGATGGCGCCGGTGGCGCCCACCACCGCGGCGGTCGCATTCCGGAGAGGGATCTCCATCAGCGAAGCGGCCTCCCGGACCGCCTGGACAGCCAGCGAGACGGTGTAGGAGTCGCCCGTGGTGACCGGTACCTCCAGGCTGCGGGCAATGGTCTGGCCCGCGTCTCCCACCACCGAGGTGAAGGCGCCCAGCCCCAGGATCTGCGCCCCGAGGCGCTCAGCGGCGCGGCCGGTCTGGATAATCTTACGATAAACGGTCCGTTCCGGCAACTCCAGCATGCGGCGGGGGGTAAAGGGGCAGGCGATGAACCAGCCGCGCACCTGTTTGCCCGTGGCCTGCGAGGTAATGCCTTCGATCTCGGAGATGTATACTGGCGGGAAAAAAGTCGAAAAAAAATCGATCTGGTGCTCGGTCAGGACGCGCCCCAGCAGGGGAAATTTACGGCTGACATCGCGTTTCGGGTCGATGGGGTGGATGATAAAGGCAAACGTATCCATGCTCACCAGGACTCGACCTCCGCCTGGGGATGGCGGTGGTAGGGAGTCTGGTGGAGACTTGCAGCTCTCAGACGGTGATGATCGCTGTCCTCAAAGCGGATGTCGCGGTCGATCACCCGCCGTTTGGGTGAGGCGACCAGGACCACATCCGACTCGATGGTACGGGCCGGATAGATGATCATCCCCGCGCCGAGGCGACAGTTATGCCCCACGCAGCCGCCCAGCACTGGCCGGTTGGAAGGGCGAAGTTCTCCATCCCCCGCCCGGGCCTTGATGGGCGCGGGCACCAGATTGTAATCCGTGAACGTGGAGCCGGCCCCGATGAAGGTATTGCGGCCGACCACGCACATCTGAAGGCAGGTGTTCTGCGCCACCATGCTGTTGTCCATGATGGTGGTCATGAACAGGGAGGCACGGAAAGGCAGGAAGGTGCCATCCCCCACCACCGAAAGCATGATCTGCACGTCCTGCGAGACATTGACATTGCTGCCGATGATGGAATTCTCAATGACAGCGCCGGCGTTGATGGTGACGTTATCGCCGATGGTGGTGGGACCATGAATGATGGCGCTGGGATCGATCACGCAATTGCGGCCCACCTTGACCAGGCTGGAACATTCCAGCACCTGCCGCCCCTCATAAACGGCCCGGCCCAGGATGCCCAATTTGAAGGGCAGGTCCTCCGCCAGGCGTTTCTCGTAACGACCGCCGCGTGCGAACACGCCGAAAGCCACATCGGCAATGAAGATATGCACCCATGAGTCGATGGCCAGCAGGGCGCGCAGGGGAACCTGAAAGACCAGGTCGCCGCGCTGGTCGGCCATGTAGGTGGGGATATGGTAGTAGCCCATCTCGTGCGCCTGCATGTCGATCACGAGAGGCTCCACATCCGCCACCGGGCCTTCGGGGTAGTACCACAGGTCCGCCAGGAAGAGGCTGCCCGCCGGGGTGTAGGAAGTGGAAAGCGGGAGGGCATGCTCACGGAAGGCCGGGTCTTCGGCGGAGAAGGCGGCCCGCACGGCGCGCTTCCGCTTGAGAGCCTCCTCCATGAAGGCGCTCAGGTATTCCTCATCGAAAAAGAGGTTATCGCGATAGACGAGTGTGGGCTCGCGCGTGGGCGTGAGCCGTTCGCCGGGATGCAGCTCCATTTCCCGTGTCACGTATTTGGAGAGCAGGTTGCGCTGGTGCAGCCAGAGAGGAACGTTCTGGATGCGCAGGTCGCGCGCCGGCTCACAGAACGGCATCAGGGGCTTGGGGGCAGTAAGGATGACTTTAAGCATGGTTCAGGAGGGGCGGGGAATACGCCCCCGACGGGCTCAGGCGATCGGCTGCCGGTTGATGCGGAAGGTACAGGCCGTGTCGCCGCGGGCGATGCAGCGCGTCTCTTCCACATCAAATATCTTACCACCGCTCAGCCAGTACAAGGATTCCTGCAAAAGCCCCACCGCCAGGTGGCAGACCGGCTCATCGGCCTTGCGGCCCCAGCACAGGGGACAGCGCTCAATGTGCCAGAAAATGTGCGCGCCATCCTCCTCCACGCGCACAACCTGGTCGGTCTGGCGGTTGAAGAGCTCGGCGAAGGCCTTGGCGCCCACTTGGAGCTTGGTGGAAAGCGGGAGCAGGCGGAAGGTCATTTCGGTCAGGCCCAGCTGGGAGCCGTACTCGCGTAGGCCGTAGTTGAAGCAGGAACGCCCCACGCGCAGCGCCAGGCCGCGGCCGCCGCGCGGGCCGTAGGCCTGCTCGAGGGCGGCCTGCAGGCCGCTCACCGATTCAAAGGCGAAGGTACGGTCAGGCTCGGCTGGCGGGTAATTCTCGATGAACTCGCCATAGGAGGCCAGGTTAAGGATGGCATGCACCCCCGGGCGGCCGATGATCTCCTCCATGCTCTGGAGGATGATGCGTCCCATGCGCTGCGGATAATAATAGGTGCTCATTTTTCCGGGCTCTCCGCATCCAGGAATCCTTTGAGCTTCTGCGTGAATTCGACCGGCTCCTCGAGCATGATGAAATGCCCGGCATTGGAGAAGCGCTCAATGTGCGCGCCCGGGATGCCCTGCTGCATAGGCTGCCACTGGAGCGGGTGGACAATCTTGTCCTTGTCGCCGTACATGCCCAGGGAGGGCACCTTCACCTGGCTGAGGCCGGGGCGAAGGTCGGTGCGGCGCAGCGAGGCGATGGAGCGCAGGAAGGATTCCAGGGTGGTCCTCGAGAGGTCCCGGTCCATCATCTCCGGAAAACGTGGGTCACTGCAGATCTGGCGCGAGTAGAATTTTTTCATCCACAATCGGAAGGGACCCATCATATTAAAAAGCAGGAAAGCGATGGCCCGGTAGCCCGAAAGCTTGAGCAGCGGCGCCAGCGAGGAGCCCACGATGGGCGAGCCCACCACCACAGCCTTGCTCACCCGCTGAGGGTACTGCATGGCCACCAGCAGGGTCACCGTGCCGCCCATGCTGTGACCCACCAGCGGGGCGTTCGCGATCCCCAGCTGCTCCATGAACTGGTCTACCAGGCTCACGAAATCCTGGACGGCGTAGGTATCCCGCTTCTTGCCGGATTCTCCAAAGCCCCAGAAGTCCAGCGCATAGGTGCGGTAGAAGGCGCCCAGAAAGGCCATGGTCTCCTGCCAGAGCCCCCAGGAGCCAAGCCAGCCGTGCAGAAGGATGACCGGTTTCCCGCGCCCGTAGGCTTCGTAATGAACGATCCCCTGATCAGTAGTGATGGAAGACACGTTGGTTTGACCCGATCCCCTTTACCTGCCGGGTTCCATCTCCTCCAAAATGCTGTAGAGCAGCTCGAGGAGCACGGTCTTGACCGCGGCGCGGTCGGTGGCAACGCAGGGGAGCAGCTTGGTCTTTGAATCCAGGCGCAGGGCATGGCGCATATCTTCCATCTCCCAGGCGTCCTCGATATCCTGTTTGTTGGCAGCCACCACGTAGGGGGTGGGGGCATAG
>CAZSPX010000098.1:3445-10217 GCA_964608885.1 uncultured Anaerolineaceae bacterium | reverse complement strand
CAATTCCTAATTTATGATTGCACGAACCAAGCAAGTAAGCTACACGCTTTTAGGTGATCAGCATAGACCACGGGATGACCGCCCGTGGGCAGGATTTGCACATTTTCCATCCCCAGCGCTGTGAGCCGCTTCGCCAGCCATTCCGCCCCCCGCCTTACCTCCTCCTTGTACTCCGGGCTGGTGGAGATGGAGGGGATGGTGACCAGTTCTTCCAGATCCTTCTGGAATTGGGCCTGGTTGTGATGGGCATACGCAAGCGCTTTTTCGAGATGAGACATCATTCCTCGTTTCTAGGGTGCGGCGGTGGCAGCAGGGGTTTCTTCCAGCGTTCTCCGGGTCACCAGGTACCACTCCTGGATGAAAGCCAGCCGGTCGCTCGTATCGTACAGCGGCGCCACCTGGACGCCCTGCACCTGCGAATCCACTCCGTAGGAATAGACCGGGAAGAAGAGCGGCAGGGACGGCAGTTCTTTGGAGAATATCACCTGGAAGTTTCGATACAACCGGGTCCGATCAGTGAAATCAGTTGAGGTGCGGGCGGTTTCCAGATACTCACTTGCAGTGCGGTTATCCCACTGCGAGTAATTCTGTCCTCCGGTGGCTTCAGCCTGGTGCCAGAAAGGATACGGGTCGGGGTCCGGTGTGCGTGCCATGGTCAGGTCCACCAAGGCTGCCTGGAAGCTCCGCGGCGTCAGGAAGTCGCTCACCAGGCTCTCGTAGCTCACCGGCTGCAGGTCCACACGCACCCCGATCTGCGCCCAGTTGCTCTGGATCATTTTGGCAATCTGGGTATGCAGCTCATCATCCGGATGGACCAGCGTCAAAGCCAGCGGCTGACCTTCCTTTTCCCGTACATCGCCGCCGGCAGCCGGCAGAACATAGCCCTCCACCTTGAGGATGGACGCCGCCGCCTCCGGGTCATACTCGATATGTTCGATTCCGTCATAATAGGCCCAGGATCCCGGCAGGATGGGACCATCCGCGACGATCGCCTGCCCGCCCAGGAAATTCGCCACCATGGCTTCCCGGTTCAGCCCCATCATCAATGCCCTCCGCACCTTTGGCTCCTGCAGGAAGGGGATGGCGGGGTTGTTCAAATTGAGGAATATCATGCTCAATTGCGGAAGCCGGCTGGTATAGACGGACAGGGTTGGGTCGGCCAGCGCCTTCTCCAGCACCTTGTTGCTGATCTGGCTGACGCCAAGTACCTCGCCCTGCTCATACGCATCCAGTGCGCTCGCAGAATCGGCGTAATAGCGGAAGACGACCTGGGGGATGAAGGGCTTGGTTAGGTAATATTGTTCGTTCAGCGTAAGCACCACCCCGCGGATCTGGCCCCCCTCCACGATCAGGTGGTCGAATTTATATGGCCCGGTCCCTACCGGTTTGAGGTTGAAGTCTGCCGAGGAAAGCTGTTCCGGCGGGACCGATTCCAGCAGGTGTTTCGGCAGGACACCAAATGTCACGTAATCCAGGAAGGGGGCGTAAGGTTCCGTAAGGGTGAACTTGAGGTTCTTCTCGTCCAGCTGCTTGATCTCGATCTCGGACCACAGGTCCTTGATATCCTGGGGGAACAGGGAGCCCGAGCTCATGATCAGGTTGATCGTAAAAACGACATCGTCGCTGGTGACCGGTGTGCCATCCTGCCAGACGGCGTTCGGCCGCAGCGTGAAGTTGTAGATGGTACCGTCCGCCGAGGTGCCCCACGATTCAGCCAGGTCCGGCTGCGGCAGCCCGTGAGAATCAAAGCGGATCAACCCGCTGAAGATCAGGCTGTTGATGTCGCGGTCTGCCGGGTTGTTCCAGTCCAGCAGGGGGTTGAGACGCCCCATGCTTCCGACCAGGGCCTCGGTATAGACTCCACCGCTCGTGGGCTGCGGCAGCAGAGGCAGGTTTCCCACCGGCTGCTGCCCCACGAGCAGAACGGCCACCACGATCAGGGTGACCAGGACCACCAGGATCTGCCAGCGAAGTCGTTTCATAGGGAGTAGCAAAAAAGAAAGGCCGCTTGCCGCGCCGGCTCACCGTGTTCAGCGGGGGCCGACGAGCGGCGGCCTTCCAGACCGGGTTTTCCGATCAGTTTGCGAAGACGATCACAAAGAGCACCAGCGCGAAAAAGATCACGCTCAGCGCGATGGTGATCCAGAACAGGACGCGCTCGATACCGCGTCGGGCCGTGAAGACCCCTCCCATGTCGGCTCCCGTCAGGTTGCCCAGACCGGCGCCCTTGCTCTGCAGGATTACGCTGATGATCAGTCCGACCGAGATTATAATCAGCGCGATATCCAGGAAAGTTGTCATGCGTGTGCCTCCTTAAAAATAGCGGGCACATTATACCTGTTCAAAAGGGAAATCGTCAAATCAACCTCATGCACGAAATTGTCCTGAACCTTCACATGCATACCCGCTACTCCGATGGCACCGGGAGTCACAAGGATATTGCCCGGGCAGGGCTGCGCGCCGGCCTGGATGCCGTCATCGTCACGGACCACAATGTGCTCGTGGAAGGTCTGGAGGGCTACTATCGTGAGAAGAACCACCGTCTTCTCATGCTGGTCGGTGAGGAGATCCACGACCAGGACCGCGATCCGCAGAAGAACCACCTGTTGGTATTTGGGAGCGGCCGGGAGCTGGCCGGCCTGGCCGATGAACCCCAGAAACTGATCGATTCTGTCCGCGAATCCGGCGGGTTGAGCTTCCTGGCCCACCCTCACGAGACCGAGGCCCCGCTTTTTCATGAGACCGCTATCACCTGGGAGGATTGGTCCGTCCGCAATTTTACCGGCCTGGAGCTTTGGAACGGGCTGAGCGAGTTCAAAACCGTCATCCCGACCCGGGCTCATGCCGTGTTCCATGCCTTGTTCCCCCAGTTCATTGCGCATGGACCCGAGAATGCCACCCTGGACAAATGGGACGAATTGCTCAACGAAGGACGGCGCGTGGTCGCCATCGGCGGGTCGGATGCCCACGAGCTTCACCGGCACATGGGACCCATACGCCGTAAGATCTTCCCCTACGAGTTCCACTTCCGGACGGTCAACACTCACATCTTCCTTCCCCAGCCCTTCACCGGCGAGGTAAAGGCGGACCGCCAAATGGTGTACAGCGCCCTGGCGGAAGGGAATTGCTTTGTGGGCTATGACCTTTCTGCCGCCACCCGTGGCTTTCGCTTCACTGCCCAGGGCCGGGAGCGCAATGTCATCATGGGCGGTGAAGTCTCCGCGCGCGGGGGCGTCACCCTCCAGGCCGTTCTGCCCCGCGCGGCTGAGCTGCGTCTCATCAAGGACGGCGCGGTCCTGAAATCCTGGAAGAGCCAGCAGGCCCTTACCCACATCACGACCGCGCCCGGGGTGTACCGTATCGAGGCTTACCGGAATCACCTGGGCGCCCGCCGGGGATGGATATTCAGCAATCCGATCTACGTGGTCTGAGCGAATTGCGGTTTTTTTATGGTAAAATCACGCCCGTTCGATTCAGGTACGTACAAGTAACGTGCCTTTCCGCTGCCGGCCCGCCCTCGGCGTGAACGGTGGCAATCCCATGGAAAGGAGGCATCCCCATGCGCAACTACGAATTGGTTTGCATTGTCCAGCCCGATCTGGACGAGACCGCCTTTAACGGCGTTCTCGACCGCGTCAAGGGCTGGGTGACCGAATCCGGTGGTAGCGTGGATAAGGTGGATGTGTGGGGCCGTCGCAGACTGGCTTTCCCCATCCGCAAGCAGCGCGAGGGTCAGTATGTTCTGCTGAACCTCTCGCTCAATCCCGCAACCACCGCGGAACTGGAGCGCAACATCCGGTTCCAGGAAACTGTCATTCGCCATATGCTCACGCTCGTTGGATAAGGTTTTAGAAGCGATTCCGCCCGGTAGAGTACAAGGAGATTGAGATGAGCCGAGGCCTTAACAAAGTCATGATCATTGGCCACCTGGGACGCGATCCCGAAATGCGCTACACCCCCTCCGGCCGCCCTGTGACCACCTTCACGGTCGCGGTCAGCCGTTCCTGGAACAGCGCGGACGGGGAGCGCCATAGCGAGACCGAGTGGTTCAATATCGTTGCCTGGGGCAACCTGGCTGAGATCTGCAAGCAGTATCTCGTCAAGGGGCAGCAGGTCTTCATCGAAGGCCGTCTTCAGACCCGCCGCTGGGATGACAAGGAAGGCGTCAAGCATACCAGTGTTGAGATCGTGGCCAACGAAATGATGATGCTCGGCGACCGCCGGGACGCCAACAACCACGCACAGGATGGCGATGCCGCTCCCCTGGAGGACGCGGCCGCTGCAGAAGATGAATTCCCGTTCTAGCCTTCGGCTGGAGGGACAAGGAAAGTTGGAGAAAACATGGCTGAAGAACAAACGATGGGGGGCGAGGGCGGCGAACGCCGTTTCTTTGCAAAACCCAAAACCTGCCAATTTTGTGCAGACAAGCAGTTGCTGATCGACTATAAAAAAGTCGATCTCCTCAAGCGTTACGTCACCGACGAAGGCAAGATCCGCCCCCGCCGCCAGACCGGCGCCTGCGCCCGTCACCAGCGCGTGGTGGCTACCGCCATACGGAAAGCCCGCCATATCGCGCTGCTTCCCTATACCGGCCGCTTTTGGGACGATACCCGCGGCTGAACCGCCGCTTCTCACATGGGGCAGTCCGCAACAGTTTTGCGCGCCTGCCCCGCTTTTGGTTGTATTAGGAAAGCAGTAGGAGAACGAATATGGCAGACAACAGGGGCTCAAAACCTGTGGTCCACACTAAAAAACATCTGGCCCGCCTGGAGCGGGAACGCCGCCAGACACGTCTCATCCTTTTCAGCTTCATCGGGATCCTGGTCGTCTCGGTGCTTCTTCTGGTCTATGGCTGGCTGGATATCAATTATTTCCAGCTTCAAAAACCTGTAGCCAGGGTCGGGGATGTCGAGATCACCTCCAGGGAGTTTCAAACCCGCGCCAAGGTCCAGCGTGAAGGCCTGCTGAACACCTACCAGCAGTACTACATCTACCAGCAGTACGGGATCGATGTGAGCACCCAGCTTCAGCAGATCCAGACCCAGTTGGATGATACCCAGACCCTGGGGCAGAACGTGGTCGATGCGATGATCAACGAGGAATTGATCCGCCAGGAGAGCGCCAAGCGAGGCATCACGGTCAGCGATCAGGAGGTCGAGGAGGCCATCCGCTCCGCCGAGAATTATTTCCCGGACGGTACTCCCACACCCACCATCACCCCCACCCCGGTCACCCTTCCAACGGATTCCGGCGAGATCCTGAAGTACATCACCGCCACCTCGGAATTCACGGCCACGCCTTCGCTGGAAGCCACCGCTACCGCCACGGCCGCCCCCGCTGAGAGCTCCACGCCTTCCGTGCAGGATCTCAGTGGGACTCCCGCCCCCACCTCCAGCTCCACGCCCACGGCGACCCTGGAGCCCACCGCCACTGCAACCGCTACCATCCCACCCACACCCACCCTCAGCGGAAGCCCCACTCCTTCGCCCACTTCCACCCCCTATACGCTTGAAGGCTTCCAGAAACAGTATGCCGACAAGCTCAAGCACTTCGCCAAATACGGCCTGACCGAGACACAGTACCGGGAGCTGTTCCGTACTGACCTTTTACGCCAGAAGCTCTACGACGAGGTCACCAAGGATGTGCCCCGCGTCGAGGAGCAGGTCCGGGCACGCCATATCCTGGTTGCTGATGAGACTGAAGCTCTGAGCATCATTGAATCCTTGAAGCATGGCGAGGATTTTGGCGAGATCGCCGCGAAGCGCTCGACAGATACCGGCTCTGCGGCCCAGGGTGGTGATCTGGGCTGGTTCGGCAAAGGCGCCATGGTTCCGCCATTTGAACAGGCTGCCTTCTCACTCAAGGTCGGCGAGATCAGCCAGCCGGTGAAGAGCGATTTTGGCTGGCATGTCATCCAGGTGATCGCCCGTGAAGAGCGGCCTCTGGATGCCTCCGCCTATAAGGCCGCCACCGACGCCGCCTTCAATGATTTCCTGACCTCTCTGCGCGATACGTACAGGGTCGAGACCTTCGATCTCTGGAAATCGGTGGTTCCGACGGTTCCAAGTTTTGAATCGCTTGCGACCGAGGCTGCCCAGACCAGCCAACCCTGAAACAGAACTCCCGCCTTCCGGCGGGAGTTTTTTCATGACCACAGGCTGTGGGATCACTTGATCGGCACGCTCGGAAGGAACTCGGGAGCTTTCCGGGCTTTGGTCAACTGCTCGAAGGCATAAGCCAGGCCGAGCAGGGTCGATTCCTGCCAGGCACGCCCGATAAACGAGATCCCCACCGGTAGACCTGAGATCATCCCTGCTGGGACCGTGATGTGGGGGTAGCCCGCCACAGCCGCGTGAGAGGTGCTGTCCATATCCCAGTTCCGTCCGCCATCCCCGTTGACCAGATCGATCAGCCAGGCTGGCCCCCCGGAGGGCAGGACAATGGCCTTCAACCGGTGTCGTCGCATCACCGCATCGATGCCCTCCTCCCTTGCCAGCCTCTGATTTCGTTCCAGGGCAGCCAGGTATTTTTTGCCGGTCAGGGGTCCTCTGGTCTGAGCCTCCACCATGCGTTCCTGCCCGAAATGCTGCAGGACTCGTGCATGGTTCTCCTCGTTGAACCGGATCACATCCTCCATCGAACGGACCCGCGTCTGTGAGCTTCGCTTTAGATATGCGTTCAGGTCCGCCTTGAACTCATAGAGCAGCACCTCCAGCTCTGATTTCCCGAAGCTGTCGCTGGATTTCAATTCCACATCCACCAGCCGCGCTCC
>CAZSPX010000098.1:0-3345 GCA_964608885.1 uncultured Anaerolineaceae bacterium | reverse complement strand
TTCCCCAGGATCAGCGCCCCTGCCGCCCGCAGTTTCTCCACCAGCCCCGCATCGAACGCCGCGCGGTTGCCCTCCAGTGCCAGTGACCCGGAGGTCGTCTGCATCCGGTCGGCGGTGTCAATATTGTCTTTCAGCAATATGGGGACCCCGTGCAGCACCCCCCGCACCCGGCCTGCCTTTCGTTCTTCATCGAGCGTGTCCGCAAGCTTGTGGACATCCGGGTTGATCTCGATGATCGAATTGACCTTCGGCCCGTTACGGTCGAGGGCCTCGATGCGCTCCAGATAAAAATCGGCGAGCTGACGCGCCGTCAACCCGCCTGATCGCATCCTGGATTGGATCTTGGAGATGCTCAATTCCTGCACGTTCACCTCGCTGGGATGCAGGAGAAAAGGCTCAACGCCCTCCGCCCGTGATGTAATGCTCCAGTTGGGAGATCATGAATTTTTGGACGTCCACCACTTCGTGAAGCACGTCCCGGATGGAAACCAGGCCCATGAGCTGCTTGTTGTCATAGACCGGCAGATGACGGATGCTCTTGTCCAGCATCAGCGCCATGCACTCCTCCAGCGGCTGGCTGGCTTCGATGTATACAACCTTGCTGGTCATGATTTCCCGTACAGCTGTATCTGCCGCCGAACGTCCTGCCAGGTCCACCTTTCGAACACAGTCGCGCTCGGAAATGATCCCCTCCACATTCCCGTCCTGAAGTACCATTAATGCGCCGCTGTTATGCTCGGCCATCAACTTGAGGGCCTCGAGCACGCTGGCATCGGGTGAGATCGAGTAGATCCCCCCGCCTTTCTTTCGGATGATATCGCGGACGGTGGACATGGCGGCTCCTTCCTTTGGGTTGACCAAGTATAGACTTAAACCCGCAGGATGACAAGAAGCCTCCCTCGAACCCGGATCCGGAGCGGATGCTCTCATAAAGGGGCAGCGCCCGGATTCCTGTGCGCTGCCTCATACGGATGGCAGGGTTCAGTCGGACGTGCGCACGAATTGGAAATACCCGAAGGCCAGCGCAAAGAACAGGAACAGGAGGGCCACCAGCCAGCCCCAGGTCCCCATCGCCTTGGAGATCACCCCCAGCAGGGTGATGACAAAGGCGATTGCATTGAACAGGAACAGTGGCACCACAACAGCCGCGCGCGAGCCCGGATCGCTGACATCCCGCGCGAACCACCCGATCAGTGCCGGGACGATCAGCGCCGCGCCCAGGAGTTGGGCGACCAGGTTCTCGCTGGCTCCCGTCTTGAGCTTCAGCACGGTCAGCATGGTGGGGGCGCCGAGCAGCAGCCCGAGCGAGGCCAGAAGCGCGATCAATGCGCTCAGCAGGAACAGGTTTCTAAGAGTCATGGATGATCTCCTTGGGAAATGAGGATGGATCGATCTCTGCTCCAAAAATACAACAATCGCGCCCCGGCTTCAAGGCACGCTGCTCCCCACCCTCTCCCCCATTTGGGTGAATGTACGACCTTCTCACCTTACAATCCATCGACGTCCCCCGATCTTCTGCTCCCCTTCACCCAGAGAATGACCCCGCCAACTTATGCTATAATGCGTCCATTATGTGTACCACGCCTCTCTTCGCCGGAAACGACAATGATAATAACGACCTTTGGGCCGTTGGGCGAAGCATGGCCGGGTGACGCGTACCTGCGAACCGAATCAATCGCCCAACGCCCAGAGCGGAGGGCGATTTATTTTGTGTAAATGCGCTCATGCCCGGGGAACTTCATTCCGGGAAATACGGAGGCATATAACTTATGTACAAGACTCATGACTGCGGCGAGCTGCGAGCTGAAAATGCCGGCCAGACGGTCACCCTGGCAGGCTGGGTGCACAATTTTCGCACCTTTGGCGGTGTGATATTCCTGGTCCTGCGCGACCGGTCCGGCATCACCCAGGTCGTGACCGACCCGGAGGCCTTCCCCGAAGCTCACCGCTTGATCGAATCTTCCCGCTCCGAGTGGGTCCTCCAGGTGGAAGGCCTGGTGCGCATGCGCCCTGATGACCAGTTCAACCCGCGCATGCCCACCGGTCAGATTGAGCTGGAAGCCCGCAAGGTTACGGTGTTGAACATCGCCCGCCCCACCCCCATTGTGGTCAGCCGCGACGAGGACGAGAATGAGGACGTGCGCCTGCGCTACCGTTATCTCGACCTCCGCCGGGAGCGCATGAGCCGCAACATGGTCCTGCGTCACCGCGTGATGAAATTCATGCGGGATTATATGGACGCCCATGGGTTCATCGAGATCGAGACTCCCATCCTGTTCAAAGCCACACCCGAAGGCGCCCGCGATTACCTGGTGCCATCCCGCATCCACCCTGGGCATTTCTATGCCCTGCCTCAATCACCTCAGCAGCTGAAACAGCTGCTCATGGTGGCGGGGATGGACCGCTACTTCCAGATCGCCCGCTGCTTTCGTGACGAGGATCTGCGCGGCGACCGCCAGCCCGAGTTCACCCAGCTTGACCTGGAGATGTCCTTCGTCCATCGCGATGATGTCCTCTCCATGGTGGAAGGCCTCTATACTGAAATGCTCCCCGTCGTGGCGCCTCACAAGCGCCTTCTCCAGTCTCCCTGGCCCAGGTTGAGCTACCGCGAAGCTGTGGAACGCTTCGGCACCGATAAGCCTGACCTGCGCTTCGGGATGGAGCTGAAGGATGTCAGCGACATATTTGCCGGAAGCGAGTTCCGCGTTTTCCAATCCGCCCTGCAAGCCGGAGGCGTGATCAAGTGCATCGTGGCTTCAGACTGCGCCGGGTTTTCCCGCAAGGAAGTGGATGCATTGACGGAGACCGCCAAATCCCTGGGCGCAAAAGGGCTTGCCACATTGGCTTTCACGCCGGAGGGCATCAAAGGCACCGCCGGGAAGTTCGTCATGCCTGGAGAAACCGAGGCGCTCCGTTCCCGCATTGAAGCCGCGGAGGGCGATCTGGTCCTGCTTGCCGCCGATGAAAAACCCGTAGTCAACAAGGTGCTGGGAGGGCTGCGCATTGCCCTGCGGGACCAGTTGGAGCTTGCCGGCAGGGACGTGATGGCCTTCGCCTGGGTTGTGGATTTTCCCATGTTCTCCTGGAACGAGGAGGAGAACCGGTGGGATGCCGAGCACCATCCCTTCACCATGCCCAAGCTGGAGGACCTCCCCAAGTTCGAGACCGATCCCGCTGCCATCCTCTCTGACGCCTATGACATGGTTTGCAACGGCTACGAGATGGCTTCCGGCTCCCTGCGCATCTACCGCAGTGATATCCAGATGAAGGTTTTCCAGCTTCTGGGTTATAAAGCGGAAGAGATCGAGCAGAAGTTCGGCCACATGCTGGAGGCTTTCGAGTATG
>CAZSPX010000097.1:0-10268 GCA_964608885.1 uncultured Anaerolineaceae bacterium | reverse complement strand
CCTACTCCAAAAAGTGCCACGCCCTGCTGGAGGGCGAGCTGGGCGTCGCCAAAGCCCTGCTCACCACCTCCTGCACCCACGCCCTGGAGATGGCCGCCCTGCTGCTGCGCATCGGGCCGGGGGATGAGGTCATCATCCCCGATTTCACCTTTGTCTCCACGGTCAACGCCTTCGTGCTGCGCGGCGCGCGCCCCGTCTTCGTGGATATCCGCCCGGATACCCTCAACCTGGACGAGACCTGCCTGGAGGCGGCCATCACAGAGCGCACCCGTGCCATCGTCCCGGTCCACTATGCGGGCGTGGGCTGCGAGATGGATGCCATCCTGGCGATCGCGGACCGGCACGGCATCCCGGTGGTGGAGGATAACGCCCACGGCCTGTTCGGCAAATACAAGGGCAAGTACCTGGGGACCTTCGGCGCCCTGGCCACCCAGTCCTTCCACGAGACCAAGAACTTCACCTGCGGGGAGGGCGGCGCGCTGCTCGTCAACGATCCCTCCCTTGCAGAGCGCGCCGAGATCATCCGCGAGAAGGGCACCAACCGGGCGCGCTTCTTCCGCGGCCAGGTGGATAAATACACCTGGGTGGATGTCGGCTCCTCCTACCTGCCCTCCGATATCCTGGCGGCCTTCCTGTGGGCCCAGTTCGAGCACCGCGCGCAGATCCAGTCGCGCCGCCGCGAGCTGTGGAATTTCTATGCGGAGAACCTGCCGGACTGGGCTGCCGCGAACGGCGTGCGCCTGCCGGTCGTCCCGGGGCATGTCGAGCAGCCCTGGCATATGTTCTACCTGCTCCTGCCGGATCTCGAAGCCCGCACCCGCTTCATCGCCCATCTCAAAGGGCTCGACATCGGCGCGGTCTTCCACTACCTTCCGCTGCACCTGTCCGATATGGGCAAGAGTTTCGGCGGCCAGCCGGGAGATTGCCCCGTGACCGAGCGCGTCAGCGACCAGCTTGTCCGCCTGCCCTTCCACAACAGCCTGACCGGCGACGACCTTGAGCGCGTGGCGGAGGCCATCCTGTCCTTCCGCCTCTAAGCCCGCCGCGCGCTGACCCATCCTTGAGGTAATGTGTCCGAGAACAGCCGAACGTCCGTTGATATCATCATCCCGCTCTTCAATGAGGCCGGCGTGGTGGAACAGATCCACGCCCGCATCCGCGGCGTGGTGGACGGCCTGCCGTATGACTTCCGCTTCCTCTACGTGGATGACGGCTCCACCGACGCCACCGCCGCCTCCCTGGGGGAGCTTGCCAGGTCCGACCCGCGCGTCGCCTCCCTGCTGCTCAGCCGCAACTTCGGGCACCAGGCTGCCCTCAGCGCCGGCCTCGAGGCCTCCACCGCCGGGGCGGTCATCACCATGGACGGCGACGGCCAGCATCCCCCCGAGCTGATCCCCCGGATGCTCAACCTCCTCGAGCAGGGCTATGATGTGGTCCAGACCCAGCGCGTGGAGCCTTCCGGCGAGGCCTCCTTTAAGAAATGGACCTCGGGCAGTTTCTATCGCCTTATCAACCTGATCAGCGGCACGCGCATCCTGCCCGGCGCCGCGGATTTCCGCCTGCTCTCGCGCCAGGCCGTGAACGCCCTGGTATCCATGCCCGAATACCACCGCTTCCTGCGCGGCATGGTGGCCTGGATCGGCTACCCCTCGGTCATCCTTCCCTACCAGCCCGGCGGGCGCATCGGAGGCGAGTCCAAGTACTCCCTCGGCAAGATGTTCCGCCTGGCCATGGACGCCATCTTTTCCTTCTCCCTCGTCCCTCTCTACATCGGCCTGAGCGCCGGAGGGCTGCTGCTCTGCCTGGCCCTGGCCGAGATGGTGTATGTGCTCTCCTTCTGGGTGAGCGGGCGCACCTCCAACCTGGCCCCCGGCTGGAGCTCGCTCATGTTCGTGATCCTCATCGTGGGCGGCATCCTGATGGTGCTGCTCGGCTTTATCGGCGTGTATATCGGCTATATTTTCCAGGAAGTGAAGAAGCGGCCGGTCTATCTCATCAAAGAAGAGAGGCGTCTTGAATAAGCCCGCCCGTCCCCGCTTTGTGTTCACCTTCCTGCGCCACGGCGAATCGGTGGGCAACGCCGAGGCCCGCCGCCAGGGACAGATGGACTATCCCCTCAATGACACCGGCCGGGAGCAGGCCCGCGCCCTGGCGCAGCGCTGGCTGGAGGAGAAGGTCACCTTCGACAAGATCATCTCCAGCCCGCTGGCGCGCGCCCGCGAGACCGCCGAGATCCTCTCCGAGGCCCTGGGTATTCCCGTGGAGTATGATCCCATCTGGATGGAGCGCTCCGCCGGCGACCTCCAGGGCCTCACCCTGTACGAGATGCGCCAGCATCCCCGCCCGGACTTCATCAACCCCTACGAGGATGTGGGCGGCACCGGCGAGGGCGACTGGGAGCTTTTCCTGCGCGCCGGACAGGCGCTGCACTCCCTGCTGCGCCAGCCCCTCGGCCGCTACCTGATCGTCTCGCACGGCGGCCTGCTCAACCAGATCCTGCACGCCGCCGCGGGCATCACCCCGCACGGCAATGCAGGCGGGCCGCGCTTCCGCTTCGAGAATACGGCCTTTGCCCGTCTCATCTACTTCCCGGGCATGCACCGCTGGGAGTTTGATGCCCTCAACGACCATACCCACTGGACTGAAAAGCTTTCCTCGCTCGATTAGTCATGCAGACCGCCTCCCACCCCTCCATGAAGTTCCTCAGCTTTGGAGCGGGCGCCATCGGGACCTATATCGGTGGCAGCCTGTCCCTGGCCGGGCATGAACTGGTTTTCATCGAGCAGCCCGCCGTCGTGGAGGAGCTGCGCGAGCGCGGCCTGCGCCTCGACCTGAGCGTGGATAAAAGGCGTGAGAGCCGCGACTCCTTCGTAGTCCCGCCCTCTGCCTTCCGCATTGCCGCCTCGCTGGAGGAGGCCCTGCTCTACGGCCCCTTCGACGTGGGCCTCTTCGCCCTCAAGTCCTACGACACCGCCTCGGCGCTCGAGACCCTCGTGCCCTTCGCAGATAAGGTCCCGCCGCTGCTGTGCCTCTCCAACGGCGTGGACAACGAGCCCCTCATCGCCGCCGCCCTCGGCGCTGACCGGGTCATTGCGGGCACGGTGACCAGCGCAGTGGGCAAGCGCGCCGCCGGGGATATCGTGCTGGAAAAGCTGCGCGGCATCGGCGTGGCTGCCGGGCATCCCCTCTCCGGGCAGCTGGCCGCGGCGCTGGATGCAGCCTTCCTGAACTGCCGCCTCTTCGAGGATGCCGCTTCGATGAAGTGGTCCAAGATGCTCACCAACCTGCTCGCCAACCCCACCTCCGCCATCCTGGATATGACCGCCGCGCAGGTCTTCGCAGACCCCCGCCTGTACCGGCTGGAGATCGCCATGCTGCGCGAGTGCCTGGCCGTGATGGAAGCCCAGGGCATCAAAGTGGTGGATCTGCCCGGCACGCCCGTGAGGGCTCTCGCCCTCGCGGCGGGCCTCCCCGCCTGGCTGTCCAAACCCTTCCTCTCGCGCGCCGCGGGCGCCGGGCGCGGCGGCAAGATGCCCTCCTTCCACATCGACCTGCACTCCGGGCGCGGCAGGAGCGAGGTGGAATACCTGCACGGCGCGGTCGTCCGCGCGGGCCGGAACCTGGGCATCCCCACGCCGGTCAATGCCGCGCTGACGGATACCCTGATGGTCCTCACGCGCGGCTCCCTCCCGCTCGACGAGTTCGCAGGGCAGCCCGAAAAATTGCTCTCAAGGGTCCAGTAATGCGACGCCCTTTGCTCCTTGTTTGCGCGCTTTTGTTCATCCCGCTGCTTTCGGCCTGCGGCGCGGCCCCCTGTGAGCGCCAGCCCTCCTCAGGCTATTCCCGCCACCCGGCGGACGATGGCCTTGCGCTGCGTTTCGATTACCCCTCGGGCTGGGAGGTGCGGGGCGCGCGCCTGGAGGGGAAGGATCCCTCCGGCGAGGGCCTCAACGTCCTGGTCCAGTTCTACGCCGCCCCCATTGAGAAGTACCCGCATATCTTCAGCGCAGGGCAGATCCTCACCGGCCAGGAATGGGGCAGCCCGTTCCCCGGCCGGGAGGTGCGCATCGCCGAAAGGAAGCTTGATCTCGGCGGCCTGCCCGGCCTGACGGTCTCCTTCGATTTCGAAGCCCCGCTCACCCTCATGGACGGGACCAGCCCCGTCCGGGACTGGGGCTATATGCAGTTCACATTCCTTCCCGTGGACCCGCTCATGTACGACATCCGCTTCTATGCCTCCGACCGGGGGCAGGAGGAGCAGATCCGCCGGGAGTTCGTTAAGCTGGTGAACAGTATCTGTGTTCCATCCCTGAACGGAGGCGGAGATGGCTGAGCCTCGGGTTTCCACTGGTGATTTTGTATTCCGGGAGCCGCGCCCTGATGTGGAGCTGCACCTCCCCGACGGCCGCATCCTGGCCGGCCCGCGCGGCGCGCAGGTGGGCGCCTTCCTCAAGAACGTGCCCTCCGAATCGCCCATCGTGGCCGCCATCATCAATGGCGAGCTGCGCGAGCTGACCTATCCCATCGAGATGGACGCGCGCGTGGCCCCCATTGACCTGGGCAACCCCGACGGCGCCCGCATCTACCGCCGTTCCCTCACCTTCCTGCTGGAGATGGTCTTCGCCGAGCTGTTCCCCAAGGCCCGGCTGACCATTGACCACTCCGTTTCCTTCGGCGGCTATTACGGCCAGGTGACCAAGCACGCCCCGCTCACAAAGGATGAGCTGAGCTCCGTCAAGGCCCGCATGCAGGAACTGGTGGAGGCCGACCTGCCCTTTGAGCGCCAGGTCGTGCCCCTGGCCGAGGCCATCAGCTTCTTCAGATCCGTGGGCTACGAGGACAAGGTCCACCTGTTCGCCTACCGCAAGAAGGATTACGTCACCCTCTACCGCTTCCGCGACCGCATGGACTACCACCATGGCTACATGGTGCCCTCCACCGGCTACCTGAAGTGGTTCGATCTCTATCCCACCGGCAACGGCTTCACCCTGCGCTTCCCGCGCCACAGCAACCCCACCGAGCTGGTGCCCGTCCCCGAGTATCCCAAGCTGCTGAAGGCCTTCCGCCAGTACGGCGACTGGCTGACCCGCCTGGGCATCGACAACGTGGGCTCCCTCAACGACGCCATCCAGGCCGGCCGCGGCAACGAGATCGTGCTGGTCTCGGAGGCCTTCCACGAGCAGCACCTGAGCGAGATCGCCCGCCAGATCGCCGCCCGCCGCGACCGCATCCACATCGTGCTCATCGCCGGTCCTTCCTCCTCCGGCAAGACGACCTTCTCGCGCCGCCTCTCCGTCCAGCTGCTTGCGCTGGGCATCTCCCCCTTCCCGCTTGAGCTCGACAACTATTTTGTGGATCGGGATGATACGCCATTCGGCGCGGACGGCCAGCGCGATTATGAGACCCTCGAGGCTCTCAACATCCAGCTCCTGGCCGAGAACCTGCAGAGCCTGATCCAGGGCGAGAAGGTCCAGCTGCCGCGCTACAATTTCAAGTCCGGCAAGGGCGAGCCCGGCGAGATCATCCAGTTGCGCCGTGGCCAGATGCTCATCCTGGAGGGCATCCACGGCATGAACCCGCGCCTCATCCCTGACTCGCTGCAGGGCGAGGCCTACCGCATCTACGTCTCCGCCCTCACCCAGGTCAACCTGGACCGGCACAACCGCGTCTCCACCACCGACACGCGCCTGCTCCGCCGCATCGTGCGCGACGCCCGCGAGCGCGGCTACACCGCCGCCCAGACCATCTCCCGCTGGGAGGCGGTGCGCGAGGGTGAGAAGAAGCACATCTTCCCCTACCAGGAAAATTCGGATGTGATCTTCAACTCCGCCCTGTCCTATGAGATGGCCGCCCTCAAGCCCCTGGCCGAGCCCCTGCTCCGGCAGGTGCAGTTCGGCACCCCCGAGTACATCGAGGCCAAGCGCCTGCTCGCCTTCCTGGAATGGTTCCTGCCGCTGGATGCCGACGCCATTCCCGAGACCTCGCTCCTGCGCGAGTTCATCGGCGGCTCCATCCTTAAGGACTTCCGCCTCTGGAAGGAAAAGCGGAGGTAGGGAAGACCCATACACAATGGCTGTGTTAATCGAGGGAATATCCGTAGTTATCCGCGCCGATGCACTTCTGAAAAAATATCCCGGCGGGTGGGAAGCTTTTTTGGCAATCGTCCCAAATAAGACCCTTTGCTCTGATAATGAACTGACCAGAGTTGGTTTTATGACTCCACAAGATGTACGCGCATTCATAGACATAATGCAGCAGGCAGGATTGGAGTATTTACGTTCTGGAAACGCTGTTGATTTGGTTGTTATAGACCAATTAAGAGGCCCGACTACTCCGTGTGATTGGATAGAGTATGGACATGTCGATCTGAGCGAAAACGGAAATCAAGTTGCTGCAGGTAGATTGGTGGGAAGTCGGTCAATGCAAATCGTTACGCCAGACGGATGGATATATGAAAACTCATTAAGTGCTTCCTACGGCTTTGTTTCCAATGAGGACATACCCGAGGTCCTGGAATTCCTGCGCACTGAAAATGGAATCGATATATTTTTCAACAAATCTACTGGTAAAGAAGTCTATGTAGGCAGAACCAATAGAAATGAGCCAGGTGACCTGTAAGGTCTCCTGAAAACGCCTCACCCTGCCATCCCCAGCAGCGCTCCCAGAATTCCCCCCATCACCGAGCACGCCAGGTTGACCACATCGTTGTTCAGCCGCCTCCAGCCGCGGACCTGCACCGTCTCCGTCCCGCAGGAATGCAGGGGATGTTTCTCGGTCTCCTTCTGGCAGGAGGGGCAGTAGTAGATCGCCTGGACCGTCGCGCCCAGCAGCGAGTCCAGCAGCGACCCGGCCAGCCCGGCCAGGCTGATGAGCAGCCAGTGGAGGCCTCCCAGCCCGGGGTAGGGCGAGAGCCAGACCGCCAGCGCCGCGATCAGCGCCGCGCCGAGGAAGGCCGCCCCCGTCCCCCACACGGAAATTCCCCCGGAGGTCCCCTTCTCCACCTGCTTCTTCAGGTCCGTGATCAGGCGCGGCGCGGTAGGGTTCAGCACGCCCAGCTCCGTGGCCCAGGTATCCGCATTGACCGCTGCCAGCGCCGCCGCGAACCCGATCCACGGCCACGGCGAATCGGGGAAAAGCCCGTGCGCCGCGGCCAGCAGCGCCGCCACACCTCCGTTGCCGAAGACCTGGCCCGCGTCCCGCTCATGCCCCTTGGAGAACTTCTCGTCCAGCCCCCTCTTCTGTTTGCGGAAGAGCCGGCTGAGCAGCGAGGAGGTCACGAAGAAGGTCAGCAGCAGGATGGCCCATGACAGCCCGCCGATCCCGAAGATCACCGTCCCTACCAGCGCCGCCGCGAGCATACCGCTGCGGTTGAGCGTCTTTGCCTTGCCTGCCGCCCAGGCCACGGCGATAGCCAGAACGAGACCGGGGAGAAATTGCGTCAGGTTCATTTCACTAAACAGGCGTGGAGATGATGAACAGGACCGCAAGGAGGAATGCCAGGCTGGAGAGGGCACTGGAAGCCCACACCACGAAGGCCAGCGGGCGCTGCAGATCCCAGCGATAGAGCGACAGCCCGGTCAGCCAGCCCGCCACGCTCAGGAACGTGCTGACCAGCGGCAGGAGGATCAACTGGCTGGAGGGCACCGCCTCCACGATCCCCTGGCCCGCGTTCAGGCCCAGCGTCACCTGCGACAGCGTGGGGATGAGTGTGCTCACCCACACCAGCAGGCCCACATTGAGGAACAGCGTGATCAGCCACAGGAAGCGCGCCATCCGGCTGTCCCAGGCGCGCGCCACCACGAAGGTGGGGTACACCGAGCGCGCCTCGGAGGGGCTCAGGCTGCCCAGCTCCACCGCCCGGGCGAAGCTCTGCACGAACCGGCGCGCCTCCGCCGGTGAGATCACGAACACGCGCCGGGCGGTCGCCACCAGCAGCAGGTTGCGCCGGTCGCTGGCGATGAACTCCACCAGCCCCAGGTCGGGATGGCGGCGCAGTCCCAGCACGCCTCCGGGCAGCGCCAGGATGGGCAGCCTCAGCGGGTGGGTCAGGTCGTCTGCGGGGCGCACCCACTCGATGTCCGAGAGCGGGATGTCCTCCGTGCGCAGCCCCCAGTGGATGCCCAGGCTGTCGCGCCCGAGCTGGTAATCGGCGCGGCTCAGTGAGTAGAGCCTGTAGAAAAAGGTCGGGATGGGAATGAAGGTGACCAGCGCCGCGATCAGGTAGGCGACCAGGGCGGGTCCCACCGGCGTGCGCGAGACGTTCCAGAAGCACCAGCCGCTGACCAGCACCAGGGCGGCCAGGATGACCCCGTGGATCAGCGCGCCGCTTCGTTTGGGAGGCGGAAATGAATTGGAGGCCATGTCAATGCTCTTGCGCGTCCATGCCCACACCCTCGCGTCAGGCGCCGCTCCCTACGCCGGGACCTCTTCCAGCACCGCGCGCAGGGCCGAGCAGACCGTCTCCACCTGCGCCTCGGTCATCACGCCGCTGAACGGCACCGCCAGTCCCCGGCGCCCCAGGTCCTCGGTCACCGGGAAGTCGCCCTGCCTCCAGCCGAAGCGCTCCACCATGTAAGGCTGCAGGTGGATGGGGAGGAAGTACGGCCTCACCGGGATGCCGCGCTCCTCCAGCTTTTGGGCAAGCAGGTCGCGGTCCAGCCTCGGGTCGAAGCGGATGACATACACGAACCAGGACATGCGCGTGGCCGCCGGTCCCACGTATGGCGCTTCCACTCCCGGCAGCTCCTTAAGCCGGCTCTCGTACCAGCCCGCCACCTGCGCGCGCTTGTCGAGCAGCTCGTCCAGTCTCTGCATCTGCGATTCTCCCAGCGCGGCCGAGAGCTCATCGATGCGGTAGTTGTAGCCAAGGTGCGTGTGCGAGAGCCAGGTGTCGCCGGGGGCGCGCCCCTGGTTGCGCAGGGCCAGCATCAGCGCGGCCGCCTCGTCGTCGTCGGTGACGATCATCCCGCCCTCGCCGGTGGTGATCTGCTTGTTCGGGTAGAAGGCGTACACCCCGAAGTCGCCCAGCCGCCCGGCCTGGCGGCCCTTGTACTCCGCGCCCAGCGCCTCGCAGGAATCCTCGATGATCTTCAAGCCGTGCCGCTGCGCCGTGGCCCGGATCATGTCCATCTCGGCCGGCTGGCCGAACACATCCACCGGCAGGATGGCTTTCAGCTCGCCGCGCGAGGCCAGCTTGCGAGGCAGGTACTTGCCGGGGTTGCGCGCCGCCTCATCCACGGCCTCCGGGTCGATGTTGCCCGTGCGCGGGTCCACGTCCACGAAGAGGGGCACGGCGTTCTCGAACAGCAGCACGTTGCTGGAGGCCACGAAGGAGAACGGCGTGGTGATGACCAGGTCGCCCGGGCCGATCCCCGCCGCGCGCACGCACAGGTGCAGGCCGGCCGTCCCCGAATTGACCGCGATGGCGTGCTTCGCCCCGGTCCGCTCGCGGATGCGCTGCTCGAAGCCGGGCGTGTGCTGGCCCATGCTCAGGATGGGTGTGTTCAGGACTTCCGCCACCGCCCTGCGGTCCGCCTCGGTCAGGTCGGGGGAAGACATCGGTACAAGATAAGGGGGCATGGGAGCAAGTATAACGGAACAATGTCGTTGCGAGGAACGAAAACGGTCCGCAGAAGCGGACCGTTTGTGACGAAGCAACCCCCTCCTGGCCCGGTTCACTTCGGCTCGATCACCCTGCGCTCGACCAGCTCCACGAAGCGTGACCAATCCCCCTCGCGCTGGAAGAAATCCCTCTTGAACAGTGCCAGCGTGCCATCCACCATCAGCAGCGCCAGCAGCGGATCCTGCCTCTTCCTGCGGATAAAACGCTCCCAGCCGAAAAGCACGCCCTCCCCCTGGCTGGGCATCACCGTGATGCCCTCCGGACCTGCCTTCCCGCGCATCCTGCGGACCGGCTTGTCCTTGAACAGCGAGTTCGTCCTCGACCGGCGCGAGAGATACGGGCCGACGTAGTAGATCCCGAGCAGCATCGCGATGAAGACCGGCCGCGCCAGGTTCACCAGCCCGTTCACGCCTGCGCCCTCGTCGATCCACTGGTAGATACCCACCCCCAGGGAGAACAGCAGCAGCGGCAGCGCCAGCCAGCGGATCGCATTCTGCAGCAGGGTCCTCTTCTCGATCATCTGCAGAGCTTTGATGAACGCAGCCCGGTCATAGGTGCCGTCAAATTCGATTTCCAAGAGTCCCTCCTGGCCGCCGCAGCGCCGGGATCATTGATACAGGTCGCGGATGAATGCAGCCTTCGGGCG
>CAZSPX010000096.1:0-10315 GCA_964608885.1 uncultured Anaerolineaceae bacterium | reverse complement strand
AGATCGCCGTGGTAGTCGTCTCACCGGGCGTGGGGCTCAGCCGCATCTTCGCCAGCCTGGGTGCCGCCGCCATCGTGGAAGGCGGCCAGACCATGAATCCCTCCGCTCAGGACCTTCTGGCCTCCTTCGAGAACCTGCCTACCGACCGGGTCATCATCCTGCCCAACAACAAGAACATCGTCATGGCGGCCAACCAGGCCCGCGAGGTGACGGTCAAGCAGGTTGCGGTGGTTCCCAGCCGCAGCGTGCCGCAGGGGATGGCGGCCATGCTGGCGTTCAATACGGAAGGCGAGCTGACCGCCGTGGCGGAGCGGATGACCAAAGCCCTGGGTTCCGTCCAGACCGGTGAGATCACTGCGGCCACCCGCTCGGTGGAGATCGACGGCGTCAAGGTGGAAAGCGGGCAGGTCATTGCACTTCTGGATGGCAAGCTGGTGCTCTCGGCGCCCACCGTTGAAGCCGGTGTGCTCGGCCTGTTGGAGCGGGCCGGGGCCGCCTCGCATGAGCTGGTGACACTGTTCTACGGCGAAGGCGTCACGCACACGGAAGCCAACCGCGTGGCGGACCTGATCCGCACCGGTTACTCCAACCTGGAGATCGAGGTGCAGGAGGGCGGCCAGCCGCATTACCAGTTCATCCTCTCGATCGAATAGGACCGTTTCCCGCCCGCTTGCTTTGAATCTGCGCCGCCCGGCGCAGATCGATTCTCTGGAGCCTTTCCACATGAATGTCCTGCGCTCGCTGTCGCACCGGCCGTTCGCACTGCTCTGGACCGGGCAGACCATCTCCAGGCTGGGCGACAACCTCTACCGGATCGCGCTGGCATGGTGGGTGCTGGAAAAGACCAGCTCGGCTGCCGCGATGGGGACGGTGCTCATCTTCAGCCAGATACCCATGCTGCTCTTCCTGCTCGTGGGCGGGGTTGTGGTAGACCGCTTCCCGCGCCTGCGCATCATGTTCCTGGCAGACCTGATGTGCGGGATATTGGTGAGCCTGATCGCGTTCTTCTCCTGGCGGGGCACATTGGAGATCTGGCACATCTACATTGCCAGCATGCTCTTTGGCCTGGTGGAAGCCTTCTTCTTCCCGGCCTACCAGGCAGTGGTGCCGCAGATCACCCCGCCGGAGTACCTGCAAAGCGCCAATTCGCTGAACGGCCTCAGCCAGCGCTTGACCGGGATCGTGGGGCCGGCGCTTGGGGCGGCCCTGGTGGCAGCCGGGGGCACATCCCTGGCATTTGCGCTGGATTCTCTGTCGTTCCTCATCTCCACGCTGTGTGTCCTCGTCATTTTCCGCTCCGCGGGATCGATGGCCCTCCCGAAAACTGAGATCCCGGAGCAGGGCGCTTCGATCCGGGAGTCGGTCCGGAGGGGATGGAGCGATCTGCGGGCCGGTTTTGATGCGGTGGTGCGCGTCCCCTGGATCTGGATCACGATCGTGGTCTTTGGGTTCTTCAACATCCTGGATGCCAGCCCGCGTGCAGTGGCGCTGCCTTTCCTGATCAGGAACGACCTCGGCGCGGATGTCAAGCTGCTGGGAACGCTCGGCTCGGCCTCTTCGCTGGGCTTTGTCGTGGGTATGCTCTGGCTGGGGCAGTACCCCCGCCTGCGTCACCGCGGGCCGGTGGCATACCTCACCTCTACGCTGCTGGGGGTGACACTGCTGCTTTTTGGACTGAAATTGCCGATCCCGGTGCTGGTGGGCGGCATGTTCGTGGATGGATTGTGCCTGGCAGTCTTCTCACTGATCTGGACGCATACCCTTCAGGAAATGGTCCCCGGCGAGCTGCTGGGAAGGGTTTCTTCCATCGATGCCCTGGGATCCTTCGTCCTGCTGCCTGTAGGGTTTGCAATCGCGGGCTGGGCGACAGACCTGGCCGGCGCGCCAGCGGTTTTCCTGGTGGGAGGGGTGGGGACGATCATCCTTGCCCTGCTGCCGCTGCTGCATCCCGCCATCCGCGGGATGGATTAAGAGGAATCAAAAAACGGGCGCGGTCTCCACGCCCGTTTTTTTGATTTGAGGTGTGATCTCAGGCCACTGCAAGGGTCCTGGGCTTGAACAGGCGGATGGTCTGTTTGATCAGGTCCACGCCGGTCAGGAATATTGTCAGGGCGATCAGGCTTCGCACACCCTGCTGGGCCATGGTCCCCAGGATGCGGGCGGCTTCGGGGTCGTCAAAGATGCCGCTGGCCTGAAGGCTCTCAGGGGTGATCGCCAGGATGGAAGGCCCGGTGAGGAGGACGATCCCGATGACGATCTGGGCAATCTTGATGGCGATGGAGACAGCCCGGGTGGGGAGATCCCAGCGGCCGGAGCGCAGGAGCAGGGCGTTCATCAGGATCTCGGCGATCCAGGTCAGGTTGATCCAGGGCAGCATCCTGAAGAAGGCCTCGGAAAGCACCGGCACAACCGTCCACTGGTCCCCGGAGGGGTAGTAGATGCCGATCAACTGCGGGTTGAAGTTGAAGATGCTGAGGGCGACGGCCGTGAAGACAATGGCGGTGATGGGCTCCCAGATCTTGACCTCATCCTGCTCGGGTTCCTTCATCAGGCTGGCGGGGTCCCAGTCCTTCTCTTCCTCGGTCTTGAACTCCTGGCCGGGGATCAGTCTTTCCAGGAGCACAAAGACCAGGGTGACGGAGCCAAAGGCGGAAATGAGGGCCGAGATGATCCCTGTGAGGCCTCCGCCCACCGCGGAAAAGAACTGCGCGGGCGTCATGGGGGAGTGGGTCGCGATCTGGATGCCCGTCAGGACCAGCAGGACCGCGGCCAGCACGCCCAGCACGATCCTGAGCACAAAGAGGAAGAAGGGGAAGATGCGCGGGCCGATGAGATAGGGATTGGGGTTGTAGGTGGCGGCCACCTTGTCCGGGGAGCCGTACTCGCGCAGCAGGTCCACCTCCATCTTCTCGTCGGCGGGGAGGCCGGCCTTGCGAGCGCGGTCTTCCAGCATGTCCTCGAGGGTGGAGCGCAGCTCCTTCTCGATATCGCTGCGGCCGCGCACCAGGGGCAGGCGGCGCCCAACTTCTGTCACGTAACGATCGATGAGTTTCATTTTTTCTCTCCTTTTTCCAAGCCCAGCATCGTGTCCATGATCGAGACGATGCCGGTCCATTCCTTTTTCAGGCGGGGCAGGGCCTTTTTGCCCTCCGCGCTGATGACATAATAGCGGCGGGGACGGGCCTCCTCCAGCTTCCAGACCGATTGCAGCAGTCCCTGTGATTCCAGCCGGCGCAGAAGAGGGTAGAGCGTTCCCTGGTCGACCTCCAGCCCCAGGTCCTTCAGCCGGTTGAGCAGGGAGTAGCCGTACTCCTCGCTGCCCAGCTGGCTGAGCACCGCCAGGACGATCACGCCCCGCCGGAGCTCCATGACGACGTTTTCAAGCGATTCTGTGTTTGTCATATTATTACCTGTGTCGCACTATACTATATATCACACAGTATGTCAAGGGTAAAGTATAGGGAATTTCAAGTAATCGGGCAGGCGCACCTGTGCGCAGCTGTGATAGACTTTTAGCAACGGGCAGACATGAAGATCGGAATCGTAACGGACTCCACCTCTGACATCCCTTCCGCGCTGATCGATCAGCACGAGATCGCCGTCATCCCCTCGGTGCTGGTCATGGACGGCGTGGAATACGTGGATGGGCGTGACCTCAGCCGCGAGGAGTTCTACCGCCGGCTGCCGGGGCTGCGCGAGGCGCCCACCACCGCCTCTTCCTCGCCGGGCGAGTTCGCCGCGGCCTACGAATCCTTCCTGCAGCGGGGATGCGAGCGCGTTCTCTCGCTGCATGCCGCCGGGAACCTGACCTCCATCCTGAACACGGCGCGCCAGGCCGCGCAAGCCTTCGGGGAGCGTGTGCACTGCATGGACAGCGGCTCGCTCTCACTGGGGCTGGGGTTCCAGGTGCTGGCAGCGGCGGAGGCGGTGGAGCAGGGCTGGCAGGGGGTCCTGCAGGCGGTCGAATCGACGCGGCGCAGGTTGCATCTCTCAGCAGCCCTTGACACCATGAAATACCTGAAGCACAGCGGGCGGGTGCCGGGGGCCGTGGCCGCCCTGGGGGGGCTGCTTTCCATCAAGCCGATGATCGAGCTGAGCAGGGGGGAGGTGAAGGCCATTGCCGCGGCGCGCACCCGCCACCAGGCGGATGACCGCATGCTGAACTTCCTGCTGGAGGCCGGGCCCCTGGAACGGCTGGCCATCCTGCACAGCAATGCCGAGGGGCGCGCCCGCGAGTTCCTGAACCGCGCCATGGAGAAGGCCAGCCTTTCGATGCCGCGCGAGATCCTGATGGTGAATGTCACCAGCCTGATCGGGACGCACGTCGGTCCGAACGGGCTGGGCTTTGCCTGCGTGACTGCCCGATAAAGGGCGTGAAAGCAGGAGAGCCGGAGATACCTCCGGCTCTTTCTGTTTGTCAGGATGCGGATCAGGATCAGCGCGGAGCGCTGGAGCCGCGCACCTGGAGTCTGCCCTTCAGCATCACGCGCCGGACCGGGGTCTGCGGGTCGGCGATGCGCTGGAGGAGCATTTCTGTGGCGGTGCAGCCGATCTCTTCCACGGGCTGTGCAAGCGCGGTGATGGGCGGATCGACGAACTCGCCCCACTCGGTGGCGTCAAAGCCAGCCAGGGCCACATCCCCCGGCATCTTCAGCCCCGCCTCCCGCAAAGCCTGGAAGACGCCCGCGGTCAACAGCGAATTGCTCGTCAGGATGGCCTCCGGGAGAGGGGCCTGGGAAAGGATCTCGCAGGCCGCGGCATGACCGGCAGCCATGCGGTGCGGCACGAAGTGGATGGAGTGAGGTTCCAGCCCGTGAGCCTCCAGCGCCTGGCGGAAGCCCAGGCTGCGCTCATGTCCCGTGACACTTGCCCCCCCGAACAGCCCTGCCAGGCTGTGGTAGCCGTTGGAGATCAGGTGCTCGGCCAGCTCGAAGGCGGCCGGGATATTATCGAGCACGACCATATCCATCTCCGTTCCCGGGATGGCGCGATCGATCACCACGGCAGGCAGCCTGAGAGGGTGGCGTTCGGGATGGGTGCAGTAATGCTGGGTGGGGGAGAAGATCAGGCCGGCCACGTTCTCGGCCTGCAACAGCTCAAGGAAAGTGGCCTCGCGGACGGGGTCTTCATCCGTGTTGCAGATCAGGACGGAGTAACCCTCGGCGTAGGCGGCCTCCTCCACAGCCCGGCTGAGGGCTGCGAAGAAGGGGTTGCGGATATCGGAAAAGACCAGCCCGATCCGGGCGGCCCGCCTGGCCCGCAGGCTGCGCGCCACCAGGTTGGGACGGTAGTTCAGCGCCGCGACCGCCTGCATCACGCGCTCCCGCGTCGAGGGACGGATGAAATCCTTGTTGGCAAGGACCCGCGAAACTGTCGCTGTGGAGACGCCGGCGGCCTTGGCTACATCCTTGATGCTTGGCATGAGCGCATCATAACATGATTGGCAGACTGCTGTAATCGATTGCAAAGGGGGTGGGAGGGCCCAAAAGGATCAGTGAATATCTCCTCCCATCTCCGATCCTCCGGAAGAACACCGCAGTGCTGTGCACTTCCCCGTGGAGCGGGAACAAGCGCCCCTGGAGCCCGAGGCGGAGTGAAGGTATGAGACTTGCGGTGCTTCACCGGCCCGATCTATAGGCACCGCCCAGATGTATGAGGCCCTCTCTGATACAATGCAAGGCAGGAGAGTAGGATATGCTCGACAGCAGTGAGAGCCTGATCCAGGCGGGTACCGGGCGCATCGACAGGCTCCTGCAGGCAGTCTGCGGGAAGCCACGCAATTTCCCCGTATCTCACCAGGCGCTGAATTGGCTGTTCTTCTCGGGGGTGCTGCTCCTGAGCTTCGGCGGGATCGAGAACACGCTGCTCGGCCTGACCCCCACCTGGCCGATGTTCACCATGGCCGGCCTGCTGGCACTGGCATACTACACGGTGCGCTTTCGACGGCGCTTCGTCGGGGTGCTGGCGGTAGCCGTCTACGCAGCATGGCTGCTTCTTGGCATCATAGGATGGTATGCCAATGCCGGGCTGCTGGGGTCGCTTCCCCTCTTCATGCTGCTGTTCACAGCCTATCTGACGGTCTTTCGCAGCCCGCTCTCCAGGCTCCTTGCAATGGGTTGCTGGCTGGCGGCGTTCTCGGTGCTGGCCGGTCTGCAGCTCGCCAACCCTGCCTCCGTGCCCGGTTACCCGACGCCGCGCATCGCCATGATCGACCTGACCTTCAGTGTCACTTTGGTGTCGCTCTACCTGATCGGGTATGTCGTAATCCTCTCGTACAACCTGGAGCGGCGACGCAAGCAGGCGGACCAGCTCCTGCTGAACATCCTGCCGCGCTCGATCGTCGAGCAACTGGAGTATGAGCCCGACCAGATCGTGGCGGAGAGCATCGAGAGCGCATCCGTACTGTTCGCGGACGTTGTGGGGTTCACGCCGCTCTCGGAGGGTATGGCTGCCTCCGATCTTGTGAACCTGCTCGACGAAGTCTTCTCGGCGTTCGATGCACTGGTGCAGCAGCGCGGCCTGGAGAAGATAAAGACCATTGGCGACTGCTACATGGTGGCGGCGGGCGTGCCGGAGCCGCGCACAGACCATGCCTGCGTGCTGACCGACCTGGCATTGGCGATGCAGGAATGTGTCACAAGGCGCACTTTCCTGGGCAGGAAGCTGAGCATTCGCATCGGCATCCATTCGGGGCCGCTGGTGGCGGGAGTGATCGGACGCAAGAAGTTCATCTACGACTTATGGGGCGACACGGTCAACACGGCCAGCCGCATGGAGGCGCATGGAGTTCCGGGGAGCATCCAGATCACCAGGGCGACGCGCGAGCTGATCGAGCCGGAGTTCATCTGCGAACTGCGCGGCACCATCGCGGTGAAAGGCAAGGGTGAGATGCCTGTGTGGTTCGTGACGGGCAGGAGATAGGCAGCTCACTGGGAGGGCTGTCTGACGGTTTAATTCCATCGCCTCATGAACCGCGCCTGCTACGTGATGGCCAGAAGAGGATGGCAGCGATCCCGATCAGCAGCACCGCAGTGACGGCCACCCCGCCCTCCGGCCCGAACGCACCGCCGGTGATCCAGTCCGGCCCCTGCGTCTTGAAATTCCACAGGGTGACGCCGCCCGCCTCCAGCCCGCTGACATCGAAGCCCAGAATATTGCCCTGGACCCAGTTCCAGGCGGAGTGCAGCGCGCTGATCCCCCAGATGGAGCCTTCCCGCAGCGCGTACAACGCCGCGAACAGCCCAAACAGGGCCAGGTTGATGAGCGCCAGCCAGTTGAGGCCGTTGTTCAGGCCGTGCATGGCCGCGAACATCAGGGAGGAGACCGCCAGCCCCACCCACGGGCGGTATCGCGCCCCCAGCACCGGCAGCGTCCAGCCGCGGAAGAGGACCTCCTCTGCGCCGCCCTGCACGATCCAGCCGGACAGCACGATGAGCACGCCTCCCAGTGCGGGCAACCCCTGGCGGGAGGGATCACCCTGCTCGGGGACCAACGCCCCGAGCGCCATCAGGATGGCGGAGGCGCCCACAAAAAGCAATGTCCCGGCGGCAAAGCCGACTGCATAACGGGGCAGGGCGAAGCGGGACTCATACCCCAGGGTCCATACCGGGCGGCCCTCATAGAAGCGCGCCCACAATCCCACAAAGATGTACACCAGGACGAAGGCCGAAAAGAGGAACAGCGCCATCACCAGCCCGGCCAGGGTTGGGGGCAGGTCCTGTGTAGAGAGGCCGTTGGCGGTCACACTGCCTTGAAAGGCAAGCAGGATCACGAGCGGCAGGCTGCCGAACTCGGCCAGCACCGCGAAGATGACGGTCAGGGGGATGACCGCCAGGATGTGGGTCAGGCGGCGGCCGCGGCGAGCCAGCTCGAACAGGCGGCTTTGTGCGATCCAGCTGCGGGTCCCTTGAGGCTCGAGCATCGTTTCTCCTGCGCAAAGATTCAGGCGTACAATGGGTTGAACTCGCATGCCAGCATATCATAGAAACCGGCCCCGGGCTTTCCGGCTTGACAGTGATTTCAAAATTGCGGTACACTTTGGATGGATGGGGAGTAGCCGCCTGTCCCCACAGGATGGATCGTCGTCATTTCATTGGCATATATGCCATCGGCGATCCAAGCGCTTGATTGCGATGGCAAGACCACCACAGGTGTGGTGGTCTTTTAATTTGTCACCACACACTCCACTCTGAGGAAGTGTCGAATGATCCCGACCAAGGAAGAAGACAAGGCACCCGAACGACACCAGGCCTGGCATGCCCTGGATGCAGCCGAGGTGCTCCGGCACCTGGAGGTCCAGGCGGATGGGCTGACCTCCCAGGAGGCGGCCGAACGGCTGGCACACTACGGCGAGAACCAATTGAAGGAGGCGCCCCGGCCCACCTTCCTGAAGATGCTCTGGGAGCAGTTGAACAGCTTCGTTGTGATCCTGCTGATCGTGGCCTCGGTCGTCTCGGCGCTGCTTGGAGATTACATCGAGGCGGCAGCCATCATGGCCATCGTGGTGTTGAACGCCGTGCTGGGCATCTTCCAGGAACGGCGCGCCGAGCAGGCGCTGGCGGCCCTGCGGCGAATGGCGGCGCCGGATGCCCAGGTGCTGCGAGACGGCCGGAGGCAGACCGTTCCGGCGCGCGAATTGGTGCCCGGCGATATCGTCTACCTGGAGGCGGGCAATTACATCCCCGCCGATATGCGCCTGCTGGAGGCCGTCAACCTGCGCATCGAGGAAGCCTCCCTCACAGGAGAATCGCTGCCCGTCCAGAAGAACGCCGTCAGCGTGCTGGACCGCAATGTCCCCCTGGGAGACCGCAAGAACACGGCCTTCATGGGCACGCTGGTGTCCTTCGGGCGTGGGCGCGGTGTGGTGGTGGATACCGGGATGCACACCCAGCTTGGCCTGATCGCAACCATGCTGCAGAGCGTGGACACCGAGATCACGCCGCTCCAGCGCCGCCTGGACCAACTGGGGCGCACGCTCAGCATCGGCTCGCTCATCCTGGTGGCAGTGGTGTTCATTGCAGCACTGTTCAACTACACCGATGTCGGCGACCTTTCCAACGGCCTGTTCACCTACCTGCGGAATTACGCCGCCGAGATCACGGAGGTTTTCATCATCGCCATCAGCCTGGCGATCGCGGCCGTGCCGGAGGGCCTGCCGGCGGTCGTGACCATCAGCCTGGCGCTGGGCATGCGCGAGATGATCAACCGGCATGCGCTCATCCGCAAGCTCTCCTCTGTGGAGACGCTGGGCTCGGCCACCGTCATCTGCTCGGACAAGACCGGCACCCTGACCCAGAACGAGATGACCGTCACGCGGCTGTGGGCGGATGGGCAGTTCCTGGATGTGACCGGGACCGGTTATGTGCCCAAGGGCGAGTTCCTGGCGGAAGGCAAGCCGGTGGACGTGGCCGATTACCCGGCGATCCTCACGACGCTGTGGCTTGGATTGCTGAACAATGACGCCGAGATCGAGACCACCGGTGCGAGCGACAGCGGCCAGACCTACCGCATCGTGGGCGATCCGACCGAGGGGGCTTTGATCGTTGCGGCCGCCAAGGCGGGCGCCCTGCATGTAGAGATCGATGAGGCCTACCCCCGGCAGAACGAAGTTCCCTTTGATTCCGAGCGCAAGCGCATGATCACCATTCACGACGTGCGCGAGCCTTCCCCCCAGGACCCCTCTCCCTTCTATGATGAGGAGCATCTTCACTGGGATGTGATCGCCGTCAAGGGCGCGCCGGACGTGGTGCTTGACCTGTGCACGCGCTACCAGGCCTCCAATGACGAGTCCAGGCCGCTGGACGAGGCTGCGCGAGCGCGGATCCTGGAAGCCAATGATGCCATGACCCGGGATGCCCTGCGCGTGCTAGGCATGGCCTACCGCGCCGTCCCGAGCGCAACCGAGAATGGGAATGAGCTGGACACGGAGGAACTGGAAAAGGATCTGGTCTTCGTGGGGCTGGCCGGCATGATCGACCCGGCCCGCGAGGAGGTCAAACCGGCCTTGAAGCATGCCCGCCGCGCCGGTATCCGTACCGTGATGATCACTGGCGATTACCCCAATACCGCCCGGGCCATCGCGGAGAGCATCGGGCTGCTCCAGCCGGGGCACAAGGTGCACACCGGCGCGGATGTGGATGGAATGTCGGAAGCCGACCTGAAACGCGAGATCGAGGTCACGGATGTGTTCGCCCGCGTCTCGCCGGAGCACAAGATGCGCATCGTGGATGCCCTGCAGGCCAATGAGGAAGTGGTGGCCATGACGGGCGACGGGGTCAATGATGCGCCGGCCATCAAGCGCGCGGATATCGGCGTG
>CAZSPX010000095.1:0-10320 GCA_964608885.1 uncultured Anaerolineaceae bacterium | reverse complement strand
ATTCTTCCGTTCTGAAGACCCCAAGGCGCGCGAGGCGCCCGGCACCGGCCTGGGTCTTAACATCACCAAGAGCCTGGTGGAGATGCAGGGCGGGCGCATCTGGTTCGAGAGCGAGTTCCGCAAGGGCACCACATTCCATTTCACCATCCCGGTGGCTCAAGGATAGGGGACTATGACACTGCTGGCCTCGGTTGGACAGGCTCAAGAATTGGACGGGCGCGAGGCAGGCCTGCAAGCCGCTCATCACGCCCTGAACCGCCTGGGGGCGGGCATCGCTGCGCCCGGGCTGGCGATCACGATCGCCTCCCACCAGTACCAGCCCCGCGAGGTGGTCAGCGGTGCCACGAGCCTGCTGGGCGAGGTGCCCATGATCGGCTTCAGCACGCCCGCCGGCCTGACCTCCAAGGGGCTGCACTCCCATTCGGTGGTGGTGGCCCTGCTGGCCGGGGATTTCCAGGCCGACGCCCACTGGCTGCCGGGCTACGCCCAGTCGGCGCGCGAGACGGCCGGGCACCTGGTCCAACTGGCGGCTGCCAAGGCGGCACCCCCCGAGGCGGCCCTGTTCTTCGCGGACGGGTTCAACGGGGACGCCGAGCAGTTGTGCGGGGCGCTGGCCTCCGAATCCCTGCCCCTGATGGGGGCGCTCTCCAGCGGCGACCTGCATACCGGCAATACCTACCAGATCGCCGGCCTGCAGACCGGAACCGGCGCGCTGGCGGCGGCCTTCCTGCGCGGCAGTCTCAAGGTGGGGGTGGGCGCTGCACACGGCTGGGACCCGGTGGGGAGCCAGTTCCGCGTGACGCGCTCGCGCGGCTTCTGGCTGCGCACCCTGGACGGACGCCCGGCCTCCGAAGCCTATGCCCACCTGTTCGGTTACCCGGCGCGGGACTGGGCTTTCCCCCCGCTCAGCCACCTGGCGCGGCTCTACCCGCTGGGCATCGAGCAGGGTGATTCCATGGTGGTGCGCGCTCCCATCCGTGTGGAGGCGGACGGCAGCTTCCGCATGAACGGGACCGTGCGGGATGGCATCGACGCCTACATGCTGGTCGGCAGCCGGGCCTCCTGCGAGCGGGCGGCCCAGCAGGCCGCCGGGGACGCGCTGATGGCGCTGGGCGAGGCCAAGCCGGTCTTTGCGCTGGTGCTGGTGGACATGGCCTGGCAGATGCTGTTGAAAGCCAACCCGGGGGTCGAGATCGCAGCGGTGCAGGACATCCTGGGGCCGAAGGTGCTGATCGCAGGCGGGTATACACTCGGGCAGGTGGTGCCTCACAAGGAGGCCCCCCCGAGCTTCCTCAACCAGCATATCGTTGTGGCGGTGTTCGGCGAGGCCTGAAGCTCTCCTTAAAATACAGAAGCCCAACTTGTCCAAGGTTGGGCTTCATGCAAGGAGAAGAGAAAATGATGCCAGCCCTGAAGGCGATCAAGCCTTCAGGGATTTTTTTATCAGGCGGGCAGCTCCACTTTGGGGAGGTTCTGCATGGACTTCGCAATGGCCTCGGCGGGATACTCGTAATCCTCGAGGTTGCCCTTCAGGTAGGAATCATAGGCGGACATATCGAAGTTGCCGTGCCCGGAGAGGTTGAACAGGATGACGCGCTTCTCGCCGCGGGCCTTGGCCTCCAGGGCCTCGTCAATGGCGGCGCGGATGGCATGCGCCGATTCAGGGGCCGGTACGATGCCCTCCGCGCGGGCGAACTGGACGGCTGCATCGAAGGTGGGGCGCTGCTTGACGGCCACGGCTTCGATGTGACCGGCGTCATACAGGGCGCAGATGGTGGGGGCCATGCCGTGGTAGCGCAGGCCTCCGGCATGGATGGCAGGCGGGACGAAGTCATGGCCGAGGGTATGCATCTTGACGATGGGGGCCATCCTGGCGGTATCGCCGTAGTCGAAGGCATAGACACCCCGCGTGAGGGAGGGTGTGGCGGTGGGCTCCACGGCCAGCAGGCGGGTGCGCTTGCCGTTCTTCAGGTTCTCGCGCAGGAAGGGGAAGGCGATCCCGGAGAAGTTCGAGCCGCCGCCCACGCAGCCGATGACGACATCCGGATACTCATTGGCGAGATCCATCTGCTTGAGGGCCTCCTCACCGATCACGGTCTGGTGCAGGAGCACATGGTTGAGCACGGAGCCCAGGCTGTACTTCTTGGTGCCGCCCGAGGTGGCGGCCACCTCCACTGCCTCCGAGATGGCAATGCCCAGGGAGCCGGGGTTCCCGGGGTCTTCGGCCAGGACGCCGCGGCCGTAGTTCGTGCGGTCGGTGGGACTGGCATAGACCTGCGCCCCGTAGGTCTCCATGACCATGCGGCGGTAGGGTTTCTGGTTGTAGGAAACCTTGACCATGTACACTTCAAGGTCCAGGTCGAACATCTGGCAGGCCAGGGCCAGCGCGGTGCCCCACTGCCCGGCGCCGGTCTCGGTGGTGAGGGCATGGGTACCGGCAGCCTTGTTGTAATAGGCCTGGGCGATGGCGGTGTTGGGCTTGTGGCTTCCGGCAGGCGAAGCGCCCTCGTACTTGTAGTAAATGTGCGCGGGCGTGCCCAAGGCTTTCTCCAGGCGGCGCGCTCTCAGCAGCGGGGTGGGACGGTAGAGCTTGTAGATCTCGCGCACCTCCTCGGGGATCTCGATGTAGCGCTCGGTGGAGATCTCCTGGAGGATCAGCTCCATGGGGAAAAGCACGGAGAGGAAATCGGGCGTCACCGGTTCAAGGGTGCCCGGGTGCAGGACAGGCGTGGGGGGCACGGGGCTGTCAGCATTGATGTTGTACCAGTATTTGGGCAGGTCGGTCTCGTTCAGGGTAAAGCGGATCTGTTCGGACATGGCGGTCTCCTTTTGAGTAAAAATCCGGTTGAGGTCAGCAGGGCCTGGGACATGGATCAGGAGTCCCGCCTTCAGGGTGGGTGGAAGCGGATCATCGGCTGCCTCCTCAGCAAAAGGCCCCGTTGGAAGGGCGGCCGCGCACCTGCTCGTCCAGGCGGCGGTCGTGCAGCAGGCCCATCTTCTCGTACACCTCTTCCAGCGTCAGGCGCGCGATGCGGCGGGCGCGTTCCGTGCCGCCGTACAGGACCTCCATCAACTGCTCGGGGCGGGAGATGTACTCGGCCCGGCGCTCGCGCAGGGGGGCCAGGTATTTGTTCAGGGAGGAGGCCAGGATGCGCTTGACCTCCACATCGCCCACGCGGCCGGCCCGGTAACGGGATTTGAGCTCCTCGACATCCTCAGCGTGGGGGTGGAAGACCTCCAGCAGCGCAAAGACGGGATTACCCTCCACGTGCCCGGGATCGGTGGGGTGCAGGCGGGTGGGATCGGTGTACATGCCCATCACCTTGCGGGTGGTCTCCTCCGGGGTGTCGCGCAGGAAGATGGCGTTTCCGTAGGAGGTGTGCATGGTGCGGTTGTCGGTGCCGGGCAGGCGCGGCGCCTCGGAGAGCAGCGCCTCGGGCTCGGGAAAGGTCTGCCCGAAGGTCTGGTTGAAACGCCGGGCGGTCTCGCGCGCCAGCTCGATGTGCGGGAGCTGGTCCTCTCCCACCGGAACCACCTGCGCCTTGTAAAGCAGGATATCGGCGGTCTGCAGGACGGGATAGGTGAGCAGCCCGCTGGATGGCTGGAGGTTGAGCTCGCGGGCCTGGTCCTTGTAGGTGGGCACGCGCTCCAGCCGGGACACGCTGGTCAGCATGCCGAACAGGAGGGCAAGCTGGGCATGCTCCGGGAGGACGGATTGCAGCACAATGGTGGAGCGGTGAGGGTCGATGCCCGCGGCCAGCCAGTCCGCCAGCATGTTGCGGATGTTGTCCTGCAGGTGCTCCGGGTGATAGTCCGTGGTCAGCACGTGGAGATCGGCCACGAGGAAGAAGCACTCGTGCGTGTCCTGCAGGCGCTTCCAGGTCTCGAGGGTGCCCACCAGGTGCCCGATGTGACGGGGACCGGTGGGGCGGTGCCCGGTAAGAATGCGTTGTTTTTCTTGAGTCACGTTGTTGTTCCTTCTACGGGATGAACAGGCCGGGGCGCTCATCCGGCTCGTCCGGGCGGGTCAACACCTGCTCGGCGGGCAGGGAGCGATCTTCGAGAGCCCCGGCTTCGCGTTCCTGGATCTGGACGGTCCCGGTTTCATTGACAGTGTCCGTATTCATGGTTATCTCCTTAACAAAAAACAGCGTTCATCCCAAATGGGACGAACGCTGCTGCGCCCGTGGTGCCACCCAACTTAAGCCGGCTGGCCCGCATGGGCCTTAACAAAAAATCCCGTTGTGATGCAACGGGAGCCAGCTTCACTCATCGAGATACGGCCTGGAAGGCTTATATCCCTGCCCTTTAACGGGGGCGTCCGGCTTTGGTTACTTGGGCCTGTGCCCGTTCGCCTTGCGGCTCGAAGGTCCATTCGGCGCTGTCGTCTCGGGCAGGGCTCTCACCACAATCCGCCTGCTCTCTGAACCGTCGTACGGCGCGTACTCGTCCTCGTCAATGCTTTTGGTTTCCGCTGATTATATGCAAAGCACTATAATTGTCAATAGTCGAGAGGAGGCGTATCTAATGGCCGTAAAAAAGCTCCTGCCTGTCCTGGCCGTCCTGCTGCTTTCCGCTTGCACGCTCCCGCAGTCCAGCCCTGCCCCCACCCCCACGATCTTCTTCATCCCGACCTTTGCAGCCTCCACGCCCACGCCCGGGATCCCCGTCCTGGCGACGCCCACGATCTCCTTTCCGACGGGGGTATTCGTGACGGGCTCGCCCACCAGCTCCGTGGTCACGACCCAGCTGCCTCCGGTCACTTCGGGCGGGGTGACCCAGGTCCCGCCGGCCACCTTCTGCGCGGACAGCGGGCCCACGGCCCTGATCGCCAGCCTGCAATCCGCCCTGCAGACCTCCAACGGTCCGGCCCTGGCCGCGCTGGTCAGCCCCGCCAGCGGGATGGAAGTGCGCCGCTGGCGCAATGGCCGCGTCGTGAACTATGACCAGGCGCATGCCAAATTCCTGTTCGAATCCACCTTCCAGGTCAAGTGGGGGGCAGCGCCGGGCAGCGGCCTGGAGACCCCGGGCTCCTTCCACGAGGTGATCCTCCCGGCCTGGATGAAGGTCTTCAGCACCACCTACACGCTGGCCTGCAACCAGCTGCAGGTGGGCGGCACGACCTACACCGCCGAATGGCCCTACCCGGGCATCAACTTCTATTCGCTGTACTACCCGGGAACCACCGCCAACGGCAACATGGACTGGAGAACACTGGTGATCGGAATGCAGAACGTGAACGGCAAATACTATATCTATGCCGTGGAACCGTTCGAGTGGGAGATCTGAAGCCTCCTCCTGCGGATGGAGATTGACCTTGCAGGCCCCGCCCGTTCCTTGAACGGGCGGGGCTTGTACATTATCAGGGTCAGGTAATAACAGCCTGTCTCTCGTTGTCGTTTATAATATATTATTGCAAGTAGTTGCAATAAGGAGTCTGATTGAGCTGCACTTCTGAATTCACCCCTCTCTTCCGAAAAAAGGGATTCAGGATGACCTCCCAGCGCATGGCGATCCTGCACACGCTGCGCCATGCAGACGGCCACCTGGCTCCCACCGAGGTCTACAGGCTGGCGCGGGCGGAGATGCCCGGCCTTACCGAGCCGACCGTCTACCGCACGCTGGAATTCCTGGCGCGGAACGGCTTTGCCATGGCGGCGCATACTCCCAACGGCCGGCTGGTATATGAGCTAGCGGCGCGGGGCCATCACCACCTGGTCTGCCGCAATTGCGGGGGGACTACGGAGGTGGCAGCTGACCAACTCGGCAGGATGTATCGCCAGTTGGAGACCTCCACAGGCTACCGGCTCGACCTCAATCACATGACCCTGGTGGGGCTGTGTCCCGCGTGCCAGAAACTCGAAAGGATCTGAACCATGTTATTTTCCCCTGCCCCCATGCACATCCCCGATGGCTTTCTCAGCCTGTTGATCTCGGTCTTCTGCTGGGCTGTGACCGTGATCCTGGTGGGGGCCGCGATCTCGCGCACGCAGCATACGCTGGGAGAGCGCCAGGTCCCCCTGATGGGAATCATGGCGGCCTTTATCTTTGCCGCGCAAATGATCAACTTCCCTGTGGCAGGCGGGACCTCCGGCCACCTGCTGGGAGGCGCGCTGGCTGCCATCACGCTCGGCCCCTGGGCCGGAATGCTGGTGATGACGGCGGTCATCGCGGTGCAGGGGCTGCTCTTCCAGGATGGCGGCCTGCTGGTGATGGGCGCCAACATCCTCAACATGGGGCTGCTCACCGCGATCACAGGCTACGGGCTGTACCGGTCTGTGATGGGCCGCAGCCGCACCCTTCAGCTTGTCGTCATCGGCGCGGCGGCCTGGCTCTCGGTGATGACCGGCGCCCTGGCGACCTCCCTGCAGTTGTGGCTGAGCGGTACGGCGCGCCTGGAGATGGTCGTCCCTGCGATGCTTGGCGTGCATGCCCTGATCGGCGTGGGTGAGGCGGTGATCACGGTCGCGGCGGTGGCCTTCATCCAGCGCACCCGCCCGGACCTGCTGGCGCAGGGTTCGGCCGCGGCCTCCGGCAGCCGGGCATGGATCCCGGTGGGGATGCTGGTGGCGCTGGCGGTGGTGATGATCTCGCCGCTCGCCTCGGCAGACCCGGACGGGCTGAACCGGGTGGCCATGGACCTGGGCTTCATTCAAACGGCGCAATCGGGAAACGGCCCGCTGGCAGCCTACACCTTCCCGCTGCTGGCCTCGGCCTCGCTCTCCAAGATCGCGGCCGGAGCCGTGGGGGTGCTGGTGGTGCTGGGGATGGCGTATCTTGCCGGACGCCTGCTGAATCGAAAACCGGCTGCCTGAGCCCATGCACGCACACGCGTTCGACCGCTACCATGAAGCCGGGAGCTTCCTGCACCGGCTGGACCCGCGCCTCAAGGTGGTGGTCACGGTCGGTTTCATCCTCTCCAATGTGCTCCTGCCGGACGGAGCCTGGCTGGCGTTCGGCCTGGCATGGCTGTACCTGCTGGGGCTGAACCTGCTTTCCCGCCTGGGGGTGGGCTTCACATTCCGGCGCTCCTTTGTCGCGCTGCCGTTCGCCCTGGCGGCCATCACGGCCATCTTCTCCATCCCCGGGCGGCCCCTGGCGGAATGGCATCTTGGCGCCTGGACGGTCATCCCCACGGAGGCGGGGGTGCTGCGCTTTGCCAGCATCCTGATCCGCTCCTGGCTCTCGGTGCAGGCGGCCATCCTGCTGGTGGCGGTGACGCGCTTCCCCGACCTGGTCCACGCGCTGGAGCACCTGCGCGTGCCGGCCATCCTGACGACCATCATCGCCTTCCTGTACCGTTACCTGTTCGTGCTGACGGATGAGGTCATCCGCCTGATGCGCGCCCGGCAGTCGCGATCCGCGGCGCAGCCGGGGAGGCGCGCCGGGGGAGGCCTCCTGTGGCGGGGAGGCGTGGCCGGAAACATGGCGGGGCAGCTTTTCCTGCGCAGCTACGAGCGCAGCGACCGCATCTATAACGCCATGCTCTCACGCGGGTACGACGGCCGCCTGCGCACCCTCAACCCTCACACCCTGCGTCCGCGGGATTGGGTTTGGGCGGCGGCTGCGCTGGCCCTGTTATTGATCACTCACCTGCTTGGAAGTATCTGATGCCTGTTGAACATCCCTCCCGAAAATACCAGGTCCCCGATTTCAAAGGGGACGTCATCTGCATTGAAGACCTGAGCTATGCCTATCCCGACGGGCACACCGCCCTGGTGGGGGTCTCGCTGCGCCTGCGCCAGGGAGACAAGGCGGCGCTGGTGGGGCCGAACGGCGCCGGAAAAAGCACCCTGATGCTGCATCTCAACGGGATCCTGACAGGGAAAGGGACGGTCACAGTCGGGGAGCTGCCGGTGCTGCCGGAGAACCTGCCCCTGATCCGCGGGATGGTGGGGCTGGTGTTCCAGAACCCGGATGACCAGCTCTTTTCCCCGACGGTCTTCGAGGATGTGGCCTTCGGGCCGCTGCACATGGGCCTGCCCGAGGCGGAAGTGCGCCAGAGGGTGGAACAGGCGCTGGAGGCCGTGCAGATGAGCGCCTACCGGGACCGGCTGTCCCACCACCTGAGCGTGGGTGAAAAGAAACGCATCGCCATTGCGACGGTCCTCTCCATGAACCCGGGCATCCTGGTGCTGGACGAGCCGACCGCCGGACTGGACCCGCGCGCCCGCCGGAAATTAATCCACCTGCTGCACGAACTGCCCATCACCATGCTGGTCTCCACGCATGATATGGCGATGGTGCGGGAGCTGTTCCCGCGCACGATCGTGATGGATGAAGGCCGGGTGGTTGCGGATGCTTCCACGGAGGAGCTGCTGAAGGATGAAGCTCTGCTCCAGGCACACGGGCTGGAGCTGCCGTGATCGGGAGGAAAGGGATGTCTAGGACTCTCCACCGGCGGTAACGGCAGATCGCTGCCAGCTGACAGAGGCTCTTAATCAGGACGGCCGCTCAACGAGCGGCCGTCCGGTTTTATTCTAGAGGCCGGCTGCCTTTTTCAAAGCGACGGCCTTGTCGGTGCGCTCCCAGGGGAACTCGATGTCATCACGGCCAAAATGGCCGTAGGAGGCGGTCTGGCGATACATCGGTTTTCGCAGGCCGAGGTCGCGCAGGATGGCTCCCGGACGAAGGTCGAAATTCTCGCTGATCAGCGCCGAGATCTTGTCATCGGGGATCACTGCCGTGCCGAAGGTCTCCACATTGACGGAGAGCGGGTGGGCCACGCCGATGGCATAGGCCACCTGCACTTCCACCCGGTCGGCAATCCCGGCTGCCACGATGTTCTTGGCCACATAGCGGGCCGCATAGGTTGCCGAGCGGTCCACCTTCGTGGGATCCTTGCCGCTGAAGGCGCCGCCGCCGTGGCGGCCCATGCCGCCGTAGGTATCGACGATGATCTTGCGGCCCGTCAGACCCGCATCTCCCATGGGGCCGCCCATCACGAATCGCCCGGTCGGGTTGGTGTAGATCTTGAGATCCTTGTCCACCATGTCGGTCGGCAGCACGGGGGTGATCACGTGCTCAATGATGGCCCTGCGAATCTCCTCCTGGGAGATATCGGGCGCATGCTGGGTGGAGACCAGGACGGTGTCGATGCGCCTGGGCTTGCCAAAGGCGTATTCGACCGTAACCTGGCTTTTGCCGTCCGGCCGCAGCCAGGGCAGAGTGCCGCTCTTGCGGACCTCGCTCAGGCAGCGCGCCAGCTTGTGCGCCAGGTAGATGGGCATGGGCATGAGGGTTTTGGTTTCATTGCAGGCAAAGCCGAACATCATCCCCTGGTCGCCTGCGCCGATGGCCTCGATCTCGGTCTCGGTCATCTCGCCGTTCTTGGCCTCCTGGGCCTTGTCCACACCCATGGCGATATCGCCGGACTGCTTGGCGATGGCCACCAGCACGCCGCAGGAATTGCCGTCAAAGCCCTTGTCGGTGGCGTCATAGCCGATGTCGAGGACGACCTTGCGCACCAGATCGTCATAGTTGAAGTTGGCCTGGGTGGTGATCTCGCCCAGCAGCATCACATAACCGGTCTTGGTGGCCGTCTCACACGCCACGCGCGAGCGCGGATCCTGCTCGAGGCAGGCATCCAGCACTGCATCCGATACCTGGTCGCACAGCTTGTCGGGGTGGCCTTCTGTCACCGATTCGGAGGTGAACAAAAGTTTGGGGGAAGACATGAAGGTATTGCTCATTGAGGATGGGTCTCCTTGAGAAAAGAAATTGCCCCTTCAGACGAACGAAAGGGCAATTTACACGTAAGGCATGTGCCCTCTCATCTACCAGAACATCCGCCTGCCGGAATTGGCACCGTGATCGGTTTTTACGCCGACCGGTTGTCGAGGCATCATAGGGCCGGTCCCTCCGCCTCTCTGGATAAGAGCGCCTTTATGGGGCTGTTTAATTGTCACGCGAGTGTACCATAGTGACTGGCAGGTGTCAATTAATTGGGGTAAGAGTGCAAGTCCATGCAGTGTGATATTTATTTCAGACAACAGGGAATGGATCGTTCCCATTCAAAGCAGCGACATTATTCACCGGAGGCGCAGCGGAAGCCGATCTTCACCGAGCTCTTGCCTTCGATCTCCAGGCTGCCGTAGGCGGCGTTGGGGTTGGGCCCCAGCTCGTTGCCGCGGTTGGAGAGGCGCAGGCTGATGAACTCGTCCTGGAAGGATCCACCGCGTATCACGCGCTGGTAGCGGCCGAAATTATCTGCCGGGCCGGTCGGGTCTGAGGCGGGGGAGGAGGCATAGTAATTGGCTGCATACAGGTCCGCGACCCATTCCCAGACGTTGCCGGCCATGTCCAGCGCGCCGAAGGGGC
>CAZSPX010000094.1:0-10451 GCA_964608885.1 uncultured Anaerolineaceae bacterium | reverse complement strand
AGCTCACCGCCTACCTCCCGCGCCTGTATGCGGAGGGATTCTCTCCCGTCATCAAGTGGGAGGGCGGAACACCCGATAAAAATGGCGTCATCCACATGCCCTATCCCCAATACGACCCGCTGACCGAGGAGTTCTTCCATCTGCTGGGGAACGAGCACTGGCTGGATTACAACTATGTCTCTGCAAATGCCGGCGAAATGCTCGAAGATGAGAACCTGGTCAGGACCGCCTCGCTCGCGCAGGTCAAGACCATGCTGACCTTCTGCGTGCGCGGCGAGCGTTTCTCGGATGGACACTGGGAAACAGCGATCAAAGGCGGATACATACGCCGGCTGCTCGAGAGACTTATTGAGATTAATAAACAAAAAAGACCCTAAGGTCTCGTGATGTGGGGGCGCAGCATACCGTCAGCGACCGCCCCGAAGCAAAGCAGAGGGAAGCCTCCGCCATATGGATATCCTGACGCATTCCCTCCAATGAGGGGGTTGCTTCGCGGCGCTGCGCGCCGCTCGCAACGACACATTAGTAATACTGCTTGTGCCACTCGCGCCAGAAGGCGCGCGTCAGCTCGTCGAACATGAGCGCCACGCGCTCCTCGTTCCGCTCGCACCAGACCATGCCGCGGGCGCGCATGCGGTCCGCCAGCAGGTGGAGCAGCTCGTGCGCCACCACGTCCGGGCGCACCCGGTCCAGGACAAAGTGCAGCTCGCCAAACTTGCCCACCCTGCCGCGCACCTCGGCGGCGATGTAATACCCCCAGCGCCCCCCGCCCCGCCGGTGAAAGGTCTGCGGGCTGACCTCGTGCAGGAACACGGAGACGTACTGCCTCCGCCGGTTGAAATAGACCCGGAACGCCTCCTCGACCTGTACCTCGTACCCTGCAGCCATGCCCGAAAACTCCTGATGCCCGTGCTTGTGCGGTTTTTGCCCTATTATAAATCCCCCCGCCAATGGGGGGTGAAATTCTCATCTTCAATCGCTGTATAATGGAATTGGCACAGTCCTTTGACCCGAAGGAGGCACCAGTGAGGAAGGAAGTCGGTTTGTGGATCGACCACAAGCGGGCCGTGATCGTGATCCTCAGCGAAGCGGGGGAAGAGGTCCGGGAGGTCGAATCCAACTTGTCCAGGCACAGCCGCTACCACGGCGCAACCCACCCAAAATCCCCCTACAGCGCGCAGTATCAGAAAGGAGACGACCAGCTCGACCGGCAGGTGGAGGAGCAGCTCCTGAAATACTACACGAATGTGATCGCTTACCTGCGCGGCGCACAGGCTCTCCTGATCTTCGGCCCCGGGGAGGCCAAGCACGAGCTGGAAAAGCGCCTCGCCCTGGCCCACCTGCTCCCCCCCGCCACCGAGGTGGAGCCCGCGGATAAGATGACCGGACCGCAGATCAGCGCAAAGATCCGCAAGCACTTCAGGGAGGCGGCCAAACAGCCCCGCAGCTTCGCCTGACAGCCCTCGCAGATTTGAGCCTGGCGTATCACCCAACCCTCCCCCCGGGGAGGGTTTTTGTTATCCTCTTCCGGGGCGCAGCGGAGTGGCAAATGGCTGTGGCCTCCTGCTCCTCTACCACACCCCCGGCAGCAGGCGGTAGCGCGTCCGGGCGGCGAACTCGCGATACCCCGGCAGCTCCTCCTGCAGCGTGCGGTCCTCCAGCGCGGTGCGCACCACCACCACGACCGCCAGCAGGAGCGCCGGGAGGAACGCCCACACCGAATCGTACCAGGACGGCGTGAACATGTAGAGAAGCAGCCCGCCCAGGTAGCCCGGATGCCGCACAAAGCGGTACGGCCCCGTGGAGACCACGCGGTGCCCGCGCTCGCTCTGGATGCGCACCGTCCCCGAGAAGAAGCGGTTCTCGATCAGCGCCCACGAGGAGATCCAGTATCCCAGCACGATCATCACCCCCGAAATGATCTTTACCGCCAGCGGGAACCCGAACGGCCCCTGGAAGTAGCGTTCCACCCCCGCCACGGCGATCATCAGGATCCACACGAACCCCAGCGCCGGCGCAAGGACCTTGTCCCACGGCTTGGTGTCCCGCGCCTCCATGAAGCGGGCGCGCTCGGCGATCAGGTCCGGGTGGCGGCGGCTTGCCAGTGCGCGGCTGAGGATGAACGTCAGGACCATGCCCAGGGCATACAGCCACGCCTCGGGCCAGCGCCAGTCCCGTGAGATGATCATGGGGAGGAGCGGTCCGGCTACCAGCACCACCAGCAGGCTCAGCACCAGGCGCAGCGTGAAGAGACTTTTCTTCGCGGCCATGATTCCCTCCTCTTTCATTATAGGCCTCCGCAAGCTTGTTCACAAACACTCATACCTCGACCCCTCCCCGAACGGGCAGTCTCCCGCCTCCCCGTTCCCCTGATGCGCCATGAACCCGTTGGGTATAGAGTTAACGTGTCGTTGCAACCCCCCGCATATCCTCCCGAAATGAAGCGAGGGAGGCGGGGAAGCAACCCCCTCCTAAATAAGGAGATTGCTTCGCGGCGCAGAGCGCCGCTCGCAATGACATCCTCTAATCCATGTTATATTCTGAAAGGACCCACCCATGCCCAACGCATTGACCGATCTCTCGGACGCCCTTACCGCCGCCGTCGAGGCCGCCTCCGCCTATACCCTGCTGGTGGACGCGCGCAAGCGCTATCCCGCCAGCGGCATCGCCTTCGCCCCCGACCTCGTCCTGACGGCCGACCACGTCGTCACGCGCGAGGAGGACCTGCGCGTCGGCCTGCCCGATGGGAAGACCCTGCCCGCCTCGCTGGCGGGACGCGACCCCGGCAGCGACCTGGCCGTTTTGCGTCTGGCCGAGAAAGCCCTCACGCCCGCCAAGGCCGCCCCCGCCCCCAAAGTGGGGCAGGTTGTGCTGGCCCTGGGCCGGCCCTCCCCCGCCGGGGTGCAGGCCTCCTTCGGCATCCTCATCGCCATCAACGGCCCGGCGCGCACCTGGCGCGGCGGCCTGCTCGACCAGTTCTACCAGACCGAGACCGTCCCCTATCCCGGCTTCTCAGGCGGCCCCCTCGTGGATGCCTCCGGCGCGCTGCTCGGCCTCAACACCTCCGGCCTGACGCGCGGCGAGGCCCTCACCATCCCTGCCCGGGCAGCCTGGGAGATCGCCCAGTCCCTGGCCGAGCACGGCGCGGTCAAGCGCGGCTACCTGGGCGTGCGCACCCAGCCCGTGGAGAACGGCCTGCTCATCCTCTGGCTGGAGGATGGCGGCCCGGCCAAAACGGGCGGGCTGCTGGTCGGCGACATCCTGACGGGCATCAACGGCGAATCCCTGCGGGATGCGGACGACCTGTTCGGCGCCCTGCACGGCGACGTGGTGGGCAGGCCCGTGAGCGTGGAGATCCTGCGCGGCGGGCAGCCCCAGACCCTCAAGGTGACCCCGGGCGAAAGGAAGTGATTTGAGGCGCATCCTGCTGGTCGCCCCGGTCCCTGCCCTGCGCCTGGGACTGCGCCACCTGCTGGACGGTCCCGGCCTGGAGGTGGTGGGCGAGGGCGACCGGCTGGATTCCCCCGAGTTCGCCGGGGCCGAAGCCGACGTGCTGGTCTATGCCCCGGTCTCCGGCTCCCTGCCCGATCTGAAGCTCGAGGGCGGCACGGCCCTGCTCCTGCTCAGCGACAACCCGCCTCCCCCCTCGGCTTTCACACGCCTGCCGGCGGCCTGGGGCGCGCTGCCCCTGGAAGCCTCGCGTGAGGAGCTGGTCGCCGCGGTCCACGCGCTGGCCGAGGGTCTGCTGGTGGGCACGCCGCGCTTCTTCGCGCCGCGCCCTCTTCTCCCGGACGGCGAGACCCAGCCGCTGAGCGACCGCGAGATGGAGGTGCTCGGCCTGCTGGCCCAGGGGCTGGCGAACAAGCAGATCGCGGCCGCGCTGGGCATCACCGAGCATACCGTCAAGTTTCACGTGTCGTCCATCTATACAAAACTGAATGTGAACAACCGCGCCGAGGCCGTGCGCCAGGGCGTGAGGCAGGGATTGATCGCGGTGTGACCCGCGTAGTAACGACTTCAGTCGTTCCCCCCGGCGACCGAAGGCGCAACCACCCTGCCAACGAAACAGCCCCGCCTGTCGGACGGGGCTGTTTTCATTTGCCTGGAATACGCGCTCTAATACTTGATGGCGCGCGGCAGCTTCTTGGCCTGCTGGATCCAGCCTTCCACCTGCGCGGCGGTGGGCATCTTGCGGACGAGCTTCTTCTCCATGTTGACCTGGGTCATCTTCTTGAACAGGTTGGCCCCGGCGCGCTTCGAGAGCTCCACCACCGTGTCCACGCCGGCTTCCTCGAGCAGGTCGGAGTATTCGCTGCCCACGCCCTTGATGCGGAACAGGTCGGCCAGGTTCACCCACTCCAGGATGAGGGCATCGCCGATGCCCGACATCATGGCGATCTCCTTGCGGCCGGCCGGGGTGGCGCCTTTCTTCAGCAGCATCTCCAGCGAGCGGATGCCCGCCTTGGCCAGTTTGGCCGCGAAGGCCGGGCCGATCCCTTCGATGTCAACGAGTTTCATGTGCATCTCCTTTTTGTTTTTTAGTGATTCGATGTTGATACAACCCTTGTTTTTATTATAGTGCAAATCGCTACAATGTAAATATAAAACGCACAGATGAATAAGATCTGTGCATCTCCCTTCGCCGCGCAGAAGGTGACAAAGCAAGCCCCTCATTCATTTACGTTTTTTGATGCAGGAGATCAGGACCGTGCAGGATGTGTGTGATAGGGGATCAGGAGCAGGAACCCGATGGCAATGGTGACCTCGGCGGCCAGCACGCCCCCGGCCTGCAGCGGGCCGAAGTACGGGATGGCCGGGCGCAGGTGCGAGCCCATGCCGAACACATCCGCCATGCCCGCAAAGACCGCCACCACGTACCCCGTGCTCACCAGCCGCGTGCCGATATCCGCTGCGATGGAGCGCTGCTCGCCCTTCCAGAGCGCCAGCAGCCCGGTATAGCCCCCGATGCAGATGATGGCCAGCCCCACCAGGAACACTGCGATCTGAACAAAGCCCACCACGGGACTGCGGTCCCAGCCGAACCAACCCGGCTTGGCCCCCACCAGGAAAACGAACAGTCCGAACAGGGTGGCCCCCAGCCCCATGCGCACGCGCGCCCGCGTGCCGGTTTCAAAGCGGCGAATGGTATCCACGCGGGTTGCAGCAGGGATGGGAGTGGGCGTCATGCGGGCAGGTCTCTCCTCAGGCGGGCGATCCAGTTCCCGCCCAGGATGTTGGAGGCATCCTCTTCAGTATAACCCCGCTCCAGCAGCAGCGGGCGGATCTTTTGCAGGTCGGCCACGCTGTCGATCTCCGGCGGCACGGATTGCAGGCCAAAGCCGCCGTCGAAGTCCGAGCCGATGCCGGCATGCAGCGCATCCCCGGCCAGCTGGCAGATGTGGTCGATGTGATCGACGACCGTCTCGAGGCCCACTTCCTCGCGCTGGCTCTTCCCCGCCAGCCAGCCGGTCTTGAGATAGCCGTTGAAGGGCACCACCCCGGCCACCCCGTCGCGTTCGATCAGGCCGCGCAGCACGCGGTCCGAGAACTGGCGGTTGGTCGGGAATCCGGGCAGCAGCGCCAGGCAGTTGCCGTGCGTGGCCGCCACCGGCCCGGGATATCGCTCGAGCGCCTCCAGCATGGCCGGCTCGTCCATGTGGCTCAGGTCCAGCGTAAAGCCGTGGTCGGCCATGGCCTTGAGCAGTTCCCGGCCCTCCGGCGTGAGCGGACCCGGCTCCCTCCAGCCGCCGGAGTAGCGCGTCGCCACCCAGGCCAGGCCGATCAGCCTCAGCCCCAGCTCGTGCCATTCCTCCAGCTCGGCCGGGGTGCGGATGCCGTCGGCGCCTTCCATGAGCGGCACCAATCCCACCGGATGCGGTCCGGCCTGCTCCCCGCCCTCCCAGTGGTCAAGCACTTCCTCCAGCTCGCCCCGCCGCCTCACCAGGCGGAAGGCATCGGGCCTTTCATCTGCCAGGCGGTGATAGGTGAGAAGCTGCTGCCGGTAGACGCGGTTGGCCTCGTCCGAGGTGCGGTAGGCGTAGGGCTGCTCCAGCTCGTTGTGGACGAAGCGCCAGGGCGGCGCGTAGAGCGTGGCAAAGACCACCGCCACCGAGCCGCGCTGGTATTCCGGCCAGCCCAGCAGGGCGTCGTCACACAGCTCGCGGACGCGCGTCCCGGCCTCCAGGCGGCGCGTCTCCTCCACCGGGCGGGTGTAGTCGCGCCGGTAGGCCAGCATGTTCCAGGCAATATCGTTATGCGAATCGACAATGAGGGGCATGATAATGAAGAGCGCACCGGGGGGTGCGCTCTCTGGGTTTCAGGCCTCGTCCCCGCCCTGGGTTTCCTCAGGGGGAGCCGGCTTCTGCTCGTCTGTTGGTTCTTCCTGGGGCTCTTCCATGACAGGCGCTTGCGGCTCCTGCATCTCCTGCGGCTCCTGCGGTTCTTCGTCAGACTCGCTGTGGAACTGCTCGGCCAGCATCTTGAAGTCCTTGTCGGCGAAGGCGGCTGAATCCACCTTGCGCAGGCTCAGGCCGATGCGGTGCTGGTCCGGCTCGATGCGGATGATGCGCAGGGTCTTGACATCGCCTTCGCGCAGCGCCTCGCGGGGGTGCTCGATGCGGTGGTCGCTGATCTCGGAGATGTGGATCAGGCCCTCGATGTCGCCTTCCAGGCGGGCGAAGGCGCCGAACTTGGTCAGGCGGGTGATGACGCCTTCCACGAGCTGCCCGACGCTGAACTTCTCCACGCGGCTGGTCCAGGGATCGTCCTGCAGGGCGCGCAGCGAAAGGCCGATGCGGCGCTTCTCGCGGTCGATGTTGATGACCTTGACCTTGACCTCCTGGCCCACTTCCAGCAGCTCTTTGGGGTGCTGGATGCGGTCCCAGGAAAGCTCGGAGAGATGCACCAGGCCGTCCGCGCCGTTGATGTTCACGAAGGCGCCGAAATCGGCCAGGGAGGTGACGCGGCCCGTGTAGACCTTGCCCTCTTCCAGCTCGCTGATGACGCGGTCCTTGATGGACTGGCGGGACTCGTTGCTGGTGGCGCGCTCCGAAAGGATCAGCCTGCGGCGCTCGCGGTCCACCTCGATGATGCGCACCGAGATCGGGTCGCCGACCATCTTCTGCCAGCGCTGCTCGGGGGTCTCGCCCGTGGCCTGGCTGCGGCGCAGCGCGCTGATCTGCGAGGCGGGCACGAAGCCGCGCAGCCCGCCGACCGGCACGATGAGGCCGCCCTTGTTGAAGCCGATGACCTTGCTGTCCACGACGGTCTCTTCGCTGATCATCTTCTCAACGCTGCCCCACGAGAGCTGCTCCTGGGCGCGCTTGAACGAGAGCACCACGTTGCCGTTGGCGTCCTCGGGGTTGATCACATAGACATCCACCTGCTGCCCGACCTGGAGGGCGCTGCGCTCCTCCTCGGTCAACGACTCGATCTCCCGGCCGGCAATGACGCCTTCAGACTTGGCGCCGATGCTGACAAGGATCTGGTTGGCACCAAGGCTGGCAATTGTCCCTTTGCGGATCTCGCCCACCTGGGGCAGATCTACATTGATGGACTCGCTTTCCAAAAGGGATTCCATGCTTTGGTGGTTGGGTTCGCCCTGCGGGTTGTTCGCATCCGCGTCCCCCTCGCCCTTCAGGGCATCAAATTGGTCCGTCACTGGCTGACTCCGATAGAGAAAAATGGTAGCCGTGATTATACAGGCTAAATTGCAACTTGACAACCCTGACCGTGCCAAAGGGCACAAAAAGGGAATTAAGATGAGATCACGCCCGTGAATTGGGGCGGCCAGGGGAGGAACGCGCTTGTGCGCGCCTGGTACTCAGGGCAGCCAGACCGGCCCTGAAGCGCCTCAGCCGGGCATCACCCGCCGCCTCGAAATAGAAGCCGGGCAGCCCGTCGAGGAGCGAGAGCGGAAAGAAAGGGCAGGCGCGTTCCCTTTCAGGCCTGCGAGACGCAGGCAAAGCCGATCACGCCGGGGCCGATGTGGGCGCCCAGCACCGGGTTGATAATCTCCATCCAGGTCTCGCCGGCAGGGAGGAGCGGGCGCACCTCCTCGAGCAGGGCGAGGGCGCGTTCGGGTGCGGCGGAGTGGAGCAGCGCGAGGCGCTCAAAAGGCGCCTGCTCGCGCAGGAGCTCCACCAGCCTTCGCACCGCCTGCATCCCCGTGCGGACGCGCTCCGCGCTGGAGACCCCGTCGTACATCTTGAGCAGGGGCTTGATCTGCAGCAGCTCGCCCAGCACGGACATCACCGCGTTCATGCGCCCGCTCCGCCGCAGGAACTCCAGCGTGTCCAGCGCGGCAAAGACATGCGTGCGCCGGATCTGCGCCTCGAGGATGGGAAGCATCCCGGAAACGGTGTATCCACCCTGCGCCAGTTTTGCGGCGGCCGCGGCGAGGAACCCTGTGCCCAGCGAGAGCTGGCGCGAATCCAGCACCGTCACGCGCGCCGATGTGGTCTCATTCGCCGCGCTCTGTGCCACGTTCACCACCGCGCTGAGCGAGGAGGAGAGGTGGATCGAGAGGATCTCATCCGCGCCCTCCTCGGCCAGGGAGTCGTACAGCGCGCGGAACTTCTGCGGCGAAGGCACCGCCGTACTGGGATGCTCGCGGAAGGCAGGCAGGCGGCGGTAGAACTCCTCGCGTGTCATGTCTATGCCGTCGAGATAGTCCTGTCCCTCCACGTGCACATACATCGGGAGGATGGTAATGCCCAGCGCGGCCGCCTCCCCCGCCGGCAGGTCGCAGGTGCTGTCGGTGAGTATGCGGACGGTCATGGCTCAGTTCCTGATGAGCAGGAGGATGGCGAACACCACCTCGATGGCGAGGCTGACAAGGTTCGACTGCTCGGTGGATTTGTCGAAGAAGATGGATACCAGCCGAACGAGGGCAATGGCAGCGTACCCCCAGCCCAGCATCTGCCAGCCCGGCTTGCCGAGGAAGAACGGCACGACGCCCAGCGCGATGAACAGCCCGCCAAAGATGGAGCGTATCTCCGAGATGCCGCGCGCGCCGGTCGCGTTCAGCCCGGTGAAGCCATAAATGGCGGTGGGCGCGAACAGCGCGAACACGCCCGTCCCGGCGGTGACGACCGCAACGATGTACTTCAGGATGAGCCAGATCGTCATGGGTGTTTCCTCCTATGCGTTCAGGGGTTGGAGCAGCGCAAGGACTTCGTCGTTCGGGGGGATGTCCGCCATCGAGTGGCCGTAGTGGACGAAGCGGACCATGCCGTTCCTGTCCACGATGACCTGCGCCGGCATGCGCCCGAGTTTGAAGATATTGACCTCCTGCCCGTAGAGCTTCAGCACGCTGGCCCGCGGGTCCGGCAGGCCGATGAAGGGCAGCTTGTGCTCGCGCCAGTAGTCGCGAAAGGTCTCCGCATCCTCCGGCCCGACGACGATGATCTGCGTATCGAGCTCCACGAACCGGTCATGGTCCTGGCGCAACTGCGCCATGTGCCGCTGGCAGAACGGTCAGGTGAAGCCGCGGTTGAAGACCAGCAGGAGGTTGGCCCTGCCGATGAAATCGGTGGAACGGACGGTCTCCCCCTCGAAGTTGGGGAGTGAGAACTGCGGGGCGGGTGTATTAAGCTCCACCTTGGGCATGTTCCCTCCGTTCTACGTGGATGCCGGGCCCCGCCTGCGCCAGAGGAACGCCCCTGCCAGCCCGAGGGCGACCAGGCCGAACACGACCCATGTGGGGTAAGCCACGGCAGTCACCGCGGCGTGCTTGATCCCGATGCCCGCCAGCGACCAGAGCAGGACGAGGGCGTACGCCGCGTCGCCCCGTGAGAAGCTCATCGCCGTCGCGATCACCAGCACCGCGGCGAGCATGATGCTCATCCAGACCTCGGGCGCCAGGCCGAAGCCGTTCCAGCGGATGTAATCCAGGACGTCGGTTGCATTGGCGATGGTCGCCACCGTGATCCAGCCGAGATAGATGCTGAAGGGCAGGCGCGCGGCCCAGGTCTCTGCCGCGGAGGCCTTTGTCCGCCCGGTGCCCAGCCGCAGGTAGGTGATGATCAGCGTGCCGAGCAGGACGAGCATGACCGGGAGGGTGAGCAGGAACTGGTTGTAGTGCCAGAGGAAGATCCACGCGCCGTTGGCAAGATTCCCCAGGGCCACCCACCACCCCACCGCGCGCAGGCGGGGATTCTCGCGCTGGGCGGGGAGTGCCTGGAAAACGTTGAAGGCGATCATGCCGAGGTAGATCACTCCCCAGATGGCGAATACATACCCCGCCGGGACGAAGTACACGTTGAACCGGTCGGAGATCTCGCCGGTGTTCTGACCGTTGAGGGGCAGGGCGTTGGCCAGCCCGTTAACGACAAGCATGAAGAGCGTGGTAAGGATCACCGCGATCTGGCGTAGGAGGTCTTTCATATGTGTGTCCTTTAGGAATAGGTCCGGAACCGCCGGGAAACTCTAAAGCGTGAAACCCGCCCGCA